>NC_015948.1:1996847-2329655 GCF_000223905.1 Haloarcula hispanica ATCC 33960
CGCCGGCATGTTCGAGGCTGTTTTCGAGGAGTTCACCGAGGATTCGATGGAGCCGCCCATCACCCGCCGTAACCGACACATCCGGGAGGTCTGTTTTGATTTCACCGGCATACTCGTCGTGATACGAGGATACGGTATCCGTAACGGTTGCGGGCACGTTGACCGGGGCCGCGCCGTACTGGTCGCGGCGAACGGAACGCTCCATGTCGCGCGCCCGCTCACTCAGCGACGCCATCTCCTCCGCCTTTCGCTGAAGTCTGTGGAGAATGGCTCGCTGGTCCTCGTCGTCGATTCGCTCGTCCAGCGCGTCAGCCATCCCGAGGACGACAGTCAGGTCGTTCCGGAGGTTGTGCCGAAGGACGCGGTTGAGCAGTTTCAGCCGGCGTTCGCGCTCGCGCTGCTCAGTGATGTCGGTGTAGATACCGAACCCGCGGACGCTGTCGCCGTCCCGGCTGTACGGCACGCCCCGGAAAAGGAAGTCACGGAACCCCGTCTCGGTCATCAGTCGGAGTTCGGTCTGGAAGGGGTCGCCGTTCGCCCGTCGGTCGTCGAACTGGGGCAGTTCGTCGTGTGCAGTGTCCGGTGGTCGGAGGAGGTCGGAGAGTGGGCTGTCGACGGCTGTGTCCTCGCCGTACCCGAACACGTCGGAGAACGCGGGGTTGACCGACCTGACGACCGACTCGTCCGCGACCGTCTCCGTTTCGATGACGGCGTCTGGGAGCGTGTTGAACAGGTACGAGAACCGGTCACGCTCGTCTTTCAGCTCTGCCCGCGCCTGCTTGAGTTCGGTCAGGTCCCGGACGACGCCGACAGTGCCGCGGAACTGGTCCGCGTCGAGCAGCGAGACCTCGATTTCGGCCGGACGCGTCCCTCCGCTGGCCGTTTCCAGCGCCGCTTCGAGCTGGACCGCCCCGGTTCCGCCCGCGCGGCAGAGGTCGCCGATACGACAGGCGAACTCGTCGATAGTGTCCTGGTCGAGAACAACGCGCGGATGCTGGCCCAGAAGCGTCGCCCGCTCGTAGCCGAGCCACTCCGCGAGCGGTTCGGTGACCAGCTGGAACCGACCCTCGTCGTCGAGGACGTACATCATGTCACGGACGTTCTCGAACACTGACTCGTACCGTAACAGGCTTCGCTCACGCTCGACGCGGTCGAACGCGGCGGCTGCATTGGACGCGAGAATCTTGCCGACGGAGACGTCCGACTCGGTGAACTCGTGGCCCTGTCGCGCACCGATGCTCACGACTCCGTGGTCCCCCATCGGGAGGTACATCACCGCTGTCAGCACGTCGGAGTCGTAGTTGTCGATCCGCTCGAACTCGTCAACGATCAGCGGCTCGTCGCGCTGGAACGCGTCGCCGGGGAACCCTTCGTCGGCGTCGTACACCGGTCGTTCCGGGACCTTGTCGCTGGCTGCGACCGGTCGGAGTGTGTCCGCCTCCTCGTCGTACAGCCTGACGAGCGAGTGGTCGAACCCGAGATCCGACTCAGTCGCCTCGATGACTGTTTCGGCGACCTCCTGGGGTGTCTTGGCCTGCATGAGCGACCGAGTCGTATCAAGCAGTCCGGACAGCGCCTCGTCGCGCCGTTTCTGTTCCGTGATATCCCGGATGACGCCCGCGGTCCCGGCGAATCGCTCGTCGTCGTCGTACAGCAGCGTCATGTGGTCCTGGGCGGGGAACGAGTTCCCCGACGCCTGCTGGATCTCCAGCTCGAACGATTCCTCGTCGTCGCGGTCCCCGAATATCATCTCCTGAACGATTGATTCGGCGCGCTCGACGACGGCGTCGTTCTTGATGAACCCGGTGTAGGCGCCGAGCAGCTCCGACTCGGAGTAGCCAGTGAGGTCGGTCATTGCTTGGTTGACGAACTCGAAATACCCCTCTGAGTCGAGCGCATAGACGCCGTCGTCGACCGCTTCGATGATGTTCTCGTATCGTTCGAGTTCGTCCTCGCGGCGGCGGCGTTCGAGTTCGCGGTTCATCCATTCGGTCAGCAGTTCGAGAAACGCCTGCTCCGAGTCCGAAAACGGCTCCGGACGCGGGTCGCTGTCGGCGAAACACAGCGTCCCGTAGGTCGTCCCGTTGACGCTGAGTTCGCTCCCGATATAGCAGGACATCCCGGTTTTCTGGGCGATTGGTGGACCGCCCGCCACGTCGGTAGCGTCGGCGACCTCGTACATCTCGCCGGTCTCGATGACCCGATCACAGTAGGTGTCCGCAATCGGGGTCGTGGCCCCGGGCTCGAAGCGGGGGTGATCGCCGACCATTACCGCGATCTCGTGTGTCCCGTCCGCGATCCGGTTCAGAAAGCCAAGTGACACGCCGAGCCGCTGGCATCCGATTTCGAGGACTCGTTCGACCGTTTCGGTCTCCGTGAGCCCGTCTTCCGTTGCGAGCTGTGCTAGCTTCCGAAGCGCCGCGTTGTTCGTCCGTAGCTCGTGCTTGCGCTCGATGGGATCGGCTGGACTGTCGGCGCTCGTGTCGGTCCCTGTCAGGATGTCGCCGACCCGTGTCGCCAGGTCCACATCGCTCCGCGGGACGTACTCAGTAACGGCCAACTGCGTCGCACGGGCGGCGACCTCGCCGTCCGGTTCGGCCGTACAGAGAACGATCGGGAGGGCGTCGTATTGCTCGCGTATCGCCGCCAGCACGTCCAGACCCGTTTCGTCCCCCGGGAGCTCTTGCTCGCAGATGACGGCGGCGTAGTCGCGGTCGGCCAGCTCCGACAGCGCGTCTGCCGCGGTGGTGACTGGCGTAACTGCAACCGATGCGTCAGGTGTGGCTGTGTCCGCGTCGACAAGACCCACGTACAACAGGTGCGGCGTATCGGACATAGCGTTGCGTTGTAACTGCTATACAACGGGGTGGCATATACGCTCGGGCGGGAGTATCAATTGTCGAAACGAGCAGCTACGTGTCGTCAAGCGCTTGCCAGGAGAGCCGCGGGTTTCGGGCCGCAGTCGCCTGGTCGATGCGTTTCGCCGCCGGACGCGACGGCGCGTCGGCCAGTTCGGCGTCGGAGTCGCCGGCCACGGCGTTGAACGCGGCCGCGAGCTGGTCCAGCGAGCGTTTGGTTTCGCTCTCCGTGGGCTCGGTCATCAGCGCCTCGTCGACGATTTCGGGCCACTTCGTCGTCGGCGGGTGGACGCCGTAATCGAGCATCCGCTTGGCCGCGTCAGCAGCGTCCTGCTCGCCCGCGCTGGCGACGAACTCGTGATGGAACGGGCCAAATGGCACCTCGTACTCTATCTGCTCAGCGAGGTAGTTCGCGTTCAGCACGGCCTTCGCGCTGGCGTCTCGGAGGCCTTCGTCGCCCAATCTGGCGATGTACGCAAAGGTCTTGAGCAATACCGGCCAGTTGCCGTAGAAGCCATGCACCTTCCCGATGGAGTTGTCCGGCTCGTAGTGTTCGTAGTTGCCGCCGCGCTCTCTGACGTGTGGGTTCGGGAGGAACTGGGCCAGTTCCTCGCGGACGCCGACCGGGCCGGCCCCGGGACCGCCGCCACCGTGGGGCGTCGCGAACGTCTTGTGGACGTTGTAGTGCATCACGTCGAAGCCCATGTCGCCGGGGCGAGCGCGCCCGAGCAGGGCGTTGAGGTTCGCGCCGTCGTAGTACAGCAGGCCACCAGCGTCGTGGACGATGTCGGCGACGTGCTCGATGTCGCGCTCGAACAGCCCCAGCGTGTTGGGGTTCGTGAGCATCAGCGCGGCGGTGTCGTCGCCGACAGCCGCCTCCAGCGCTTCGATGTCGACCCGGCCGTCGTCGCCGCTCGGGAGCTCGACGACCTCGTAGCCGGCCATCGCCGCCGTCGCGAAGTTCGTCCCGTGCGCCGAGTCCGGGATGACGACCTCCGAGCGCTCGTCGCCGTTGTGCTGGTGGTAGGCCTTCGCGATCTGTATCCCGGTGAACTCGCCAGCCGCGCCGGCCGGGGGCTGTAGCGTCACCGCGTCCATCCCGCCGATGCGGCCGAGGTAATCCTGCAGGCGGTGACACAGCGCCAGCGTTCCTTGCACTGTGGAATCGGGCCGGTCCGGGTGGATGGCGGCGTCCGCCCGTGCAGCCACGTCCTCGGTGAAGGAGGGGTTGTACTTCATCGTACACGAGCCGAGCGGGAACGGCCCGCTCTCGACGCCGTAGTTCATCTGCGAGAGGCGCGTATAGTGCCGGGCCAGTTCAGGCTCGGCCGGGTCCGGCAGGGAGAGCGAGTCCCGCGTCAGGTCGTCGGGCAGCGGCGAGTCTTCGGTGTCGACCGTCTCGCTGGCTTTCTCCGAGAGCAGCGGCTCGTACCGGTCGTCGCTGTCGTCGGTCCAGCGCGCCTGGTCGTATTTCACGCGAGACACCCCCGTGTCGAGCGTGACGCTCGTGGGACGCGGTTTGTCTCACGGTGTTTCGCCGAGTAGCGCGAGGCGAGTGTCACTTCGCCACCTCCCGGAACGCCGCCACGAACTCGTCTGTGGCGTCAGCAGTGGTCTCGGTCGCACACACCTGCACTAAGTGGTCCTCGACCGCGTGGACCGCGAAGCCCTCGCTCGCGAGGTCGGCCACGATTGCGCTGGCCGGCTGGTCCGTGCGGGCGAGGAACTCCCGGAAGTGGTGGCGGCCGTGAATCGGGGCTTTCACGCCGACGATGTCGTCGAGGCGGTCAGATAGGTCACGAGCGCGGGTCACACAGTCCTCGGCGAGGTCGACCAGTCCGTCCGGGCCGAGCCACGCGGCGTGCATCGCAGTCCGAAGCGCGACCCACGCCTGATTCGTACAGATGTTGGAGGTGGCCCGCTCCTTGCGGATGTGTTGCTCCCGCGTCTGGAGCGTCAGCGTGTACGCGCGGCGGTCGGCGGCGTCTTCGCTGGCCCCGACCAGCCGGCCGGGGACCTGCCGCAGATACTCCTCGCGGGTGACGAACATTCCGAGGCCGAATCCGTAGGCGGTCCCGGTCCCCAGCGACGCGGCGTCGCCGACGACTACGTCGGCTCCGACATCGGCCGGGCGCTCCAGCAGGGACAGCGCGATGGGGTCCGAGCCGAGACAGAACAGCGCCTCGTGGTCGTGGGCCAGGTCGCCGACAACCCCGAGCCGTTCCTCGATAACGCCCCGGACCGTCGGCGACTCGGCGTACACCATCGCGGTGTCGTCGCCTATCTGGTCGGCCAGCGCCGCCACGTCGACGACGCCGTCGGTCATCGGGTATGACTCGACCGTGAGGGCCGGTCCTTCGGCGTAGTTCGACAGAACGGTGCGTTTGCCCTCCCGGAGGTGCTCGGGAACCAGAATCCGGTCGCCCGAGACCGAACGGACGCGCTGGGAGAGCGTCGCCGCCTCGCCCAGCGCCGTCGCGTCGTCGTACATCGAGCAGTTGGCGACGCCCAGTCCCGTGAGTTCGACCAGCATCGACTGGAACTCGAACAACGCTTGGAGAAAGCCCTGTGCGACCTCTGGCTGGTACTGCGTGTAGGAGGTCAGGAACTCCGAGCGGCTGGCGAGGTCGTCAACGACGCTCGGGACGTAGTGGTCGTAGTGGCCGCGGCCGAGAAACTCGGTGAGGTCGGCGTTGCGGCCCAGGAGGCCGGCGACTTCCCGGCGCGCCGCCCGCTCGCTCCGGGCGTCGATACCGAACTCGCCGTCGAAGGCGACGGACTCGGGAACGTCGAACAGCGATTCGAGGTCGTCGGCCCCGACTGCATCGAGCATCGCCGCGGTCTCTGCGGCCGTCTGCGGTGCGTACGGACTGCCTGTTGCGTGTGAGTCACTATCGCTCATTGGAGAACCACCCAGTAGCGCCGGGGTGACATGATATCGACAGCTAGCGACCGTGCCCACATTAGGTTACTCCTTTCACCCCCGCAGGGACCGCTGCCACCGAGGGTTACTCGATCTGGTCGCGGTACGCGTCGGGTGAAAGCAGGTCGTCGCTCTCGTCGGCTATCTCGACCTCAAGCATCCACCCGTCACCGAACGGGTCCTCGTTCAGCAGTTCCGGCTCGTCGCGGAGCCGGTCGTTGACTGCTGTGACGGTGCCGGAGACGGGGGCGTACACGTCGGACACGGCCTTGATAGACTCCACTACGCCGAAGTCCTCGCCCGCGGTCAGCTCCGCCCCTGCCTCGGGCAGTTCGACGAACACCACGTCGCCGAGTTCGTCCTGTGCGAACGCCGTGATGCCGACCTCGGCGGTGTCGCCGGAGACGCGTACCCATTCGTGTGACTCCAGATATCGCAGGTCGTCGGGAACGTCGAAGCTCATCTATCGAGGAATGGTGTGCTCCTGGTACGTGCTTTCTTCGGTTCGCCGCGGACGACAACGCGGACGGACTCGTCCGGTTGGGCGTACGCCGTCGGGACGTAGGCGAGGGCAATCGGCGCTCCCAGCGTCGGACTCATCGTACCGCTGGTGATGTGACCGATCGGCTCTCCGTCCGGCGTCGTCACGTCGTACCCGTGACGCGGGACGCCGCGGTCGATGAGTTCGATGCCGATGAGCTTCTCTTCGGGACCGTCAGCGGCGACGCCCTCCAGTGCGTCCCGACCGACGAACTCCGTATCTAGTTTGACGGTCCAGCCGATACCGGCCTCGTAAGGCGTCCTGGGCTCGTCGACCGGGTGGAACTCCTGCCCGGAGAGCAGAAAACCCATCTCCAACCGGAGGGTGTCGCGCGCGCCGAGCCCGCAGGGCTGGCACTCAAGCGCGCCCCAGACCGCCTCGGCTTCGTCGGGCGGACAGAGGATTTCGAAGCCGCGTTCGCCCGTGTATCCCGTCCGAGCGATCAACGAGTCGACACCGGCGACAGCCCCGTCAGCCACCTCGAACCGCGACAGGGCAGCGAGCGAGACATCTGTCTCGGCTGCCAGCAGGTCCGGCGCGTCAGGCCCCTGGACGGCGATCATCGCGTACTCCTCGGTCCGGTTCGTCACCGTCGCGTCGATCCCCCGCTCGTCCCGCTCAGAGAGCCACCGTTCGGTCATTTCCCCGTCGTGCCCGGCGTTCGGGATGAACAGGAACTCGTCGGCCGCGCCTTCGGGCAATCGGTAGACGACGGTGTCGTCCAGCATAATTCCGTCCTCGTCTGTGATGGCCCCGTACTGGGCCTCGCCCGGGTCCAGCACGGTCACGTCGTTGGTGGTCAGCCGCTGTGTCAGCGTCGCCGCGTCCGGCCCGGACACGGTTATCTGTCCCATGTGTGAAACGTCGAACTTCCCGGCTTCGCTCCGGACAGCCTCATGTTCCGTGCGGATCGACTCGAACTCGACCGGCATCTCCCACCCGCCGAAATCGGTGAACGAAGCGTCGGATCGCTGGTGAACCGCAGAGAGCGGTGGTGCCCGCAGTGTCATACGCGGACCTCTCGTACCGCGTGGTCTTACCGTTTGGCCCTTGACCGCCTGTGGCCTCGCGATAAACCATATGTGGCGATATCAAATCCCGGATTGCGGTATAGTAGCCATTGAAAATCAATGCACACCTGATCGCACGACGGCAGTGCGATCAGTGTTAAATCGTTTCAATTGTTACTATAGATGGAGCGACAGAACCGGGACGGAAAATACGCTGTCGTTCGTTACTCGCTTCGCGCCAGCGGGAACGCGAGTCGAACTCGCGTTCCGCCGCCATCGGCGGCGTCTTCGTCGATTGTCACAGACCCGCCGAGGCGTCGGACAAGCCACGTAACCGCCCACAACCCGAGACCGCGACTGTGTACCACTGGCCCTTCCGTCTCCGAAGCCAGGACCTTTTGCTCCATGTCGGGGATACCGGACCCGTCGGTATCGACGCTGACTGTCACCTGGCCCGACGGGGTCTCTTCAGCCGTAAGTTTGACCCTCGGGCTAGGTAGATCACTGTATTCCAGCGCGTTTTCGACAAGAATCTCCAGCATCAGGTCGATAGCCATCCTGTCACCAGCCACCTCCGCGTCGGTAGGTGTCACCTCAATTGCGGCCTCGGGATGCTGTTCTCCGAGATCGTCCCGGACATCGGTGAGGACTTGCCGTAGGTGGACTGTCCCGCTTCGGAGGTCGCGCTCGATGACCCGGTCGAACGTCCGTGCTCGTTCGGCCAGCGAATCGAGCTCTTTCGACGCGTTCTCGATTCTGTCGATGTGTCCGCTGGCAGCGTCGACTGAGAACTCGGGCGATCCGAGTTCTTCTTTGAGGAGTCTCGAATTGCCCCGTATCACGGTCAGCTTGTTTCGGATGTTGTGCCGGAGAATCCGACTCATGACCATTAGCCGCTGCTCTCGTTCCTTGTCCTGAGTGATGTCGCGAACGATGCCTCGCAGTTTCGGTTCCCCGCCCCGGACGGTTTTTTCTGCCCGGAGTCGGAACCAGCGCTCGGTTTCTTCTGCGGTCTTGCGGCGTGCTTCCAGTTCCATCGGCTCGCCGGTTTCACAACAGGTCTCGATGGCGTCGCGAAGGGCCGCTCTATCGTTGGGATGGTACTGCTCGAGTGCCTCCTCAAGCGTCGGATTGTACTCCGGGAGCCCGTACAGGCGTTTCATCCCTGCAGTACCCTCTATTAGACCTGTCTCCAGATCCAGTTCCCATCCGCCGACGTCGGCGAGCATCTCCGTCCCGATAAGCCACTCCAGGTGCTCCTCCCGCTGTTTCAATCTCGTTGCGTCGTCCAGACCGACGACGACGCGCTCGACGGTCCCGTCATCACCCAGTATCGGCGCGGCATTGCTCGAAAGCCACCGTTCGGTCCCGTCGGCGAGTTCTATCCAATGCTCGAATCCAAACACTGGCTCGCCGGATTCGAGTACTCTCGTAACCGGATACTCCGCTTCGGGGACCGGAGTGCCGTCTTCGTAGAAGATATTCCACTCCGGTTGGTCGTACCGCCTCCCAGTGATTGTACCGCGTTCGAGGCCGAGCAAGTCCTCAGCACGGTCATTGGCGAACAAAATCTTGCCTGACGGTTCGACGACGACGAGACCGACCGGACTTATCTCGAACACTCGCTCGATGAGGGCCTGCTTCTCCTCGCGTCGCTTTCGCTGTGTGATATCTTCGGCCAGCCATAGCACATGCTCCGTATCGTCACTGCCAACCGGCGTGACGCGAGCCTCGAAGTACCGATCCCCGTCGTCGAGCGATAGGTGGTACTCGATGTGTTGCTGTTCGCCTGCCTGCAGAGCGTCCTCGATGACTGTGTAGAACTGGTCAGCCTGTACTGTGGAGAAGACGTCCCAGAGATCTGATCCTAACAACGTTTCCGGCTGTCTGAAGAATAGTGCCCCGTTGTGGGCATTATGGATGACGTCGACAAAGACACCATCAGCATCTAGTACGATTGCTGGGTCGGAAATTATCTCACAAAGCCCGTTTAGGACGTCTCGATTGTGAAGAGATTCCTTACTCATGGTACCGAATATCGTGCAGCTGCCGCCTGTCGCCTCTGTCCGGAAATACTATCCATGAAATGAGGAGGGGATCCTCCTAAGTGTTGTGTAGTTGCGTTTGGTATAGCGGTTACTAGTTTACGATATAAAACGGCACGCATAAGCGGGCCGGGCAGGGAAAGGGGCGCATGGAGCTGTTTCGTCGGATATTCGGGGAGAAAGATTCACAACAGCGCGTTGGACTGTTCGTCGACGGGCCGAACGTGCTCAGGTCTGAGTTCGATGTCGACCTCGACGAGGTCCGGGACATTGCAGTCGACTACGGGCCGCTGGCGTTGACTCGCCTCTACGTCGACCAGAACGCCTCGCCGGGGCTGATTCAGGCCGCCGAGGCCCGGGGCTTCGAGGTCCGAACCACCAGCGGTGACGTCGATGTGCGACTCGCCGTTGACGCGACAGACGCCGTCGCCTCGGGACAGATCGACGTCTTGGTCGTCGCCTCGCGGGACACGGATTTCAAGCCGGCGCTGGAAGTGGCCGCACGGGAAGGGGTCAAAACGGTCGCCATCGCGCCGGGAGAGTATGGCCGCTCCGACGCGTTACGCAACGCGGCCGAAGACGCAGTGACGCTCTGAGGGCCGAACTCCGTGACGCCAACTGTTTTTTCCGCCAGTGCCATTGGCCACGTATGGACATCGACGACACGCCGGTACTGGACAACCACCTCCATCTCGATCCGGTCAACGGCCGGAACGTCGCGGCAGCCGAGGAATTCGCCTCACAGGGTGGCACACACTTGCTAGTGCTCAACAAGCCGTCCTGGCACCTCGTCGAGAAGGCGACAGCGGCGGAGACGTTCCGCGAGGTGTTCGACCTCACCGTCGAGGCCGCTGCCGCCGCGACCGAGGTACTGGATGGCCGCGCCTGGCCTGTCCTCGGGGTCCACCCGGCGCTGATTTCGAAACTCGTTGATGACGGCTACACGCCGCCGGAAGCAATGGACATCATGCAGACCGGCCTCGACGTGGCGGCGGAGTACGTCGATAACGGTGACGCGCTCGCGATGAAGTCCGGGCGACCGCACTACGACGTTGACGACGCCGTCTGGGAGGCCTCCAATGCGGTGATGTGTCACGGGTTCGAACGGGCCGCCGACGTAGGTTGTGCGATACAGCTCCATACCGAAGGCGGCGAAGACTTTGAAGCAGTGGCTGGCTGGGCCGAAGACCGTGGCCTCGACCGTATGCAGGTCGTCAAACACTACTCCGGCGGGCGGCTCCGTGGCCCAGTCAAATCGGTGCTTGCGGATAAGGACGAACTGGAGATTGCGGTTGAGACGGACGAGCCGTTCCTGATGGAGACCGATTATATCGACGACCCGGACCGTCCCGGCGCGGTGCTGGGGCCGAAAACGGTGCCACGGCGTGTCCGCTGGCTGCTGGAGAACGGACACGAGGACGCAGTCAGAACGGCACACGTCGAGACGCCGAAGGCGGTGTACGGCATCGACACCGAAGCGACGTTACAGCGATAGTACAGGCTACCCGAACTTGCCAGTAATGTAGTCCTCGACGCGCTGGCTATCGGGATTCTCGAAGATTTTGTCCGTGTCGTCGAACTCGACCAGCTCGCCACCGGTGAGGAAGACGGCGGTCTTGTCCGAGATACGGGCCGCCTGCTGCATGTTGTGAGTGACGATGACAACGGTGAACTCCTCGGCCAGTTCCTCGATGAGGTCCTCGATCTTCGAGGTGGCAATCGGGTCAAGCGCCGACGCCGGCTCGTCCATCAGAATGACATCCGGGTCGACGGCAATAGCGCGGGCGATGCAGAGCCGCTGTTGCTGGCCGCCCGAGAGGTCGAGCGCGCTCTTGTCCAGCTGGTCTTTGACTTCGTCCCACAGCGCGGCGCGCTTGAGAGCCGTCTCGACTTTCTCGTCTATGTTCTCCGTCTGGTCCTGAATCCGGAGGCCGTAAGCGACGTTGTCGTAGATGCTCTTCGGGAAGGGGTTGGGGTGCTGGAACACCATTCCGATGCGTCGCCGCAGCGCCACCGGGTCCACGTCGGCATCGTAGACGTTTTTCCCCTCGAAGTAGAGGTCTCCCTCGACCCGCGCCGCGTCGATGAGATCGTTCATGCGGTTGATACACCGCAGGAACGTGGACTTGCCACAGCCGGAGGGTCCGATCATGGCCGTCACCTGTTTTTCCGGGATGGCCAAGTCGATACCCTGTAGCGCCTGCGTCTCGCCGTAGAACACGTTCAGGTCGCGGGACTCGATGACTGGCTTCCCCGTCTCGCCCGCGTTCGCGTCCGTTCCCTCCACGTCGATCGACTGGTCGACGAGGGGGTCGCCGGACGGGTCCGGCGACGACGCGGCTGTTTCAGTGGTCGGTGTGGGCTCGGTACTCTCGTTGCTCGTCATCTCGTTCTCTGTCATGAATTATCCTGTTCGCTGATACCGGTTCCGGATGACAATCGCTGTCGCGTTCATCACCAGCAACACTGCAAGCAGTGTAATCACGCCGGCCGCCAGCACGCCGTGGCGGAACGACGGGTCCAGTTCCGACGACCATGAGAAAATCTGGCGTGGCATCATGCTCGCCACGTCGAAGAAGCTATTCGGCGCGAGCCGGACCGACGCCGCCGCCCCGATCATCAGCAGCGGGGCCGTTTCGCCGATGGCCCGACCCAGCGCCAGTATCGTCCCGGTCAGAATGCCCGGAAGTGCTTCGGGGAGGACGACCTGCCGGATCGTCTGCCAGCGGGTCGCCCCCATTCCGTAGGAGGCCTGTCGGAACGAGTCGGGGACGGATCGAATCGCCTCCTGTGCGGAGATGATCACAATCGGGAGGATCAACAGGCCGACCGCGAGGCCGGCGACGATGACGGAGCCCTGGGGCCACTGGAGAACTCGGATGAAAAGCGCCAGTCCGAGCAGGCCGTACACGACCGACGGCACACCGGCGAGGTTCCCGATGTTGATTTCGATGAGTGTGACGAACTTGCCCATCAGCCCCTGGGAGGGTGCGTACTCCTCAAGGTAGATCGCCGCCCCGACGCCGACCGGGAACGTGGTGAGCACGATCACGATAATCATCATCACCGAGCCGACCATCGAAGGGTAGATACCGGCATCGGCGGCGGTCCGTGAGGTCGCGCTCGTCAGGAACCCCCAGTCGAGCCAGGGGTCCGGTCCGGCAAACCCGAGCGCGCCGGTGACGACGCTGCCGACGACCACGCCAAGCACGGCGGCGACCGGGAAGGCGAGGCCGCGGACGCCTTCGCCACGACGGAGCACGCCTTCCACGTAGACACCCAGCGGGAGTACGGCGAATGTGACTATGAGCAGCCACACGTCGGTCCCAATTCCCAGCAGTGGTCCGGCGACGACGCCCAGCACCGCAACTGCCGCCGTCAGCCCGACGACGGCCAGGCCGTCTCGCCGCGACTCGCGTCGCTGTTCGACGAACCAGCCTGCGGCACCGGCGACTGGGAGCACGAGCGTCAGGAGTAACATGACCCAGTCCGTGGGCACGAACGGGAGCATCATGATGGCTTCTCGGAGGCTTATTACGCGATAGTACAGCCCGAAGTCGAGGCCGAGCGCCGCGGCGGCGTCGGTGACGAACCAGTTGAACCTGGTGGGTGGCAGCCCGAATACCGTGATAATCGGAGCGAGGAGCACCACGGCGAGGCGTTCGAGCGCGGCCTTCGGCCGCAGTCGGCCGTGTGCAACGATCAGGCCGCCGGCCACGACCAGCGAGATGAGGAGCGCGAACCACTCGAGTACGGAGAGCAGTTCGATGAACAGGACCGCAAACCCGCCCGTGAGCAGGAGTCCCACGACCGGGAGTCCGCTGGTGACGTAGGCGACCTCGCCGGCCGGCTCGTCGAGTCGATAGTAGTAGACGGCTAGTGCGGCCAGCGGCACCAGCACCGTCGCGGCGTAGGTCGCCAGCCACCCTGCGTCGGCCGAGAAGGGTCGGAACGCGTCGTTGGCGACGAACAGCAGGAGGAGCAGGACGGAGACGAGTCCGAACGCGGTCGCCGCGAGACAGGTCGCCTCGAAGGCACGCCCCCGAAGATGGTTGACATCGCTGTTCTCCCCGTGCCAGCCCGTTTCAGGTTCTCGTGTTGCCATCAGTTCAGTCCCCCAGTGTTCATTCGTACTCCTCCCGGTATCGCGCCGCGATTCGGTTGCTCAGCAGGTTCAACAGGAACGTGATGACGAACAGCGTCAGGCCGATAGCGAAGAGACTGGTAAAGCCCAGTTGACTGACGCTGTCGGCGCTGTTGATCTGGACCATCGCCGCCGTCATCGGCTGGTACCCCTGGAAGAGGTTCGCGAGCGGGTCCGAGAGGTTCAGCATCCGGGGCCGGCTGCCGGCCGCGACGACGACGATCATCGTCTCGCCGATGGCCCGCGACAGGGCGAGAATGAACGAGGAGAAGATGCCCGAGGCTGCCGCGGGGACGACGACGCCGGTGGTCACCTCGAACTTCGTCGCGCCCATCCCGTAGCCGGCCTGTCGCAGCGAGTCCGGGACGGAACTCATCGCGTCCTCGCTCAGGCTGGAGACCATCGGGATGATCATGATACCGACCATGATGGAAGCGCTGAGGATGTTGAACGTGTTCACCGGGAGCCCGATGGTCTGGAGGAACGGTGTCACGTACACGAGCGCGAAGATACCGTAGACGACTGTCGGGATACCAGCCAGAATTTCCAGCCCCGGTTTCAGCACCGAGCGCATCTGGTCGCTAGCGTACTCGCTGAGATAGACCGCGGCCGCGACACCCGTCGGGAGTGCGATGACGGCGGAGATCACCGTGACCAACAGCGTGCCGCTCAACAGCGGGAGTAACCCGTAGACGTTCCGACTGATGAGGAACTCCGTTCCGGTGAAGAAGTCGACCGGGTTCACCAGCGTAAAGAACGTAATCGCGTCGCGTGCGAGCAACACGACGATGCTGACGGTGACGAGAATCGACGCGGCAGCACACAGGAGCAAGACGTATCGGTACATACGCTCGCGTGCTGCACGCCCACTCGGTCTGGACGTAATATTCGGCCCGGGCGTCTCGGTACTCATTGTGTTGTCTCTCATAATGTACTCATGTGAGTAAGCCGGCTCTCGACCGTGTTAGCCGGCGATCTCGTCCAGCTTTTCGAGGTTCTCGTCGCGCTGCTCGGCGCTCGACGGCACGTACCCGATATCCTGCACTAGGTCGGTTTCGGCCTGCTCGAGGTAGAACTGAATGAACTCGTACACTTCCTCTCGCTGAAGCGCTGACTCGGCCGCGTAGATGAACAGCGGTCGGGCCAGCGGATAGGAACCGTCCTTGGCGTTTGCCAGACTCGGAGGGGTACATTCGTCGCCCTCTTCGGCCTTGACTTCGACGGCTTTCACCGCCTCGGAGTTGGAGTTGTAGTAGGCGAAGCCGAAATACCCCATCCCACCCTCGTTGTCACGGATCCCTTTGACGATAGTCTCGTCCTCTTCGGTCGGCTGGTACTCGGTTGTGTGTTCGGTGTCCTCGCCGACAACGTTCTCGTTGAAGTAGTCGAACGTCCCGGACGTCGACGCCGGGCCGTAGCGTTCGATCTCCATATCGGGCCACTCGTCGCGCACGTCCGACCAGTTCGTGACGCCCGCTTCGTCGCTCCAGATCTGGCGAAGTTCGTCGAAGGTCATGCAGTCGACCCAGTCAGCGTCGTTGTTGACCGCGACAGTCAACGCGTCACCCGCGATCTCGAACTCGACAGGCTCGACGTCGTTGCCCGAACACTGCTCTATCTCGGCGTCGCTGATAGGGCGGGAAGCCCCGTTGATATCGGAGTCGCCGGGACAGAACCAGTTCTCGAAGCCGCCGCCGCTCCCCGTGGAGTCGACGGTGACGTTGACGTTCCCGTGTTCTTCCATGAACTCCTCGGCCATCGCGTCGGAGATGGGGAACACGGTACTGCTGCCCTTGATAATGACCTGCCCCGAGAGGCCGTCAGAACCGCTGTCAGTGGAGCCGCCGTCGTTGCCACGGCTCGTGTTCTGCGTACAACCGGCCAGTGCCAGCGCCCCAATCGCACCAGAACTTGTTAAAAATCGGCGACGTGAGAGACCACTGCTCGGTGAATCTGTCATCACCTGATGGAAGTTAGAGAGCGGATAAGTACCCTACTATTAGCCCTATATCTGGATATAAACACTATATACTACTATATATTTTGATGGCGTTGCTATCTCGCGCGCCTAAAACGGGGTAACGGGCGTCTAAGCCCGATAGCGGCCCAGTTAGAGAACAACTCGTTGATCCTGATATTGACACCATACTACACGGGGTAGCGCCCGCAGCGTGTGTCGTTATTTCATGACAGCACAGGTCAGAGTTTCGATCAGTAATATATAGTCACAGCATATTTTATAAATCTGCAGCGCGTATTCGTAGTACTATGGAGACGCGCAAAGTACAGCTGACGGGCGGGTCCACGTACACTGTCTCACTACCGAAGGAGTGGGCGACTGAGAATGGTGTCGAGAGCGGCAGTATCGTCGAGTTTTACGCCGAAGACGACCTGCTACTGGTCTCGCCACAGCACGGCGACGACCACGTCGAGGGAACGCTAGACGTGACCGGCCTCGAAAACAGGCACGAACTCACGCGGGCAGTGATGACGATGTACGTCAGCGGCTTCGACATCATCCGACTGGAGGCCGCTCGCATAACGGCCGAGCAGCGACGCATCATCCGCGATGCGACACAGGGACTGGTCGGCCTCGAGATGATAGAGGAGACGGCTGACCGAGTCGTCCTGCAGGACCTGCTGGATTCGTCGGAGCTCTCCGTTCTCAACGCCATCACGCGTATGCGGCTGGTTTCGTTGACGATGCTCTCAGACGCCGTCAAGGCGCTCATCGAGGACGACAACGACCTCGCCGAAGACGTTATACAACGCGACGACGACGTGGACCGCCTCTGGTACATGGTCTCGCGCGTGTTCCGAACCGTCCTTCGCAATCCGACGGCAGCCAACGAAATCGGCTTCCCGCGTGAGACAGTGTTCGACTATCAGTCCAGCGCCCGTCAGCTAGAGCGCATTGCTGACCACGCGACCAAAATCGCCAGCCTCTCCCAGGAAATCGGCGAAATCACCGGCGAAACTGCCGACCTTCTCGATCAGTTGGAAACCGAGGCCATCGCCGTCCCCGAAACCGCGATGGATGCGCTGTTGGCTGACGACAACGACGAGGCTGTCGAGTTGGCAAACGAGGCCCGTGCTCGCATCCCCGAAGTCGACGAAACCGCCCGCGAGGTAGACGGGAAAGTCAGGGAGCTAGACCCACAGAGCGCACAGCTACTTGGCCGCGTGGTCGACTCGCTGTCCCGAACCGCCGACTACGGCGGCAACATCGCCGAAAGCGCGCTCCAGAAGGCCGCTCCCCGGCCATAGCTGACGCTGTCGCTCCGAGTCCGTGAACAGCCGAAAAAGCTGATTGCGTGCCGGATTACTCGACCAGCACGGCGTTGACCTGACCGTGCTGCCCCGGGCGGGAGGTCACGCGGGCCTGTCCCTCGGAAGTGTCGAGGATTGCGCCTTTCGTGATGATGTTTCGCCGGGCGTAGTTCGGGTTCGACGGGTTCTCGACGACGTTCTCGATGGTCGCTTCGATGGTTTCCGCGCCGTCGGCGATGCTCGCAACGTCGGTCTTGACCGCACGGACCTTCTGGGTGTTACCGCGGGAGTCGACGGTCTTCAGTCGCTGCTCGCCGACCTGCGTCTCGACGGTGTCCTTGCCGAGCTCGTGTTTCTTCTTCTTGTGGTTCGGTCGTCGGCGGCCGCCTGTCCGCTTGCGAGGGGAGCGTCCCTGGTCTTTCATACGGGAAGGAAGACCCAGCGGCTACTTGAACCGTTCGATGCCGACTCGCCATCGTAATCGTTACCCCCGCGCCGACCGGTTGCTCTGACGATGAGTCTGAAGACGGCCGTCGCCGCACCGTTCCGCCAGCGTGGAACCGACCGGATGGCGGAAAGCGAGTTCGTCGTCGCGCTCTCGCTGGACCGGAACTGGTTCTCGCCCGACCAGGCTAAGACGCTGGTGGACGTGGCCGCGAGCGAGGGGCTGGTCGAACGGGACGAGGACGACCTCGTCGTCGCTTTCGACGCGACACACACCACGATTCCGGACGGGTTCACGCCGGGTGAGGAAATCCTGCAGTCGCGGTCGACGTTCGAGCGGGTGCTCGATGCGGTCGTCGAGGCCGGCATCGAGAAACAGACCGCTGTCGCCGGCATCAACGCGCTCCAGTCCGACATCGGTGTCACGCTCGAGGCCGCGGCCGTGGTGTACGCGCGGAGTGAGGGTGTCGACGTCGAAGCCATCGCTGCCGACGTTCGGGAGGAGCTCTAATGGTCAAAGACAGGATTGCTGACGGCCGACGGATCGGACAGTTGCTCGCCTCGGAACTGACCGGCCTCCAGCGCGGGCCGCTTGCCGACGTGTCCGTCGTCGATGCCGATAGGGACGTGGACCCGACGCCGGACGGGGCCTTCGCCTACCGCGTGACGGCCGACGACGCCGAAGTGGCAATCGTCGAGGTAACGCCGGAGACGGCTTGGTTGGTCTTGGAGCGAGAGCCCGCGACCGTGCCGGATCGTGATGATCTCACCGTCGACGGGACAACCATCGTCGTTCACAGCGGCGCGGCAGTGAAAGCCGCGGTCGACGTGCTGGAGCAGTCCCTCTCGGGGTAGGAGGGTTTTCCGGAGAAAGAAACGGTTGGCTGCGACTCCGACTGAAATACCTGTACTCATACTGTCGGCTGTACGTCTGTAAAGAATTTCGCCACCCGGGGTGGCGAATATCTTAAAATAGTTACAGCCAACAGTATCAGTGACGACTCGGCTCGGCAATAGCCGCGGACGTCCACGCGACGAAGCCAGTGAGGACGAGTACGGAACCGAGTATCGCTGTCGCGGCAGCGATAGCAAGCACCAGCGTCGGGAGGCCGAGCGGCGTTCCGACGGCGATGACAATCGGTGTCGCGGTGATACAGAGCGATCCCAGCGCGACGGCCCGGCGCTGTGTCGTCGTTAGTTCGATGCCGAGATGGAACAGCGACCCGGGCTCCGGGTCGGGAGCGGCGAGGCCGAGACACAACAGCGGAACGCCGATAAACACCAGCGTTGCCGCGACAGCGTACGACCAGAACAGCCACTGTCCGGACGCGGGCGCGAGCGACAACAGCGCGCCGACGGCCACGAGCAGGACACCACCGACGAGTCCGAACTGCCGCAGCCGCGGGTCGTCCAGGGCTTCGCTCAGGTCTGGGAGGGTCTCGGCCACATGGCCGATATCCATGAAACGGTCCATGAGCGGGCTTCTACCTGCGTTGTGAAATAGACACGGGGGAGAATATCAAATCTGATTCCATCGAAGCGGGCACGACGCGAGAAGGAAACGCTTGTATCGCTGCCAGCCGCCGCGGTATCTATGCACTTCTTCGACCGTCTCGCGGACCGAATCGCGACCGCCGACAGCGTGGTGTCGGTCGGCCTCGACCCGGACCCCGACCGCCTCCCCGACAGCGTGCTGGACGCCGACCTCCCGCGCTGGCAGTTCAACCGCCGCATCATCGATGCGACCCACGAACACGCCGCCTGCTACAAGCCGAACGCCGCCTTCTACGAGGACCCCGACGGCTGGCGCGCCCTCGAAGAGACCATCGCCTACGCACACGGGAAGGACGTGCCCGTGCTGCTCGACGCAAAGCGGGGCGATATCGGCAACACGGCGCGGCAGTACGCCCGGATTCTCGACGACGAGGAAGGGCCTGCGGCCGACGCCATCACGGTCAACCCGTTCCTCGGCCGGGACTCGTTGGAGCCGTTTCTCCAGCGCGCGGACAAGGGCGTGTTCGTGCTGGGGCGCACGTCCAACCCCGGCGGCGAGGACCTCCAGGACCTCGAACTGGCCTCCGGCGAGAAGCTCTACGAGCGCGTGGTCCACCTCGCGGACCTCTGGAACGGGAACGGGAACGTCGGACTCGTCGTCGGCGCGACCAACCCCGACGAACTCGAAGAAATCCGCGAATTAGTTCCGGACATTCCGTTCCTCGTCCCCGGCGTCGGCGCGCAGGGTGGCGACGCCGAAGCGGCCGTCGAGCACGGTCTCGCCGACGGCGTCGGCCTCGTCAACTCCTCGCGGGGCATCATCTTCGCCGGCGAGGACGCCGACACGCGGCGCGACGACTCCGGTGACGCGTTCTTCAAGGCCGCCGGACAGTCCGCGAAACAGCTCAAACAGCGACTGAATCAGTTCCGCTAATCAAAACCGGTACGTGTCCACGCCGTCGGGCATATCCTCCGGCGACATCCGGTCGCTCGGCTGGCCGACCTCCGCACCGCACTCGACACACATCCCGGTGTCCTCGTCCCAGTGGCGGTCACAGACGAGTCGCCCGCATCTATCGCAGGTGTGGTCCACGTCGGGGCGCTCACAGATTTCACACAGTCCGGCTACGCTCATGTCAGGATGTAGCATACCTGATGGTTTGAATCTTTGGCGGCGTGACTGCGGTAGTTAGTCCGCCAGAACGAACACAGAGAACCGGAGAGCCACAAGAGAGCCACGAAGTATTTCCCCGTGGGCATTCCTCTCTATAATATGTTACCACTCCTCCAGCTTGGATCGCTTCCGTCACTGCCAGCAATACTCGTCGGCTTGCTGGCTATCGCCGTGGTGCTACTGGTCGGTCGGCTCGTGATGAAGGTGGCGTGGCGGCTCATCATCATCGCGATCATCGCCGTCGCCGTCCTCTGGATACTCGGAATGCTGGGCTTTCAGGTCATCTAGAGCCCAGCAAGGAAGTTCCGGATCACGTCGTGACCGACCGCAGTCAGGACTGACTCCGGATGGAACTGAACAGCTTCGATGGGGTGCTCGCGGTGGCGGACACCCATCACCAGTTCCGTGCCGTCCTCGGTCTCCGTCGTCGCGCTGACGACGAACTCCTCGGGAACGTCCTCTGCAATGAGCGAGTGATAGCGCCCGCCCTGGAACCCCTGTTCCAGTCCCTCGAAGACGCCCTGCTCGTCGTGGTCGATGGGGAACGCCTTGCCGTGAATCGGCTCCGGCGCGCGACCGATGGTGCCGCCGTAGGCGTACACCGCCGATTCGAGGCCGAGACAGACACCGAGTGTCGGCACGTCAGGACTGACCTCACGGAGGACATCCAGCGTGACCCCGACATCGCGTTCGTTCTTCGGATGGCCCGGGCCCGGCGAAAGGATAATCGCGTCGGGGTCGAACACCTCGACATCGTCGAGTGATGCCGTGTTCCGGACGACTTCAGTCTCGGCGTGCTCGGAGACGTACTCGACGAGGTTGTACGTGAACGAGTCGAAGTTATCGACGAATAGCACCCGGAGGTCGTCCCTGACGGCGTCCGCACCAGCGGGCTGTGCTGTGCTCATCGGGTCACCTCCTCGTGGCCTGCAGCGCGCTCTGCTACGTCGACCGGTTCCCCTTCGATTTCCTCAAGCGCGGTCAACACGCCGTCCATCTTCTGCTCAGTCTCGACGTACTCGCTTTCCGGGTCCGAGTCCGCGACGATGCCGGCCCCGGCCTGCACGGTGATGCGGTCCCGGTCACCCTCGTCCTCAACCGTCGCCGAGCGGATGACGATAGCGAAGTCGGTGTCGCCGTCCCAGTCGAAGTAACCGACGCCGCCGCCGTAGGGGCCACGGGGCGAGCGTTCGAGTTCGTCGATAATCTCCATGGCGCGGATCTTCGGTGCACCGGAGAGGGTCCCCGCCGGGAATGTCGCGCGGGCGGCGTCGAAGGCGTCTTTGTCTTCGGCTAGGCGACCCGTCACGGTGGACTCGATATGCTGGACGTGGCTGTACTTGAGGACGTTCATGAACTCGGGGACTCGGACGCTGCCGGCCTCGGAGACGCGGCGCACGTCGTTGCGCGCGAGGTCGACGAGCATCGTGTGCTCGGCCCGCTCCTTGCCGTCGGCGAGCATCTCGCCGGCGAGGCGGCGGTCCTCGACGGGGGAGTTCCCGCGCGGGCACGTCCCCGCGATGGGGTTCGAGACGACGTGGTCGCCGGCGACGGAAACGAGCGTCTCCGGGCTCGCGCCGACGATAGTCAGGTCGTCGTAGCCGAGCAGGTACATGTATGGCGACGGGTTCACTGCCCGGAGCGACTCGTAGAACCCGAGCGGGTCGACCTCGCCGTACAGCTCGCGGGTCCGCGAGATGACGCCCTGGTAGATGTCGCCCGAGAGGACGTACTCCTTGGCGCGCTCGACGGCGTCCTCGTACTCGTCTCTGGGGCCGGCGACTTCGTCCTCACGGCGGAAGCCGCCAGTCGAAAGCGGCGACAAGTTCGAGAGGACGCCCTCGACGCGCTCGGCCTCGGCGACCAGTTCGTCGTAGCGGTCACCGGCGTCCTCGCCCTGCCTGACAACGGGTGTGAACACGAGCGAGACAGTGTCCTCGACGTGGTCGAAGCGGACCGTCGACGTCGTGAGGACGAACTGGGCGTCCGGGAACCGCGAGTCGGGCCGGTCCAGCCCGACTTCGTCAAGCCAGAGGTCGTAGACTGCGTCGTACGAGAGGAAGCCGACGAGGCCGCCTTCGAGGTGCTGCCGGTCCATATCCGGGAAGTTCCGCAACGCCACGTCGGGCATCGCCGCCCGGAGGTCGTCGACCACGTCGCCGCCGTCGGTCGTCACGAGGTCGGCGTAGCGGTCGTCGAACGCCTCGACCTCGCTGTCGTCGCCGGTCACAGTGACGACGGCGCGCGGGTCGTAGCCGACGAAAGAGAAGCGGGCGTGGCGGTCGTCGGTCTCCGGCGCGAACGCGCCGTCGGGGTCGCTGGAGGCGACCTTCTCGGCGCTTTCGAGCAGGAACGTGTAGTCGTTTGCGGCCACGTCGCTCGTGCGGCCGGTCAGGGCCGCGTACGCGGTCAGCGGTTCCACGTCGACGTCCAGTTCCGCGGCCGCCCTGACGACGACCGGGCGGTCGGCCTTGGCGTGTTCGACGAACTCCTCGCGGGAGATGTCGAGGGTCATACCGTACCCTCCGACGCTCGCGTGGCGTTCCGGACGAACCGCTCGACGGCGTCGTGGTCTTTCGTGCCGCCCGAGGACTCGACGCCGCTCGCCACGTCGACGGCGAACGGGTCGACCGCTTCGACAGCCTCGGCCACGTTCTCGGGAGTCAATCCGCCGGCCAGCACGACGGGGACGTCCAGCGAGTCGACGAGGTCGCGCGTGCGCTCCCAGTCGTGTGTCTCGCCCGTGCCACCGCCGCCGTCGGCGTCGACCGAATCGACGAGCAGGGCGTCGGCGTGGTCGGCGTAGTCTTCGATGGCCGGCGCGTCTGCCTCGACCACGGAGACGATGTCCTGAGTGATTCGGCTGGCGAGAGCCCCGAGCTCGGCCGGTGAGAGGCCGTCGTGGACCTGCACTGCGTCGGGTTCGACCCTGTCGATGCGCCTGACGGCCTCCTGAACCGTCGTCGGCATCGTCACCAGCACGCTCGTCACGAACGGCGGGACGCCATCGACGAGCGTCGTGGCTGTCTTCTCGTCGACCTCTCGGGGCGTGTCGACCGGGACGCCGTGGATGACGCCGACCGCATCAGCGCCAGCCGCGATAACGGCGTCGCGGTCCTTGTTGTCCGTCACGCCACAGATCTTCACGCGCGTCATGCCCCAATCAGGTCGTCGAGTTTGTCGGCCGCCGCGCCCGATTCAATGGCCTGTCGGGCCTGTTCGACCCCCGCTTCGTGCGTGTCGGCGACGCCGGCGACGTAGATGGCCGCGCCGGCGTTCGCGAGAATGATATCCCGCTTTGCACCGGTCACGTCGCCAGTGACGATGCCACGGAGGTCGGCGGCGTTCTCCTCGGGTGATCCCCCGGAGATGGTCTCGATGTCGTGCATTTCAAGCCCTATATCCTCCGGAGTGATGGTGTACTCCTCGATCCGGTCGCCGGTGACCTCCGCGACAGCCGTCTCGCCGTGGATGGCGATCTCGTCGAGGCCGTCACCGTGGACAACCAGCGCTCGTTCGACGTCCAGTCGGGCCAGCGCCTCTGCCATCACGGGCACGAGGTCCGGGTCGTAGACACCAAGCACCTGCGCGTCCGCGTCAGCGGGGTTCGTCAGCGGGCCGAGAATATTGAAGACTGTCCGCATCCCGAGTTCCTGGCGCGGGCCGATGACGGCCTTCATGGCCGGGTGGAACACGGGAGCGAGCATGAAACCGATGCCGTCTCGTTCGATAGTCTCCTCGACGGCCGGCGGTTCGGCCTCGATGTCGACGCCGACTTCTTCGAGCACATCGGCACTCCCCGAAGATGAAGAAACAGAGTAGTTGCCGTGTTTGGCGATGGGGACGCCAGCCCCGGCAGCGACGATGGCGCTCGTTGTCGAGACGTTGATCGTGTTGTAGTCGTCGCCGCCGGTCCCGCAGGTGTCGACAAGCCCCTCGCGGTCCGGTCGAATGGTCCGTGCGGCGTCACGCATCCCCTCGGCGAAGCCGGCGATCTCGGCCTCCGTCTCCCCCTTCGCCCGCAGTGCCGTCAGGAGCGCACCGATCTGTGCCTCTGTCGCATCCTCGAAGACAGTCGTCGCAACGGCTCGGGCCTCGTCCTGTGTCAGGTCGTCACCGTCAGTGACGCGTTCAATATACTCTTTCATTGTATTCACCAATGGACTTTTTCGTGTTGTGATGTACAAATCCGTACATTGACTTAAGCCTATCGGGACCCCGACTCGCTGCCGTATCTGTGTGGGCAATCAACAGACAACGTGGCGATACGGAATCCGAAACCTTCAATTACACCCACCGGAAACAATGTGGTGTACCTCGCAGTGAGGGTTCGTGGTCTAGGTCGGTTATGACACCTCCTTGACATGGAGGAGGCCGGCGGTTCAAATCCGCCCGAACCCACTACTTCTGTCGCAAGCAAACCGCGAGCGACGAATCTACGCGTGAGTGCGGATTTGAACCCTGAAAGACGAACGAAGTGAGTCTTTCTCTGGTTCACAATCCGCCCGAACCCATTTCTGACGACGTAACCGACGAGCGTAGCGAGTCGCGTTCGTCGTCTGTCTCTACTATCGTCGAGTAAGTGATTCCGACGGATGTGTGTTTCAACAGAGTCGGGATGAGACCACCGGACTGACAGAGTCGTCCCATAGTTTCTTGCCCCAACCGGTTTAGAGTCATCTATATGAGAGATCAGGTCCAGTCGGCGGATGCGTTCGAACAATTCGTGCTACTGGCGGTTGCAGAACTCGAAACGGTTGGCGAAACGCCGGCCCACTCCTATCATGTGACCCAGACGGCGAAGGCGCATCTCGCAGATATCGACCGACAGCCGTTCGGCGGCGTCGAGCGCCAGAAGGTCATCTCGGCGCTGGGCCAACTCGCCGACAAGGGGCTGTTACGAACCGAACAGACGGAGTCACCGACGGGGAAAGGACGGCCTGGGTACGAACTGGCCGGAGACCCGGACGAAGTGCTCGAAGTGCTGTCGGCGACAGACGAGTTCACGTCGTATATCGAAACGGTCCGGTCCTCGTAACCGATCCCTCGTTAGACGACGCTCACGCCGCCGCGCTCCTGATCGAGGGCGGGTGGCTGGCCCGCTTCGAGGCGTTCGAGCCGGTCCATAATCGTGTGGACGACATCGCCTTTCGTACAGGGTGCGACGTGGACGAGTTCGTTGCCGTCGTACTCAGCCAGCCCCATGACTGGTAGCGCCATGGTGTCGTACGCCGATTCCGCCACTTCTGAGTCAACGGTCGTGTCCTGATAGAAGGAGTCCAGCGAGACGTTGTTGGTCAGCGCCCACTGCTTGAACTCGGCGACGCGGTTCAGGATGTACGTGCCTTCCTCCGTCCGTGCGGCGGCCGACTGGGGTGCGATCTGCTTGCCCCAAACGATGACGTTGAACCCGTCGATGTGGTCGTTCTCGTCGAGCGTCTGGAGACGGTCGATGACCGCCTCCTGTCGTTCGTGTGCGCCGTCGGGCAGCATCGACCGAACGTACAGCTCGATGTGAGGTGTCGGGATAGTATCACTCATAGCTATCAGACAGCACTCCCGGCTGACACATATAGGTACTGTGAGAGATGTCTGCATAGGACAGATTGTGTCTTCAGACCCTGATACGCACGAAATCACCATTTCCTGTGAGGAGGTCTACTTCCAGTTGTAACGCTAACGCAGGAGTAGTTAACAACTGAAACCAGTATTCGATTACTGACTATTCGGCGTTTGACCCGGACGAAAGACCGTGGAGGTTCTCGTGGATGCCGAGAATGAGTGCGGGAACCACGATCATGAAGATGTGCTCTTCGATGGGAATCCCGAGCAGGTCGACACCGGTCCGGAGTTTGATCGCGAAGACACCGACGGTGAGGGTGTACCAGTCCCAGACGTAGGCAATCGGATAGAGCACGACGATGGTCTTGGCCGCCATCCGGAGGGCGTTCGCACGCCAGAGCAGCACGAGGGCAATACTCCCCCAGACCACCTCTGTGGCCAGATAGGTGTAGGGACCGAAGACGCCGATGTCGGGCAGCATACACTGACCTTAGACCCAAGGGCCTAAAGCTTAGTTCGTCTCTCGGTTTCCGGGGACTAAACCAACCTTGATAACCCCACACGTCGAATCTACGAACTGTGAAGAACGATGGATATTGCTGATATCGCCACCAGAGAGTTTGTCGAGGTTGACGCCAACAAGCGCCTGGGGAAAGTCCGGTCTATCTTCGAACGCGAGAACCCTAAGGGCATTATCGTCACGGAAGACGGTGACTACGCTGGCGTTATCACGCAGAAACAGCTGGTCCAGTCCCACGTCGAGGACAACGCGAAAGCGGGGGCGATGACGCGCTCGGCACCGAAAGTCGAGCGCACCGACGACGTGCGCGAGGTCGCGCGCGTCTTGGTCGAGGGTGGAGTCAAGCTCGCGCCGGTGTTCGAGGCGGACGAGCTCTGGGGTATCGTCACCGAAGACGATATCCTCGACGCGGTTCTCGACAACCTCGACGCGCTGAGCGTCGAGGACATCTACACGCGAGATGTCATCACGGTGTCCGAAGACACCAACGTCGGGCAAGTCGTGAATCTCCTCCGGAAACACGGCATCTCCCGGCTGCCGGTGCTCGGTGACGACGACGGCCTGACCGGAATGGTCACGCGCCACGACATCGTCGACGTCGTCGTCCGGGACATGAACAAGACGACGCGGGGCGACCGCTCCGGCGAGATCGAGCGCGTGCTCGACATGCCCGTCTACGACGTGATGAGCAGTCCGGTAGAGACGGCGAAGCTCGGCGACTCCGTCGAGGACGCCGTCGCGCGGATGCTCGAAAACGACTTCGCCGGGCTCGTCGTCACGCCGGAAGACGATGACACCCACGTCGCCGGCATCCTCACGAAAACCGACGTGCTCCGCGCGCTGACCTACACCGAGGAGGAACACATGGACGTTCAGATTACGAACATCAAACTGCTGGACACCATCTCCCGCGCGGACATCCGGGCCGACATCGAGGCGGTCGCGGACAAGTACGGGGCGATGCAGGTCCAGCACGCCCACGTCCGGTTCCACGAGCACAAGGAGAAACTCCGTGGCACGCCGCTCATCCAGTGTCAGATCCGCCTGCGGACCAACAAGGGCCAGGCGGCCGGCTCCGGCGAAGGCTACGGCGCTGAAACCGCGTTCAACGTCGCGCTCGACAAGCTAGAGCGCAACGTCCTCGAACTGAAAGGCGTCCAGGCCGACGAGGAGTACCGCGGCCAACTCCTCCGTAAGCTCGGCGAACTATAACCGGATACTCGCTTTTTCTATCGCTCGGCGACCTGCACGAGCTGCTTGCCGATGTTCTCGCCCTCGAACAGCCCGAGGAACGCGTCGGGCGCGTTCTCGATGCCTTCGGTGACGGTTTCTCGGTAGGAGATGTCGCCCGAGGCGACCCACTGACCGAGCTGCTTCGTCGCTTCCTCGAACCGCGGCTCGAAGTCGGAGACGAGAAGCCCTTCGACGGTCGCCCGGGACTGGATGACCTGGGTCAGCTTGCGCGGCCCCATCGGGACTTCCTCGCTGTTGTACAGCGAGATCTGTCCGCAGACGGCGACGCGCGCGTCGGTGTTGAGTCGCGTGAACACCGCGTCGGTAATCGGTCCGCCGACGTTGTCGAAGTAGGCGTCGACGCCGTCCGGCGCGACCTCGTCCAGCGCGGCCCGATAATCGTCGGTCGTCTTGTAGTTGATCCCCTCGTCGAAGCCCAGCTCGTCTTCGAGGAACGAGACCTTCTCGTCGGAGCCGGCGAAGCCGACGACGCGTGCGCCCTGCAGCTTGGCGAGCTGACCCGCCACGGAGCCGACGGCCCCGGCAGCCCCGGTGACGACGAACGTGTCGCCGGCCGAGGGCTGTGCCACGTCTCGGGTGCCGAAGTACGCTGTCAGGCCCGGCATCCCCAGAACGCCGAGTGCCGTCGAGATCGGTGCGAGTTCCGGATTGACCTCTGTCAGTACCGGTCCGGGTGCCGTGGCGTACTCCGCCCACTCTAGCTCGCCGGTGACGACGTCGCCCTCGTCAAACCGCGCACCGTTGGATTCGACGACCTCACCGACGACTGCACCGCGGAGCGCGTCGCCCACGTCCCACGGCTCCTCGTACGATTCGCTGTCGCGCATCCGGTCGCGCATATACGGGTCCACAGAGAGGTACAGCGTCTTGATGAGCACCTCGCCAGGCCCCGGTTCCGGGATCTCTTCCTCGGAAAGCTCGAACGTATCGTGGTCGGGAGTCCCTTCGGGCCGCTTTGCTAGCCTGTAAACGCGGTTAGTGTTCGACATCATCCCCTATACACTTGGGACCCGAAAGGGGGCTTCGAAAGGAGAAACAAACACCGGTTGTATAGTTTATCTAATAATTATCCACAGGTGTTGTGCGGCCGGCGGCAGGGGCATCGCTGATCGGGGACAGCAAAACCGAAAAACCGCGCTCGAATCACAGCGAGGAGCAGGAACCGTGAGCGCCGGAGTTACTGGAAGCCGATCCGGCCGCCGGTCCCGGCCTGGCGCTGCGGACTGGAACCGCCTCTGAACTCCTCTTCCATCTGCTCGTAGTACTCCCGGATGTCGTCGGTGATGGTTGGCCGCACGCTGTCCATCGCCTGCCGGAAGTGACGCATCTCGACTTCCTCCGCGTCGTCGTCCTCGCGGAGCGCCTCGATGGCGGCTTCGCGGGCGATGGATTCGAGGTCCGACCCGACGAACCCGTCGCTGACTTCGGCCAGTTCGCGCAGGCTCACGTCGGGCGACAGCGGCGTGTCGTCCGTGTGAATTTTCAGGATTTGCTCGCGGCCCTCGACGTCGGGCTCGCCGATCATCACCAGGCGGTCGAACCGGCCCGAGCGGATGAGCGCCGGGTCGATCATGTCCGGCCGGTTGGTCGCGCCGATGACCATCACGTCCTCCATCTCTTCGAGCCCGTCGAGTTCGGTCAGGAGCTGATTGACGACGCGCTCGGAGACGTTCGATCCCATCTCGCCGCCCCGACCCGGTGCCAGCGAGTCGAGTTCGTCGAAGAAGATGATGGTCGGGGCGACCTGGCGGGCCTTCCGGAACGTCTGCCGGATGGCCTTCTCGCTCTCGCCGACCCACTTCGAGAGCAGTTGCGGGCCACGGACTGAGATAAAGTTCGCGTCGGTCTCGTTGGCGACGGCTTTCGCCATGAGCGTCTTTCCGGTGCCGGGCGGGCCGTACAGCAACACCCCCGAGGGCGGCGTCACGCCCATGCGCTCGAACTTCTCCGGGGAGTTCATCGGCCACTCGACGGCCTCCTGGACCTGCTCTTTGGGGCCGCTGAGGCCGCCGACGTTGTCCCAGGACATCTTCGGGAGCTCGACCAGCACCTCCCGCATCGCCGACGGACTCACCTCGTTGAGTGCGCCCTTGAAGTCGTCCCGCTTGATGATCATCCGGTCGATGAGGCTCGGCGGGATGTCCTCCTCGTCCAGATCGATCTCGGGAAGGTAGCGCCGGAGCGCCTTCATCGCGGCCTCCTTCGTGAGACTCTCGATGTCGGCTCCGACGAAGCCGTGCGTGTCCGTCGCCAGCTTCGCCAGATTCACGTCATCGGACAGTGGCATGCCGCGGGTGTGAATCTGGAGGATCTCCTCGCGACCGACTTCGTCCGGGACGCCGATCTCGATCTCGCGGTCGAAGCGGCCCGGGCGACGCAGCGCCGGGTCCACGCTGTCGACGCGGTTCGTCGCGGCGATGACGATGACCTGCCCCCGCGATTCGAGGCCGTCCATCATCGTCAGCAGCTGGGCGACGACCCGGCGCTCGACCTCGCCGGTCACGTCCTCACGCTTGGGCGCGATGGAGTCCAGCTCGTCGATGAAGATGATCGAGGGCGATTCCTCGCTCGCGTCCTCGAATATCTCGCGTAACTGCTGTTCGCTTTCCCCGTAGTACTTCGAGATTATCTCGGGGCCGGCGATAGAGAAGAAACTGGCAGAGGTTTCATTGGCGACGGCCTTCGCAAGCAGCGTCTTCCCGGTTCCGGGCGGCCCATGCAACAGGACCCCCTGTGGCGGCTCGATGCCGAGCTTCTTGAAGATCTGGGGGTGTTTCATCGGCAATTCGACCATCTCTCGCACCCGCTGGATCTCGTTTTGCAGGCCGCCGATGTCCTCGTAGGTGATGCCACCGCCGGTCTTCTCGAAGCCGGAGATCGGTTCCTCGCGGAGTTCCACCTCGGTGTCTTCGGTGATGAGACAGACGCCCTCGGGCTCGGTCTCGACGGCGATGAGCGGGATGGCCTGTCCGGGCGAGCGCATGAACGGGTGGTTCGTCGAGGACATCACCGGGACGATGTCGCGCTCGACGACCGGCCGTTTCAATATCTGCCGCTTAACCATGCCAGCGGCGTCGGAGCCGAACTGGACCGACGCTTCCTCGGGCGGCGCGAGAACGAGCTTGTCGGCCTTCTCGGCCTCGGCCTTCCGGATTGTGACGCGCTCACCAATACCCACGTCAGCATTCTGGCGCGTGAAGCCGTCGATGCGAACAGTGTCAGTGTTCCAGTCCTGCCGGTCGGCCCGCCACACCTTGGCCGCGGTCGTGTCGCTCCCCTCTATCTCGATGATGTCTCCGGGGGAGAGCTTGAGATGCAACAACGTATCGGGGTCGAGTCTGGCGATACCGCGTCCCGAGTCGTTCGGGTACGCCTTCGCCACTTCCAATTGAACTTCGTTCATAGTAGAGCCTGCTTACAATGAACTCGGGTAGCCCCGGAGATATGCTTTATGCTACCGGCGGCCAAGACGCAGGGCGACGGGTTTATATGATACCTAATAGCACACCGCACAGTAGGGGGTAATAGCCACCGGTCTGGGTTGCCGTGACACAGGCTGCCGCCATCGCCGCGTTTCATAAGGCTGGACGCGATAGCGCCGGTATGGTATTTCTCGTTCCCTTCGACGGGTCACCGCTCGCAGACGCCGCGCTCGACCGTGCTGTTTCCTACGCCGCGGCCCTCGGCGAGGACGTCGTCGCCGTCGCGTTCATCCCGACCGGGGCCGACTACGCCGAGCGACGCCGTCGCGTCGACCCGACCGAGGACTTCGCCGCCGAAACTGCCGCGGACGACCTCCGGCGCAAAATCGAGGAGGCGACCGACGACTCCGAACTCCGGTACGACGACGTGAGCGCCCACTCCACCAGCGAACTGTCGACGACGATCAGACAGACTGCCCGCGACGTCGACGCCAGCGTCGTGTTCCTCGGCAGCGACGACACGGAGGACATCGTCGTCCCTATCGGCGAGGTCACGGACGGCGAGGCCTACGACGTCCATATCGTCCGACGGACCTGAGCGGTCCAGCGACCTGACACGCTGGGTGGAATCGTAGTATGAGGGCTTTTACTCGCGGGGCGCGACGCCCCGTGTATGCGAACACTCGCTTTCGACGGCCGGATGGGCGCAGCCGGCGATATGCTTCTGGGGGCGCTACTGGCTGCCGGGGCCGACCGCGAAGCCCTGTCACCGGTCGAGGACGCACTCGCTATCGAGTACGCCGTCTCCGAAGTGGACCGATGCGGCATCGCCGCCACGCGCGTCGAGGTACTGCTGACCGACGCCGAGACCGATAGCGACGAGTCTCACGACAACTCCGGAGGCGACGCCGGGCATTCACACGAACACACGCACGGCGATGGCCACGACCACCCGCACAGCCATTCTCACGAACACACGCACGACGACGGCCACGACCACACCCCCGCTGAGGGCCACGGCCCGAGCCGAACGTACGCCGAGGTCGTCGAACTCGTCGAGGAGATGGACCTCCCGAAGGCCGTCAGAACGGACGCGCTGGCGATATTCGAGATACTCGGCGAGGCCGAGGCGTCGGTCCACGGGACGGACCTCGACGACACGCACTTCCACGAGGTCGGGGCCGACGACGCCATCGCCGACATCGTCGGGGCTTGCCTCCTGCTCGATGACCTCGACGCCGAGCGGGTCGTGACGACGCCGCTGGCGACGGGCGGCGGGAGCGTGGAGATGAGCCATGGCACCTACCCGGTCCCGACTCCCGCGGTAGTCGAGATCGCCGAGCGGGCCGACTGGTCGCTGCAAGGCGGCCCTATCGACAGGGAACTCCTGACGCCGACCGGCGCGGCGATTCTCGCCCACGTCGCGGACGGCACCGAGTCGCTGCCGTCGCTCGACATCGACGCGTCGGGCTACGGCGCTGGCGGGTGGGACCTCGACGACCGCCCCAACGTCCTGCGGGCGATGGTCGGCGACGGCGCGGGGCGGCTCCGTCGCGACGAAATCACGGTCCTCGAAACGAACGTCGACGACGTCCCGCCCGAGGTGCTCGGCGACCTCCAGCGCTCGCTTGCAGAGGTCGGCGCACGCGACGTGTCGATAGTGCCGACGACGATGAAGAAGTCCCGGCCCGGCCACATCGTCAAAGTCATCTGCAGACCGGAAGACGCTGAGCGGGTCGCGCGTCGCCTCGCTGAAGCGACCGGGACGCTCGGCGTACGCGAGTCCGGGGCCGGCCACCGCTGGGTCGCCGACCGGGAGTACGAGACGGTTGTGGTCTCCGTCGACGGCGAGGAGTTCGAGGTCACGGTCAAGATCGCAAGCGACACCGACGGCACGGTGTTCGACGTGAGCACGGAGTACGACGACGCCGCGGCCGTCGCGGACGCGACCGGCCTTCCCGTTCGTGAAGTGATGCAACGGGCCGAGCGGATGGTTTCGCGTTAACCGCTCTCGTTGGCTGTTTCGTCTTCTGAATGGGCCGCTTCCTCACCGCTTTTCGCCTCGCTCCCGCCGGCCGGGCTATCGCTGTCGTGTTCGGCCAGCGCCTCCTCGACGGTGAGCGCGCCGGTCGCGACCTGCCGGGCGAGGTCCTCGCTGATGGCCCGGTTCGTGTCGCTTTCCTCCCGCGAGCGGTCCTTGATCTTCTGGAGTTCCCCGGCCGTGGGCTCGATGGTTCGGCTCTCGATTTCCTCGCCGTCGAGGCGGGCGATGTTGACCGCGGCCAGCACGTCGCCCATCCCGCGCGCCCCGGAGCCGAGGTACGGCGTCGTCCCCGTTTCGTCAACCAGCTCCACCGGCACGGACTGGATGTCATCGATGATGCGCGCGCCGACGAGCCGCGCGCCGTCGCCGATGCGAACGACTGGATTGACAGCGTCTTCGACCTCCTCGCGGACGATTTCGCCGGCCTCAGCCGCGGGCACCTGAAACGCTGCGACGACCATGTCGCCGTGGAGAATCGCGACGCCCGGTCGCTCGCCGGGGTCGATACCGATGACGGTGCGACCGTCGCCACCGCGGAGTGTCGAAATAACGGCTTCGACGGCCCGCCGCGGCGCGTCCGGGTCCGCCTGTACGACATCCACACCGTGGGGGATTTCGACCGACTCCCCCGCCGCGATGACCGCGACGTCCGCCCCTTCTGACCACTCGTCGCCCGGTTCGATAGTCGTGAACTCGACGCCGCGGTCGCGCAGCTCGTTGACCACGCCGTGGTACACTTCGAAGTCCTCGGTGGCGACGACAATCACGGCCGGATTTCGGACGCCGATCACTTACAGATGTGGGAGTCCGGTGGTCCGTATCTGTGTTTCAGATAGTTATGAGAAGGATAAGGATGCAGTTAGATAGAGGCCGTCTGTGCATCTACTACGTTTGATAGATTTTTTATGACAGGTGGCTGGACTGTTAGTGATGCGTTCGGCGGCCAGTACCGACCGGGGGGAGACGGAGTCCGACCCGCTGTTCGGCGGAGTCAGCGGCGCCTATCTGGGCTCGATGCTGGTACCGCCAGTCATACCGCTCATCGAGCGTGTCGGCGTCACCGAAGCCGGGACGCTATATCTGGCGCTGATCGGAACCGTTGGCCTCGTGACTACCGTGACGGGCTGGGTACTCTCCAGTCGACCACCAGTGGCCGTTACACTCGGCGCGACTCGCGCACGCTGGCTTCCGTCGGCGATTGCGTTCGCGTACGCCGTCATCGGCTTCGCGTCACTTGAGACGACTGGCGTCGTCGGCGTGCTGGCGTTCTTCCTCGGCCTGCTGGCCTTTCTACTCGGAGGCGCTATCGCAGTCATGGCACAGACGCGGTACACCGCCGCGGTCACCGCCGGCACGGAGGAGGTGACTCGCTGGCGGGCGAGCTGGCCCGAGTCCGCGCGGCGGCGGCGGTTGTACGTCGGCGGGGCCGTTGTCGGCGTCGCGGCCGTCGGCGTCGCAGTCGGTGCGGTGTTCGATCTCGCCCTGCTCCAGTACACCGGTCAGGTGCTGTTCCCGTCCGGGTTCGTTCTCCTCCCGACGGGCGGGACCCGAACCGCCGTCGCGACTGAGCGCGGTCTGGAAATCAGGCTTCCGGTGGCGAGGTGGTTCTACGCTTGGAACGAACTGGAATCCTACGACCTCGACTCCGAATCGCTCGTTATCACCCGCAGATGGGGATCAGACCTGCGGTTTGCGACGGCTGACATCGACGACGTGTCGCTCGTCGAGTGGACGCTGGCCGAGCGGCTTTCGGACGACTGACAGCAGCCCAATCAGGTACCAGCGTTTTTATCCGAACCTGCCCAACCCTTGCTCGTGAGCGAGTACGTCCCGACCGGGTGTGATGCAATCGACGACCTCCTGGGTGGTGGGCTGGAGCGCGGCGCGGTCACGCAGGTGTACGGCCCGCCAGCGGCCGGGAAGACTAACTTCGCCCTCTCGGCGGTGATGGAAGTCGCCGCCGCAGGCGACGCGGCGCTGTACATCGACACTGAGGGCCTCTCGGCCGACCGCATGGAGCAGGTCGCCAAAGGTCGCGCACGCGGGACGGCCCAGACGGTGGACGACCTCGCTGGCCGACTCATCATCACCGAGGCGCTGGACTACGACGAGCAGGCCGAGGCTGTCCAGGACGCCGCCGAGTTCGCCGCCGAGGTCGAACTCATCGTGCTGGACAGCGCAACCGGGTTCTATCGGCTCCGCCGGGACGACGAGGACGGCGGCGAGACGCTGCGGGACGTGGCCCGCCAAATAACCCATCTGCTCTCGCTGGCCCGCAAACACGACATCGCCGTCCTGTACACGAACCAGGTGTTCACTGACCCGGACAGCGACCGCTCGACGGCGCTGGGCGGCCATACCCTCAATCACTGGTCGGGCGCAATCGTCCGCCTGGATCGGTTCCGCGGCGGCAACCGCCGCGCCACCCTGGAGAAACACCGCGCCAAACCGGCCGGCGACACGGCCCAGTTCCGTATCACCGATGCAGGACTCGTGGGCGACGACACACCCGAGACGCCGAAGTAGGCTTTTCGTCGAGAAGCGTTGCTGTCAGGCGCGCGCCGTCGCGGCGACGGCCGCGTCGCAAGCGCGAGGGACGAGTCGCACAGGCGAGCGGAGCGAGCCGAGCAACGCAGTCGGCTGGGGAGGCGTGTGGCTGTCGCGGTTTTGTGGCTGGTGTCGGTACTCGAACGCATACCGCGCGAGCGGAGCGAGCGCGGTTTCACTCCGAGCGCGCTCGCAGAGCGCGACTCGGAGGTCGTTTTTAGCGTAGATTTTTGCGAACCCACTCCCCGCAGCGCGCTCTCTGAGCGCGCGAGGAGAGGGGGTGACGTAAAAAGGTACTCTCAGTAGATGAGGTCGTCGTCGTTCTCGACCATGTACAGCGTCCGCGCGGCAATATTGACAGCGTGGTCCCCGACCCGCTCGATGTCCCGAATCGTCAGCAGGAGGCGGGACACGTCGGCCATCAGCTGCTCGATTTCTTCCTCGCTGGAGTCGGCGTCGATCTCACGCTCGATGAGGTCGCGCACGACCGTCTCGGAGGCGGCCTCACAGCGCTCGTCGACCTCGTCGTCGATGTCGGCGATAGCGTAGCACTGGTCGGCGTTCTCGTCGCCGTAGGCCTCCATGGCGTTTTCGACCATCTCGATCGTCACATCGGCGACGTCCTGAATGTCGACCTCGGGGTACACGTCGCGTTCAGCAGTGAGCGAGTACTCGCCGAGGTTCGTGGCGAGGTCGCCGATGCGTTCGAGGTCAGTGATGATCTTGAACGACGCGGCGATGAAGCGGAGGTCGGACGCGACCGGCTGTTGCAGCGCCAGCAGGTCGATACAGTCCTGTTCGAGGTCGAGATACAGCTGATTGATCTCGTGGTCGCCTTCGATGACCTCCCGGGCCATCTCCTCGTCTTTCTGTTCGAGTGCATCCAGACCGAGCCGGAGCCGCTCGAGAACGATCTCTGACATATAGAGGACGTCCTCGCGGAGCGAGTTCAGTCCCTCCTGATAGGAATCGCGTGGCATAGTCCGGAATGTGCTGGTTGTATGCATCAGCCTTTCCCTTCTCCCAATATCTCCCGATACCGACCGGCGCGACGGTAGCAGCGGGCGTGCTATGCGGGGACAGGGACGCTCGACAGCGAAAACCGCCTACTGTGACACTGCCTCGGTGTCGTTACGGGGATGAACGTCCAGCGTCGTTGCGTCGCTGAGTGCCGTTCCGCCCTCGACGCGCTCGACGCGCAACACCACGTCCTGTGGCGTTGCACAACCACAGCTCACGAACTCGTCCCACTCATCGCCAACAGCCACTGGGCCGCCGTGGGCGCGTCGGAGGTACTGTTGGTAGGTGTCCCCGCGGAGTTCGTCGGCTATCCACTCGGTGTCGACGCCGGACCACGGGTTCCCATCGGCGGTGCTGGGGGCAAACGAGAGCACGAGACGGTCCGCAACGGGAGCCATACACTGGCTGAGGCGGGAGACAGGCTTAGTCCCTTGGGAGCGCCCTCTTCGGCGCGGCTACAGTTTGTCGTTGACCGCTTCCAAGCAGTGGGCGTCGACGAACACCACGACGTGATCGCCGGGTTCGATGACGGTGTCACCACGGGGGATGACCAGTTCGCCGCCGCGGCTGATGGCCCCGATGACCACGCCGGTCGGCAGTTCCTGCACCGATTCCTGGATCGGCCGCCCGGCGAGGACGCTGTCGGCGGAGATCTCGATTTCCAGCACCTCGGCGCGGTCGGATTCGATGATGGCGACCTTCGTCGCGTCGTACTCCCGGGTGAACCGCGTGATCTCCTCGGCGGTCGTCTCGCGGGGATTGACGGCCACGTCGACGCCGACGGCCTCGAACAGGTCGACGTACTCGCCGGAGTTGACGACGGCGACGGTTCGCTCCGCACCGAGTCGCTTGGCCAGCAGCGTCACCAGAAGGTTCTTTTCGTCGCTGTCGAGCGTCGCAACCACGGCGTCGGCGTCTGAGACGTGTTCGCGCTCGAGGAACTCGCTATCCGTTGCATCACTCTCAAGCACGGTGGTCCCCTGCAGGTCCTCCGCGAGTTCGCGTGCCCTATCGTGGTTCTTTTCGATAAGCCGGGGCTTGATCCCTCGATCCTGAAGCAGTCGCGCAGTGTGATAGCCGACGTCGCTCCCGCCGACGATGAGGACGTTCTGGGTTGTCTTTGACTCCGGCGCGATTTCAGTCGCGAACAGACGCACGCTCTCGCGGCTGCCGATGACGACGAGATCGTCACCGGCTTTGATCACCGTCTCCCCGCGCGGGATAATGACTTCGTCGTCGCGCAGTACGGCAGCGAAGGTCAGAGATTCGTAGCGGTCAGCCTCCGCGACGGTCAGGTCCGTGATAGGACTGGATTCGCGAACCTCGAACTCCCCCATCTGGACCTGTCCGTCAACGAACGTTTCGACATCGCGCGCGCCGGGGAGCCCGATGACACGGGCGATGTTTTCCGCAGTGAGCAGGTTCGTCGCAACCATGTGGTCCACACCGAAGGCCCCCTCTGACTTCTCCCAGGTCCGGAGGAACTTCGCGCTCTTGACGCGGGAAATGGTGAACGGATCAGCCGCCGTTACTGCCGTCCCACAGGTGACGATGTTCGTCTCGTCGTCGTCGGTACTGGCGATGAGAACGTCGGCTTTCTCGATACCGGCCTCCGCGAGCGTGTCGAGTTCCGCGCCATCCCCTTCGACGCCGAGGACGTCGGCCTCGTACATCAGGGCCTCCACGCGGTCAGGGTCGATATCTACGACGGCGACTTCGTGGCTTTCGGCGAGGCTCTCGGCGATGTTCGAACCGACCTCGCCCGCGCCGACGATTACGATATACACGGCTGCGCCTCCGCCTGATACATGTGCATCAGCTTTCCACCGATGGGTGAAGTGTATTTTCATCCGGGCGGCGGGCCAACCCCATCGGGGCGGCCGGGCTATCGAACCCGGCGATGAACGAGGGCTGATTCATCGGTGAAGATGTGGCCTTCGAGCCGCTTACGGCTCATCTCGGAGCGGCACGTCTAACCAGGGACAGAGGGCTGACCGACGTTGGAACCGTTCGACTGAATCGAACGACTCTTTCGTCTCTTCGATCGCCTTTCGCATACTGGCGTAGTCGGTCATACACACTTCATCTGTCGCCCCACCGTTTGATTATATGCTTCTTTACGCCTGCTATCTACCCGGTAGACGCGTACTTCTGTCGGTCGCTCGCGCCGATCCGTTCGTCGAACCGACCGCAGCAACTGTGACGCGATAGCTACACAGACTCTTGTCTAGGGTTCTGGCCAACGCGTAGCGGACACTTGGCGGACCGTTCGCTTAGTAGCAGGTGACTACTCTCCCGTCGCTAGTCGGCGTGACTGCCACTCACCGTCACGCTGGCAGCTTAGTGACTATTTGTAGACGTGGCTGTGGACGCGAGTACGAGAAGATGGACTGCACTAGATCCGACTGTCGGCAGCAAGCGTTATCGCCCTCCGGATGTGCCACTGTGTCACGCATCTCTCCAGTACGTAGCTTATTTCTCCGTATCGAGAGCGGCCCGCAGACGGTCAGCAAGTGACTGTGGTGCCGACAGTGAGAGCCGATGGCTCATCGCCAGTGCTACAAACACCACGCTCACGACGAGCGCGACGGCGATGCCCGGCACTGTGACCCCGCTAAGTGCGAGTCCGCCGACGGTAATCAGTGTGGCACACGCGGTCCCGAGATACCGACCTGACCACCGCTCATCGGCCGAGGTGTGAGCACCTGTCCGGTCGTGATCGATGACGGACTCAGCCGACGGCGTCGACTCCGCGTCCGGCGTCGACAGGAGCGATGGTTCCTCGTCGAGATACCCGTCGAAGGAGTCCGCGAGTGCGGTCGCTTCGACGAGTCCGCGGTCCTGATTGTAGTTGATGACGCCTGCGTCGTCCATCTTCGGGAGGTGGGACTGGTACAGCGCGATGTAGACGCGCTGACGCTGTTTCGAGCGGAGCGAATCGACCGTCGTGTCGTGTTCCAGTGCCGCGATGTGTTCTGCGATGTCGCTCATATCGGCCGGCTCGTCGCCGGGGTGTTCGTGGAGGTACTTGAGGACCAGGCGGCGGCGACGACACTGGAGGACGTGGAAGAGGTCGTCGCGGGTGAGTTCGTCGCCCGATGTGGACTCCGAAGACGACGACTCCTCTGTCGCGGACTCCTCGGCCTCAGTTGTCGTGGGGTCGGAAGTCGTTTCAGCTATGGACATGTTCGCTCGTTCCTTTTCCAGCAACCGACATATACCGGGTCGACTGTTCCGCCGATTGCGACTGTTTCACCGATTTAACGGGTCGATAATGGCCGACTTACCCGGGGCCAACGTGCAATAAAACAGCGTTCTGAAGTGCCTACACCTATTTGCTGGGGGTTTCGGGTCAAGAACTCTGTTCCACGGCTGTTTCACACAGCATACTAAATTGTTTCATCACTACGACGGTAAATAATGTCTACAAATACACATATGTGCAGTTGCGGTAGGCGTTGTTTCTCGGGCTAATTCTGCCGTTTGTCGGCCATAGAAGGATCAGAGGGCGAAAGTTACCGTTTCTATGTGCCTGTCGGCTATCGGTGTGGCTTCAGTTACGACTGTCGTGACAGTGGCGAATAGTTTCACTTGGTGAAGACACACCCGCAAAACGCCGGTAGCGAACAGTGATGCCACTATCGACCCGGCTATCCGAGCCGTGAGCCAGTTTATCCGCCGGGCGTCGGTGGCTTGATATCGCCCGCGTGTGGCGAGTTCGCGGCTGCGGGTTTCGCCCGCTCCAGACAGATGAGGTTCTCCCGGCCGAGACGGATCTTGACGACCTCGTCGTCGTCGACCATCCGCGAAAGGAGGCGGCTGACCTTCGCCTTCGACCAGTCCGTCGCCTCGACGATGTCGGTCTGATGCATACGGCCGTTCTCGACTTGCAGCATCAGTTTCACGAGCCGCGCGTCAGGGGTGAGTTCCCAGTCGGCTTGCTCGAAGGCCTCAGCCGCGGTGTCCGCGTCGATATCTGTACGGTCAGCTCCGGCCACCCTGTCCGTCGCCTCGATTTCACGGTTGACCTCGATAATCTCTCGGTCCAGTTCGAGGCGGCGATAGATGTACAGTCTGGCCGCCACGGAAAGCTCCGTGACCCAGCCACGCCTGATCGCCACGATTGCCACCCCGATCCCAATGAGGAACCCAAGAAGCGAACTCGTCACCCAGACTGGCGTCAGCATGCTGTTCGGGTTCGTTCCCCAGGCGACTTCCTGCCGATCAGTCAGGAAGTCACCGTCCGAATCGGCCGCGAGCGGGTCCGTTCCGAGGTCCGAAACCTCGCGCCCGTCGCTGAGACCATCGCCGTCCGTATCAGCGGTGGTCGGGGACGTGCCAGCCGCCAGTTCCTTTCCGTCGTCGAGGCCGTCGTCGTCCGTATCGCTCTCGGTAGGTGCGGTGCCCGTTTCGATTTCTGTCCCGTCTGTTACCCCATCTCCGTCAGTGTCCGCGACTGTCGGGTCCGTGCCTATGGCCAGCTCTCGCCCGTCGGCGACCTCATCGGCGTCAGTGTCAGCCTGTACTGGGTTCGTGCCAATCTCCAGCTCCCGACCGTCGAGAACACCGTCGTCGTCCGTGTCTGCGTCGGTCGGGTCGGTCTTGCCGGACGCCTCTCGCTGGTCGGACAGCCCATCGCCGTCAGTATCGGCGACGGTCGGATTCGTCCCAAGTGACAGTTCGCGCTCGTCCGACAGCCCGTCGCCGTCCGTGTCGCTCTGTCGCGGGTCAGTACCCTGTTGAAGCTCAGTCCTGTCGGCGACACCGTCTTCGTCAGTGTCTGCGGCCGCTGGGTCCGTCCCGTGCTGGTGGACTTCCGCACCGTCCGTCAGCCCGTCGCCGTCAGTGTCAGCATCAGTGAGATTTGTCCCCTGAGAGACCTCGTTGCTGTTGTTGAGCCCGTCGTCGTCAGTATCACCGGCACGCTGAATCGGCTGTAGAGACACCGACTGCCGATCTAGCGTGGTGTTAGAGCTCGTGTTGGAGAGCGAGATAGAGAGATCATCGAGCCCCGCCGTTCCGGGGGTTGTGAGGGCTGCGGTCCCGTTCGGGCCGACCGACGTACAGGCCGACCCGTTCGCACGCGCACAGACTGAGAGGTTTTCATGCGGCGAACTGACGGTCACTGCGATCCGATACCCGCTGACCCGCTCGCCGTCTATCCGTTTCCAGACGAACGCGGTTCCGTTCGGCCTGTCCGCAGCAGCCTGTGTGGGCTCGACCGACTGTATCGCCGGCGCTGTTTCGTTGCCCGCCGCTGTGTATTCAGCATACTGCCCGGCGTCCGCTGCGGTAGCGACACCAACGGAGACAGACGCGACTGTCAAGAGGAGGAGTAAAGCGCAGATCCCGCTCACGATCCGGTGTCTCATACAGTACGAGTGTCACAGCGGGACAATATCCTTTTTGGCATATAGTCTCCTTGTCACTTCGAGCCACACCTGATACTTCAATGATGGTTTCCGCTGCGTCCCAACTACTTACTCATCGGATAATCCGAGCTCCGACCCAACGACCTGATCCATCCCCCGCCGAATCCGCTGTGACATCGCCGATGGCGAAATGTCGAGTTTGTCCGCCAGCTCAGCCTGTGAGATGCCACGGGGCACGTCGAAGTACCCCTCTCTGTGTGCCGTCTCGAGCGCGACTTGCTGGTCTGCGGTCAGTCCGCATACGCCGGCGTTTGCCTCCCCAGAGGTCCAGTACAGTCGATCAAGTCTAAACGTGATATTCCGTTCAGAGCACTCAGATCGGAACTGCGACAGTGCTGCTCGCGACCGAAACTGCGCCTGTACCTGCCACTGTCCACCCGTTCCTTCGATGTCGAGCACCCGTCCACCGGCGCGGACGAGCGAGGGTGTGAGTCGGACGGCGCTGTCGGCCACCTTAACCCGATAGACGCGGTTCGTCTCCGTCCAGTCTAACACGACGGGCTCGCATACCGTGCTGTCTCCCTCCAGTTCTGTTTCGAACTGGTCAAGACCCTCACCGACGGCCTCTATCACCAGAAAACTCGACGTCCCGTCGTCGACCATCTGTTCCGGACGGACTGTTATGTCCGGACTGCTCTCGACTGCCTCCGTCAGAACCAGCTCCGGATGACTCAGACACAGATCGACACCGAGGCTTTTCTCCCGTGGTGACCCATCCGTCTCCGATGGGCTTGCCGGCCCGTATCCAGCACCATCGACTGGCTGGTCTGCCTCGGTTGCCGACCCCTGGTCGCCGGTGTTGCGCATGTGGACACCAGACGAATCGGGCACAAGGACATTATCACTATACAGATAGTGTCTGAAAATCGAGAGGCTATACTAATAGCCACTCTGTGGGTCCGGTGTTTGATCACTTTTCAAGACAGAACAGTATCTTCCAATAACAGGTTTCGCCGGGACAACTTGGGTGGTTCCCCCGGTAGAAGACGATCAAGCGTCGCCAAACTTCCCTAGATGCCCACCGACAAGTACGGTGAACGGACAGGCGGGTGGAACCAACGCAGAATGTGAGCAAGCGTGGCGCTCCGTGGGAAACTGGGATCGCTTTGACAAAACATCTCACAATCACAACTTTTTCCAAGGTTAGATCGAATCGCAAGACTGCAACTAAGGTTGGAACATTGGACTTGTCATACCTATCAAACTGAAAAAATCAATTCCTATTTCACGGTAGTTCCGGACTGGCTTCAAGTAGTGCGCTGTCCCACGAAATCAGCCGTATTGGCCGGTCAGATACGGCATACGCCGGCTGGATCATCCACCAACCTAGTCAGGCGCGACAGCGGTCATTCATCTTGTTCTGGTGGTGTTGACGTGGGGTGGACACCCGCAGATTGACAAAGGACGGTGTTCGGTCGGTTTGTCGGTCTCAGCTGGTCTATTCCAACCTTGCAAGTCATACGAAACGGAGGGGTCGGTGCAATCAAGCAGTTGGGTACCAGTTGCTATACTTGCAACTTCGCTGCGTTGACTGGCCGCAGCCGGGGCAACGTTCTCAATCCATTGGAATGTATAGACGATTATGGGCGACCCAGCGTGTTACCGCGACTACTGTCCTGCATGTGACGCGCAGGTAACGATTACTGACGGTGAGTGTCCGGACTGTGGCACGAGCTTAGAGTCGTCGGGTCGTAGAACCGATTGAGATGTCACTCGTCGTGGGGAGCCCGTAGTTCAGTTGGAGCGAGACCTGAATGATTGTGACGACTAACCACACTCGGTCCGGGAGATGGGGGATCAGTCAGAGCGGAATCTTGACTGAGGGACTGTACTTACTTAGAGAAGTGCAAATTGAGAGGGGCACAGTCATAGTAGTACAACGAAACAGCCAAACCACTCCGAAAAAATGCCTACAGTATGGCAGATAGTCGTTCGTCGGCCCTCCTCGACGAGGATGGAAACCTCTTCGGCCTCGTCAACGTCGTCGATGCACTGGCCGCCCTGCTCGTCATTGCGGTCGTTGTGGCAGGCGCCGCACTTGTCCTCCAACCGGAGCCAGAGCCACCTGCTCCAAATACTACCAACGTCACCCTCGATCTCGGGACACAACCCTCATACATCGTCTCAGAAATCACCGAGGGAGATACGTACAGTCCAAGCGGTAATTCACAGCTCACGATCACAGACGTCCATCTGACACCGCAGGGTAACCAGATACGTGTCATCTTACGCGCTACGCTTCAGGGACCGCCTGACGGGGACAGTCTCACATATGCGAATGCGCCCCCGCGCCTCGGGCGACCGCTGACCATCGCGACGAGTCGATACGAAGTAGACGGTCAAATCCGTGCAGTGGGTGGTGACAACAGTTTCACTCAGGAAGACACGACGGTGGTTCTCAGAGACACCATGGCCACCGCCGAAGCGCGAGACGTCACTCCCGGTGATGAGATCCGACTCAGCGGACGCACTGTCGCGACTATCGAAGATGTCGCCGCGTACGCGACCAGTGATTCAACCGAACAGACCGTCTTTGTCGAAGCAGAACTCGACACACACAGACAGCAGTCTGACCGTCGGTTCGGCGGCACACAGATGCGGCGCGGGCAGACGGTCACGCTCCCAGCCGAAGACTACACCTTCAATGGTCGCATTGAAAAGGTGGATAGCGGCCTCCAGCCAACGACTACCGATGTGCTCCTCGAGACAACCGTCGATGCAGAAACGGCTGGCCGTATCGCTGCCGGCGACGTCACTACCGTCGCCGGGTACGAGGCAGCCGAAGTACGAACGGTTACTACGTACGCGACACAGAACCCTGACCGCAAACGCGTACTCGTGGGGCTCTCGTTGGCCACTCTCGAAAACGCCGGTCGTCAGCAGTTCGGTAGCGCCGCCCTCCAGCGTGGGAACAACATCACTATTTCGACTGAAAGCTACGCGCTCTCCGGCACCATCGAACGTGTTGGCGCACTCGAACCGCGTGGAACGCTCACCAATCGGACGGTAACCCTACGGATGACCGATATGCGTGCGGACATGGCGGATGCGATCGAACCCGGCATGACCGAGACCAGTGGTGGCGAAACAATCGCTCGCGTCAGCCGCGTCAACACCGAGCCATCTGTCATCATCACGACGGGCGATAACGGCACGGTAAACGTCGCTGATCATCCGTACTTGCGTGATATCACCATCACGACTGAACTCCGGGTCCGCGAGTCGACAAGCGGTGTCCAGTTCAAAGGCGAGTCTCTCCAGCAGGGCTCGGCAGTTGTGATCAATCTGGGAACAATCACTATCGAAGCGACGGTTGTGAGTGTTGGGCTCTGAACGACATCATAAACGGTATGGTAGATCACTCAAACCAGTATATAATCGGATGTCCGAGGAATCCGGGTCGCTAAACCCTGACGCTGTCGGAGAGAAAATCAGCGCGATTAGCGACGGGTCACAGGTCATCAGCGCCGGGCGAGCGATCGGCACTCGTGTAAGTGAGTTCGTTCAGGAATCGTATTGCTATCGCTGGCTCACGAAGGAACCTGACCCAGACATCATCGTTATCGATCTTCGAGAAACGTACACTGTCGGTCCGTTTATTACGCTGCTGGATACGCTTATTCCACATATTGAAGACGCTTGGAATCAGTCGCGTGTGGAGTCTGCCGCGAGCCGAGTGTTTGAACGGCTTAGTGAGGAGGTGTTCGACCCGCTTGCCGAGACGCGTGGCTACGAACTCGCAATCTCGGTCTTGGCGCCACCGGAGCCTCCGGAACGAGAACGCACCGTAGCGGATGATCCGGAGCCTGACGAAGACGAACCGTCCTGACTTTCCAGAATCTCTCTTTCCGCACGATACACGTCATCTGCCACAGTTGCACCGTTTAGTTACGATTACGAATGATGCTCGTAGCCTATACGAACGCATTTTCCCCTCGCTACACACTCGCTTCGCTCGGTCCCTGGGCAAGGAAATTCCGCGTTACCGCATGAGTTGAACCGCGGGTTCACGGCGCGGCTGTGTCCGTGTCGCCAGCCTCTGGATCAAGCAGGAGAGTGATGACCAGTTCGTCGAACCAGACGGCCGGTCGCTTACTCTGGCCGTCTTCCTCGAAGAAGATGATGCAGAGCTGGGCGAGCCGGCTGAGTTCCTCGTGGACGATCTTCACATCCCGGTCAACGCCCCGTGCAGTCTCGTTGATACTGGCTGGCTCTTCCCGGCGGATGGCTTCGATGAAACCGAGGACGCGCGGCGTCAGCGTCTCCATGAGGTTGTCGTAGCTGGTAAACGAGAGCCTCGGCGTGGAATCCACCGCGTCGCCCTGTTCAAGCGCTTCGACCCCGTCGGTGATGTCGTCGTGGAACTCACTGGACGACTTCACGGTCACGACGAGGGTTGATTCGGCTCGAAACTGTTCGCGCTCCATTGGATGCAGCGACGGCGTGATATCGTTCATCTTTAAACAGTGCGGAAACCCCACCCTTTCCGTGAGGTGAGAGTGTTGACGATCAGTCGGAACCGAGCGCCGAACAGGGCGCGGAGGAAGCGCGTACGCTCCGTGCAACAACCGCTGTGACCACTGCCTGATCGAATACCAAACGTATGTATTTAGTGTCGTAAAAACGTCAAAATATTGTACGGACTGAAATAGATATGGGGCGGAGTGGCAGGCTTCACGAGCGGGTTAAACAGTATGCTCGGAAGAATGGCATCCCGTCACCCACGAGCCTACCGCGAACTGATTGAACAGTGACTCAACGCCGATGACTCTTTCAGAGAAATCATAAGAGTAGCAATCAGAGGATGAGTTGATGAGTAGTATATCCGTATTACTTCCTGTCGCCGCCACAAGCGATCCGTCAAGTCTGCACCGGGCGCACCAGAGTATCAGTGAGCAAACGACACCACCCGCAGAAGTCCTGTTAGTTACAAACCAGTCGCTCACGGACGATATCGGAACGGCAATCCGTGATTTAGTCAGTACGGATCCAGACAGCCGGCACGAACACATCCCCGATGCGCAGGGGTTAGGAGGTGTACTTCAAGCGGGTCTCAAGAAGTGCACAGAACCCTTTGTCGCACGGATGGATGCAGACGATATTTCCGAACCCAAGCGGTTTGCTGAACAGTTGACTGTCCTCAAAGAAACCGAGGCAGACATCGTTGGATCACACCTTGCTGAATTTTACGATGACCCCGAACAGCCAGAACGAACACGTAAGGTTCCAACATCGCATGACGAAATCGCAGAGTGGATGCCGTGGCGATGTCCAATGAATCATCCGACTACGATGTTTGACCGTGAAGCGGTTCTCAACGCGGGCGGTTATCGTGACTTCCCGATGATGGAGGATTGGGATTTGTGGGCGCGGTGTCTTGCCGCTGGACTTCAGTTCCGCAATCTCGATCAAACGCTTGTTCGGGCACAAATTGACGAGCTCGTTGACCGTCGAGGCGGGCTAGACTACGCGAAAGCAGAACTTAGAATGGCGCGAGAACTTCGGGAACTCGGTATTGCGACACACCAAGATACTTTACAGCACCTCTGTCTCCGAATACCTCCGCGACTTCTTCCTCCCGTGGTCCGTAATGTCATCTATCATTTGTTTGCCCGCTAATGCCACTGTATTCTGTATCCCCGATCTTAACGATCAAGTACTATCGGATATGAGGACTTTATTATTCTCGGTATGGACTATCCGAACGCCACATCATAGGAATACGGTAAGCTAATCAACTATCTGGGACATCCAAATAAGAGAATCAATGAATATTGAGGACATTAAAAAAGGGGTAAAAGACCCTACAGCCGCGCTTCGGGAAGTCAATAAATTCTATCATACAAGGGGACGACAGCATTCCTACTATCCACATGGCACGGATATCTTCGCTCATGAGGACTGGGATAATCTAATCATTCTAGATGCCTGTCGATACGACGCATTTAAAGATCAAATCACCATGGATGGAACTCTGGAAAAAAGAACGTCCAGGGGCGGGATGTCGCCGGAATTCGTTCGAGGTAATTTCTCAAACAAACGATTGTACGATGTCGTCTATATCTCTGCCAACGAGTGGTTCGCACAGCTTCAAAACGAGATCAATGCAGAAGTACACCAGTTCGTGAACCTACAAATTGATCATCTTGACCTCGCGGATGTCTCGGTCCGTCCCGAAACCGTAACCGAGCAAGCGTTACGCATCGCAGAGGATTATCCGGACAAGCGGCTTATAGTCCACTATATGCAGCCACACCAACCATATATCGGGCCGACCGGGCAAGAGCACTTCGAACTTAGCCCTGGACTGATCGAAACGCTCCGCAAGAGTGATGAAATCACCGACGAACTTCTTTGGAGAGCGTATCGAGAGAACCTCGACATCGTCCTAAACTACGCCGAGGAGCTCATCTCGGAGCTGACGGGGAAAACAGTTATTACCTCGGACCACGGTGAACTCCTCGGTGAGTGCGTGTTTCCTATTCCAGTAAAGACGTACGGCCACTTTGACGGCCTGTATGTTGATGAACTCATCGACGTGCCGTGGTTTGTTTGTGATTATTCGGAGCGAAAGACGGTCCGGCCAGAGGCGCCCGTTACCGATGAGGGCAATGTAAACGCAGACGCTGTCGAGGATCGTCTTCGGCAACTCGGGTACAAGATCTAACCCCTGATGCAGGACCGAGAACTGATCACCGTCGCAACTTAGAGGGAGTCATTTCAAGATGAGCAAGACACCGAAGCTCACGTATCTCATCAGTGGTTTAGAGATCGGCGGTGCTGAGATTGGTATGGTAAGATTGCTCGACGGGATCCCTGAGGATGAACTCGACGTGACGGTCGTTGCGCTCGACGGGGGCAAACGGACCGTTGTTCCCGATATCCCCGATCACGTGGACATTGTCGATCTCCAAATTGAGAATAAACTCTTGATTCACAAGCTTTTACCTCTGATCCCTATTCTTCGAGAGACGGATATCCTCCTGGGTTCAATTTATCATGCAGAGACCGTAGCTCGTCTCTTCGATCTGGTAATTCCGGTGAATACGCTACTAACTTGGGCACACAATACAGAATTCAAGACACCGATACGTCGCTGGGTGGACAAGCTCACTATCGGTCGGTGCGATGCAATTCTTGCCGATTCGGAAGCGGTTGCGACGATGCTAGTCGAACGACAAGAGGTCGATCCGGAGAAAATCTGGACCGTTCCGATCGCTGGACTCTCGATGTCCGAGTATGATCGACCGCCTGTTCCGCTCCGATCGCTTGACTACTCAGTCGTTGGTGGCGAACCCCTCGACCACGTTGGAGAAGGTATGATCGTGGTCGGGACCGTTGGAACGCTCTCGGCGGCGAAGAACCACGACGCGATTCTTGAGGTAGCATCACGGCTGAGCGATCGAAAGGTTCATTTCGCCATCGCTGGTGATGGACCTCAACGAGAGGAACTGGTAGACGAAGTTGTCGAACGAGAACTCACTAATGTCTCGTTCATCGGGCGCGTCGATTCCGTCCCTGAGTTCCTTTCGGCCGTCGATATCTACTTTCAGCCGTCTCATTACGAGGGGCTGTGTATCACCGTTCTGGAAGCAATGGCTGCGGGTAAGCCTATCGTTGCTAGTACAGCCGGTGAGATTCCTCGGAATGTTCGGGATGGGAAAGAAGGTTTTGTCGCCGAACCCGAGAACATTGAGGCATTTGTGGAGGCGATCGAAACGTTACTCGATGATCCGGAGTTACGCTCTCGCTTCAGTGAGTCGAGCCGCCAACGAGTCGTGGAACGATACTCTCAGGAAATTCTTGTCGAGCGGTTTTGGGATGTTATCGAGAAGACTTATTTCGACGGTAGCAAATCTTAAAACCCAAGTCCGTTCCCTCCAGACAGTCGGTAATGAACCAGCCAAATATTTTGCTCGTTTCCCTGGATAGTCTTCGGCCAGATCATCTCTCTATATACGGGCACTCTCGAACTACATCACCCAATCTTCAGCAACTGTTGACGCAGGATCAGACAACCCTCTTTAAGAACGCATACGCAACAACGACTTGGACATTGCCGTCACATGCTTCCGTGTTCACCGGACGTGAACCAGCAGAACACGGAATCTTCGACAAAGGTACAAAAATTGATCCAAGCCAGACCCTTCCCCAGATATTAAGCAGAGAGGGATATCAGACAGCAGCGTTTATAAATAATGGTTGGCTTACTCAGGCAGGTATCACAGATGGATTTGACTCAAGATTTGACATCTTTGAGATGGAAATGCCCTCTAACCGAATCACAAAACAATTGAATCGGTTGAAAATAGTGCTTTCACTGAAAGATAATGGAGCACAAACTACTATAAACCAGTTCATAAACTGGAGGGACTCAACTGATAGCTGGTTTTCTTTCTTGCACTTCAATGAGCCACATTACCTATACAATCCTCCGCGATCCTATCAAAATACATACTTAAGTGGCTCTGCGGTTCCGTCCATTCTCAAACAACGGCGTGTGTTCACGAAACAGGGTGATTTCTATGCGGACAACACATCTGTTTCTGAGTCTGAGATGAATACATTCACCGACCTATATGATGGCGAAATACGTTACATAGATGATCAGTTGGGGAGATTATTTGAATATCTAAAGGAAACTGGAGGGTGGGAGAACACACTCCTTATCGTGTTCGCTGACCATGGCGAGTTGTTTGGTGAACGTGGGCTTGTTGGCCATCACTTCTGTCTCGACAACGCATTGTTGCATGTCCCTTTAATAATCAAATGGCCGACCGCCAGTGGTTCCCATCCTTCTGTAAATGAATCAGTGGTCAGCCTGAAGCATATATTCGGCACAGTTCTTGAAGCAATTGGGTGCGATCATCCACGATCAAATGCACTCCAACAGTACGACCAAGAATCAGAGAGAGACACTTGTGTATTCGCTGACTACCGAACCCCCACCTCTCTACTAAATCAATATCAAGAACAGGTCTCAGAATTTGACTTCTCAGAATATGACGTATCGTTGCAAGCAGTACAGACTCAGGACTACAAGCTAATAGCAGATGGAGACGATGAGCTACTCTACGAAATCACCGGAGCAAACCAAGAAGAAAAGATTCCAAAGGAAGGCAACGAAGAAATATATATCCGTCTCCAAGAGAAGTTGGACAACCGATCTCAAAATCTCTCCCTTATGGATCAAGAAGAGCAGAAGGATCTGAACCCGAATGTGAGGGATAACCTAGAGAAGATGGGGTATTTATAAATGCCATCGGTTAGCGTTGTAATCCCAACAATCGGTCGGATTGATCGCCTCAATAGAGCGCTCCAAAGCGTTGTCTCCCAAACTAGGACTCCGGAAGAAATTGTCGTCGTCTGTAAGTGCGACAAAAACGAACTAACGGATATCATACAGTCCGTCAACATATCAACCACACTAATTGAACAATCCGGTGACGGTCTCTCAAACGCTCGAAATGAGGGTATCAATGCCAGTTCAGGAAGCCTAATCGCTTTTCTAGATGATGATGATTGGTGGAAACCAAAGAAGATTGAGCAGCAGGTCCAAGCTATCCACAAAACAGATACCGCATTCATATTTACTGGTATAAAACACGTTGATTCGACCAGGAAAACGATTAATTTCCGAATCCCGACAGGCAAGCCAGATGAGCAGGAAATCCTGACGTGGAACGCTGTTGGAGCACCATCTACCGTTCTTGTGAAGCGATCGTGTCTAAACGCAGTTGGAGGGTTTGACGAGACACTCCCATCCCGAGAAGAGTGGGATCTTTATATACGATTACTTGAAAAGTTCGACTGCGAGTTCATTCCAGAACCCCTGATCGTAAAAGAGTCACACGACGATACGATCTCCCGTGATGTCGAACTCATAGAGCGGGACTGGATGGCTCTGTTCAAGAAACACAAATCAAAATACGATGAACGCACCGAGCGACAATTCCTCTCGAACTACCACTTTGATCTCGGACGAATGAGTTGCAAGAACGGCGACTTGCTTAAGGGACGCAACCATTTTAAGAAAAGTATCGTATACACCAATAACCCCGCCCGTATACCACATTATGTTGCTACGTTCTTTGGTGACCGGAGCTATGCCCTCTTCACAGACATTTACCGGACTCTCCGTAAGACGAAGCTACGCCTTCAGCATTCCGGAAAGTTAGATCTCTCATGATAGCTGACCGGATTGATAGATTAGAATGTATCCCTGATCTGAATATGCATCAAACTCAAAATTTAGGAAACAGAATCGTCTCTAACTTACCATGAACCGATGGAAGTCCGTCGGATTCGTGCTTATTCTGGTTGGAAGTCTGAGCACCTACACGGTATTCTTTCAGGGGACGTTTTTGCCGACGGTTCTTGTCCTCGGCTCCTGTGGTCTCTTTGTAGCATCATATCTTCTCACTGACGAGGACAGCGTGGTACGCATCCCCCGATACTTACTCGGGCCCGGGATCATGCTATTCGGGGCATACGTTCTCACAATACCATTTCGACCCACAGTGCTCTACCGACCGCTCATTGATCTTATAATAATAACGGTTAGTATGTTATTGATACCACAGACGATAGACCGGTCAATCTTTTTCGTTACAGTACGAAACTTGTCAACAGTATTGGTACTTATTGGGCTCCCAGCGGTGTTTGTAGGTCCGTACTCACTCCTCGGAACTACGATTGGATATCCGTGGCAAGTGGAGCCACCGATCCTCTCAGGACAGTTATACCCGCTTGAGTCGATATACACGAATCCGAACTTCCTGAGCGTCTTCGTCCTCGGTGGGATGCTGGTTTCACTGTATATATACGATATCGACCGGGGCAACTACTCGCTTTTCGCGCTCTTTGTAAACGGGGCCGGTCTGTTGCTCATACAGAGTCGTTCGGTTATCGTTGTCGGAACCGTCGCTGCTCTCGGATATGTATCCTACAAAATATTGAGAACACCATTATTTCGTCTGGCAGTTCTCGGGGGTACTCTTCTCGGGATAGAGAGCCTAATTCTCATTGTGACTGGCGTAGGACCACTTTCGCAGCTCAGTCTCTCAGGCAGACGCGATATCTGGCAGGCAGGTATTAGAGTGCTACTAGAGAACCCCCTTATTGGATATGGTCAAGTGCCGTTGGGACCTATAATTGAGACGGAATTAGGACGATCGGTGTCTCCACATAATTCCTATCTCCGAGTGACTCTGGAAACTGGTATTATCGGAGGTATTGCTTATGTTTGGCTGGTTGCCTCAATTCTGTTTCACCATTTGCGTGTTCCACTTGACCGGGAGCAGGCCATCACCTTCTTGTTAGCCCTTTCAGTAGCAATAGTCATGATTTTCGAGACATTCGTTATTGGAGGAATCGGATCAAGTTCAATCCTTGCTTCCATAGCCCTTGGATATCTTCTAAAAGATAATAGTGGTTATAATAACATCAATAGCGAGGAGAGTGACTAATCTGCTGTGGAAAGGAGTGATATCACTGTTTCCAACGAGGTCTTAATCCTTCTTCGCTCTTGGGTAAGCGATTGTTGGTGGCGTCATAGCGCTGTTTCAAGGATGGTTTTGAGCGCTTCGTCGCCGGGTTTTCGGCGGACGCGTTTTCGAAGCTGTAACGCTCTGAGATAGGGTGTGAGTTTGTCTTTGGAGACACCTCGATGAGGCGAGAACCACCGTCGCGCCGGCGACGCGTGGCTCTCGCACGTGTTGACGTGCACGTCTCCATCAGCGTATTCACCCTCTCCGTGGACGACGTACTGGCGGTCGAATGCGTCGTCCTCGTCGAGTGGCTCGTGTGCTCGAAAGCCGTCAGTATAGACTGTCAGCGACTCCTCTTTGCGGTCGTCAAGCAGGAGTCGAATCGTTGACTCACCGGCGGCTTTCGCCGGATGAACGTACGTTTCTCCCGTGCCGCGGTCAGCGAGGATGAACACGGGCGGCTTGTCTTCGTAATAGGTTCCACAACCGCGCGTGGACAGGCCACGCGAGCGCGACCAGCCGTCGCGCTCGCGGCCCTTCTTCCCTGCGTTGACGTACAGCTCGTCGATTTCGACTGGCCCTTCGAGTTGTGGCCGAGGCGCGTCCAGCGCCCGCAGGAAGCGCTGAACGCGCCGGTAGACCGTCTTGTACGAAACGGCGATTCTGCATCGAGTTGCCGAATACTCGTGTTCAGCCGGATATACGTGTAGACGGCGAGATACCACTTCCTGAGCGGTATCGTTGAATGTTCGAAGACCGTGCCGGTCTTGTCGTTGAACGTCCGGCCGCAATCCTTACACAGATACCGTTGAAGCACCCGATAGCTGCCGTACCGAATCGCTGATTCGGTACGGCAGCGCGGGCAATAGACGCCGTCACGCCAACGAATCTGTGCCAACAGATTCGCGGCCCGACACTCCGAGACGAACGTCTTGAGTGGAATCATGCTCAGTACCTCACAAAGCATCGCCAGTTAACCTGAGCTGAATCACCTGTTCTGTTGAGAAGAGTCGTTGATACTGGTCGAAGAAAGCTAATCGAAGGTGGAGCTGCCGCTGTCGGCGGCGATCAGCCGCCGACGCGGCAGCGTTGCCACTCGTTATGCGGTGTCCTCGGTCAGTAATTACCGGTGGAACCGGTCGTCCGGTGGCCGGTTTGCGGGGACGGCCCGACGCACTGCGAGGGCCGTCCACGCTGCCCGACACAGCATGTTGATGAACTCCTCGGACGACCAAGACCAGAGGCGACGCCCGCCACGGCGGGGCGTCGCCACATACTCCCAATGGAGATACCGCAACACATTCTGCAAGAGTAGGCTTACAACGACGTACAGCAACCTTACAACCGGATTCTGCGTCGTGGTCGTCACGATGCTTTGTTCGGAGAGTCGGCAGCTCGCCTCGATACCGAAGCGTTTCGCGTAGTGGTATCGAGCATCTCGTGGTGTTTCAATGAACGGCGCGTCAGCGGCGTAGCCGTGACGCGCCACTCCGTGTTCGTCGTACCGTCCGTTTTGATAGATACAGTCGATATAGACGGGAAACTCGACGGTCCAGCTGTGACCGTCGAGTTTCCCCGTCATCTCGTGTTGGATGACACGACTCCATCCTTCCGAAAGTTCCTGCTTGATCGTCTTTCCCCACCGGACGACCGGCATCACGTACGCGTAATTGTGGTGCCTGAAGAAGCGCGAGACACTTGCTATCGGAGAATTCTCGGTCAAGATAGACGGCCTTGACGCTGCGGTCAAGGCCGCCAAGGAGACCAAAAAAACTCGGCAAGGACGCTGCTGGCGGTGTCGCCGTCGACAAGACGGCGCACCGCCAGCGTGTATCGCTTATTCTTCACACGCGCGTAGAGTGTTGCATAGGCATGGAATGCGGTGGTTCCATGCTTCGCTTCTGAGTGATAGAGGCCATTTGTCTCGTCCTCGTCACCGTCGTAGGGTCGCAGGTGAAGGTCTGCGACAACCTCCACCTGCTCAGGGAGAACCTCTAGAACGTCCTTTTCCAGGAGTGCGTTCCCGACTTGTTCAACCGACGCTAAATCGAATTTCTCACGGAGATGGTACAGAACCGTGTTTTCGTGGGGAGAATCTTCACTGGTCTCGCAGAGTTCAGATATCGAGGTCCCGTCGGCGCATGCGCCGACGAGGACCTCTAAGATGTCCTCAGCATCGATTTCAGCATTGTTACCGAGTCCGAGAACAACTTCCTCGTCAAGCGAGTTGACGAGAAAAGTAAGGCGCTGGTCCTCGTGGATTTCATCGTCTGCTTGCTATTGGTGTTTGGTCACACTTCAACAAGCAGACTTCTCAACTAACGGGCTTTGTGAGGTACTGATGCTTCGTCGGGCGGCGCGGCCTCGCTACCCTTGCCCGCTGTGACTTCCAGCTACTGCTCCAGCTTACCAACAATCCGGTACAGAAGAGCGATCCTTCTTTGGCTACTTTTGGCTGTGTGACGTGGCTACGCCATCTGGTCTAAGATTGTCTGAATACTACCATCTGAACATACCAACCTTTAATCCCGATAAAATATTGGGACAATATATGGGGAGTATCGCAGTTGTTCATCATGATTTGAAATCTATTGGAGGTGCAGAGGCTGTTTGTATGAATATTCTTGAGGCGCTACAGAGTCAGCACGATCTGTATTTAATAACATTCGAAGGCGCGGATATTGATAGGCTTAATCAAGCCTTCAATACAAAAGTTGAACCAGAGGAAATAACAATCCACCAGCCTAGAATTTTTTCAATTCTATCTAAGGCGTTTCCTAAACGGTTCTCTATTTTAAAAGATGCACTACGGTATTTATATTTGGATCTGTTTTTGGAAGATGTTGATTTAGTATTCAGTACTAAAAATGAAATGTATTTGGATTCGTTTACTCTACATTATGTTCACAAATCTTCTTTTCCAGACTATATCAATCCCAATCCGCAGACAGTATTACGTGAAATATATCTATCACTAAGTCATTGGATAGGCGGTCTTGATGAGAGCAAAGTACGGAATGATGTCTTTCTCGCTAACTCTGGTTGGACAGCTACATCTCTGTCTGAATACTATGGGGTGGAACCAACAGTGGTATATCCGCCGATAGATACAGCTCGATTCACTGATCAAGCATGGGAAGACCGTGAATCTGGCTTTCTTTGTATCGGTGAGATTGATCCCAGAAAGAATATATTGGAAAATATTGATATTATAGCTGAGTTATGGAATAGAAACCACGATGTTCATCTACATATTATTGGGCCTATTAATTCTCGGGATTATTATCGAAAGGTCGCAGATAGGGCTGACGACTATGATTTTATCCATATCGAGGGTGAATTAAGCTTTGAAGATATAAATGATATGATTGATAATCACAAATACGGGATACATGGAATGTCAAAGGAACCGTTTGGTATGGTAGTGGCGGAAATGATTGCTGGTGGTATGATCCCTTTCGTTCCGAATGGGGGTGGCCAAGTTGAAGTTGTCAATAAAGAAGGCAATCTGATTTATAGTTCTCCTTCTGAGGCAGTTAAAAAGACTGAACACGTTATTTCGGATCTTGAAGTTCAACAAGAAATTAAAGGGGAGCTTGAGGAAATGAAAACCGCTTTCACTAAGGATCGTTTCCACAATGAAATCAGAGATATTGTCGATAGAACGATTGACGAGCAAAAATCAGGCAACATATAATACACTGCGACAGCTCCACCCGACCAACAATCTTATTCCGAAAAGTGTAGTACTATATGGTTGAGTTTTGTTTGTGATGGACCGAGGGATATTGTATTTCGCAAAGGGTGACGAGTTTGTTTTAGAAGCGGAAAAATCGGCAAAGAGGACACAGGAATTAATGGATTACCCAATTACGTTGGTGACTGATATCGATATAAGCCCCAATCCCTTCGATAATATTATAATCGACGATACTGAATTCACCCGATCTGATAAACCAAAGAGTTTGCTAAGGTCGCCATATGAAAAGACGATTTTTCTTGACTCAGATATCTGGCTAGAGGACTCAATTTCTGAGTTGTTTGATATCCTTGACCGATTTGAGATGGCATTAGCGAAAGATCCAAAAGAACCACACGTTCACTATATGGACAAATCTCACCCGATTGACGGAGTTCCAAAGGCATTCCCCGAATACAATACTGGGGTGGTTGCATACAACCAAACTCCCGGGGTAACTCAGTTATTCGAAGAGTGGAAAGAACGATGTAAGCCTGAACATGATCGTGATCAACTATCATTTCGATCAAGCCTATATCGATCCGATATTAGATTTACAACTCTTCGGCCTGAATATAATTGTATGTATCGATCCCACAATGCACTGAATGGGGATGTAAAGGTTTTCCATGGAAAACTGATGGAGGATCCACGATACCCTTCCCTGGATAAGGCTTTACAGAAACTTAACCAACATTCTGGCCCGCGTGTTAGTTATGGCTACGATCCATATGTAGAGACTATCCCACCTCGTTCCGTCCCGATCTATCTGCGTTCCAGATTAGCTCGTCTGCGATCAATTATCGAACGAAGGGGTATTATTGCAGCAGTCAAACAAATGGGTTCATTCCTTTGGCGGAGGTACAACGGGAGTAACTGATCCTTAACGGCGAAGCAGTCAATGAGTCCGTGGACTGGCCCCGACAAGATTCTGTTATCGTGCGAAGCTGTAGGTACAGCCGGCCTCCTCTATAACCGGAACCTCATCGTAAAGTGGCTCCTGACAGTCACCATATGAATCGACCGCTTCCACTCGTTTGGCGGGGCAGTCAGGCCAGCGTGAAACGCCGGCTGAGACGCTTCAGACACTACTACAACCGCCACCGACCGAACCAAGCGTTAGATGGCTCAACACCATCTGAGGAGGTGCTGAACTAGACAGTGCTATTAATAATGATTAATTGCTTTTTTGAACACGGATTTTAATTTGTCGGCTTCGTGTTCAACATTAAATTTTTGCGCCACTTTTTCCCGCCCTGCTTCACCAAACCGGTGTTGTTTTTCCGAATCGGACAGGATTGACGAGATCGCTTCTGCTAATCCATCGGTGTTCTTCGGTTCCACTACCAAACCATTTTGTTGATGGTCAATTAGTTCAGGAATACCCGAGACATTCGTCGAAATCGGTGGTGTCTGCATCGCCATCGATTCCATCAGTGCAACAGGGATACCGTCTCGATCACCCGATTCGGCTACGATACACGGAAGAAGAAAACAAGAAGCCTTGTCAAATTCAGTAACTAACCTCTCGTCACTAACATTGCCTAACAGTTTCACGGTATCATTCAGGTTGTGATTATTAATCTGCATACTAAGCTCGTCTTCCATTTCGCCTGAACCAACAATATGATACTCAAGATCAGGGAATTGATCGATCACCTTCGATACCGCCTCAATAGCGTAGGGTAGTCCTTTCTTTTCTACGAATCGAGAGACGGTGAGAATGCGCATATCGGCTATCAAAGAGCTTGGTTCGAATTTTTTCGGGCGTATTCCAGCGTGTACAACATTAATCGGCGAGATGTCCGTGATTTCACTTTCAATATAGTTCTTGTTGTACTCCGAAATCGTTACGACATGATCCACCTTACTGATGATGTGTTCTAACTGCTTCCTGTTGGGGTTGTCGTACAGATCTGCTGCGTGAGCGGTTACAGTAAAGGGAACATCGTAATATGATGCAACGTACCGTCCTGGGAACCTCTCCAAAGAAGCAGAATGACCGTGTACCAGATCAATATCGAGATTCTGCTCTCCTACGAACTCAATACACTGTTTACTTCGGTGAAAAGCTACAGCGTGTCGCTTCGGAGAAGCCTTGAATACGGCGTTTTGTAGAACACGCGGATGAATAACCTTGGATGACACCAAATCAATTACGTCAATATAACTCGGAGCATCGGCATAGCGTACTGGAACATCAAGTTCCTCGTATTCCTCGTGTTCAATATCCTCATCCGGGTTGTTTAACGCGAAAACTACGACATTATGACCTCTGTTTTCGAGCTCGTAGATTTCGTTCAGTACGAAACTCTCAGATAATTTCGGGAAACTTCCCAAGTAGTAGAGTATGTTCATCAGTTGTGGCAACAAAACGAGTCTCTGTAATTCTTGTCATCGAAATCAATACCGTTTTTAGTGCACATTTCATCTATCCTACGGCAGTAAGATAGCCGTTTTTTGCTAATATGTAGTAGGCGTTTCCGTAGAGAAAGGCCGTCGTTGTATTTCGATTGCCGACGATAGTACCCTCTATATTCCAGGCTCTAATCCCGCCATATCCTCCCCTGTCACTGTAATGCTGCGCATCTTCACACCACTGTATAGCAGTCCTGACTGTGGGGAGAAATGTTGCATCATCTAAAACCTTTTCTGCACGAAGCAGTTCGTAGGCCAATAGCGGTGTAGCTTTGTTGTCCTCGCCGTTGTGACTATTATCTGTTGCGTAGAGCCACGATCCGTTATCGCACTGACGATCAACTACCCACATGGCTACCTCCTCAATTATGTCCCGTAATTGATCGTTATGTAATAGCTGATAGGCGCTGATCAGACCGTCAAGTGCCCATCCCTGTCCTCGGGTATACGACGAACGGTCGTCCTCGCCGTCGGCGTACCACGTCTTTTTAAACGAACCGTTCCCATCGTAGAGATTATCCACGAACCATTTAACGAACCGCTCACACGCGTCCCGCCATCGCTCCTCGCCATCAATCTCGTAGAGGCGATAGAACAGATCAGTAGTAAATCCCGCATCGACGTACAGCCAAGAGAAGTCCCACTCATTTGAACGGCCGATGCCTAGCTGACCGTTTGACCGCATCCCTTCGTCGAGTATCCAGGCTGCTACGTCTTTGGCGCCATCCAGATATCGTGATTCGCCAGTCACTCGGTAGAGGGGAAGCAACCCGTTGGCAGCGATGAACGCCGAATCGTTCGGTGCTTCCCACTTCTGGATTCCAGTCGGCGAGTTTCTGGGAAAATCCCATCGGACGGTGAAGGCGCCGTTGTCGTGCTGCAGTTGCAAGAGTTTTTTGCCGCAACGTATGGCGCTTTTTCTGTACGCGGAACGGCTCGTCCGGTCCCACTCCGACACGAGGGCCCTGATTGCAAGCCCGGAACACCAGATCCAGGAACTCAACATATATCGGTTCGAGTGATAGTCGTAACATCCGTGAAACGTGTCCTGGAACTGACTGCCTTTTTTCTCGTTTTGCGAGTCGAGAATGAACTGCACCGCTGCTTCTCTATTCCCTAGTGGTAGAGTTTCGTCTGTGTGTCCTACGTGATGTTCACGTCTTGTCCGTGAGTGATCATTTGTTTCGAATGGATTTCCGGACGAAACGACGTACTGGCCGGGCCCAAAATTTACGTTCTCGATTGACGAACCTAACGCGAGCCAGAGATCCGATTCGAATGTCGAACGGCAGGTAACGACGTTCTCACCGGGCTCACAGACATCTATATCTACTCGTTTCCAGCGCTTTCCAGCGTCAAACCCGATCCGATTTCCGTTCAAGTAAACGTGGTCGGTTCCATCATCGACACCGATTACTGCAAATTTTGCATCAGAAAATACTGGGGGCAGATGACATAACTGACAACGCCAGTCCTCGTCCGTGGTAGATCTGGAGGGGAACATTCCCCCGAGGTGATCTCTGAATCTTCCGGCCACATAGCTCATTACGTGACGGAATGGTACTGATTTCGCTGGACGATTCCCTCCCCACCTCACCGATAGTTCGGTCCGGACTGGATCTAGAGTGACTCCGACCGCACCACCTGTTATCTCCCCTGCACCTGGCTGAGAAACTGGTGCGGCTGAGACGTAAGCTGTTGGCTTATCTTCTTGACCGGTCTTCATCGTTTGTAGTGTTATCATCGGTTCTGAAAACGATTCTTATCTCTAATTCACATCTTCCGGTCGCTCCGAGTGTTGATTCGACGCGGTAGGTGGTTCCAGATCCGAGAACCGTATCGACGCGTTCGGTTGACAAGGACACTCCCTCGACACTACAGATACTACACGTCTCTGGGAGTGAATACGTCATCTGTACGGTGATGTCCTCGGTTTCAGCGGTGCTCGCCGCAACTTCATCATGAAGCGTGATTTCAGTACAATCGAACGTAAAGCGACGATTCCAGTCGAAGTTTCCGGCCCTGGTCGAGATTTGCTTGCTCCCAACGAGTCGATTCCCGGAATACTGATCGATGGTCCCCGTCGTTCGAACGCTGTCCCAAAGGCGTGTATCGTTTTGATGTATCCAGAGTACGTGGCCCGAAGATTCGATACTGCCAGAAGGCCCCGGGGGTAGGGAACACAACTCACCTGATACGTCTAGCATCGCAAGACTGAGGGCAGCGTCGTAGTTCCCTCCTCTCCCGTTCGAAACGACAGCTGAATACCGTTCCTGGTCCACCGAGAACAATCCGCCTCGTTCTCGGAAGAAAGCACGGGCCTGTTTCGATTCCCCTTTAGCTGTCCAGTCTGTACTCTTGAGGAGCGAAAGGGAGCGCGCGAGCCACGCACTACAATGAGCGTTGTAGACACTGTGGTACGCATACTGAGCCTGACACTCGATACGTTCGTCGTACGCTTTGCGATTGGCGACTACCGGTAATCGCCCGTCAGGTCGCTGAAAGTCTGTGATTTGCTCTATGATCGGGCGGGCAACGGTCAGGTAGGATGTGTCCTCCGTCTCTATCGCTGCCGCTAGAAGAACGTAAAATGACACACCGTATGTAAAGATGTGGCCGGCGGATCGTCCACGGTAGGTCGGATGCCCATTTTTCGGGAGATAAGGGAGAAGGACTCGGACGCTCCGGAGGAAGATTCGCCTGACGAGGCTGTTATCCGTGTAGTAGTAGTACCGATGGAGTAATGCTGCTGTGTACATGTGATAGGCGAGTGGAACGTACGGTGGATCGACGTGCTCGAAATCGTACGCATCGAAACTATCGGTGAACAGTCCGTCGAATTGCCAATAGCCTAGCATTTGAATAAACTCTCGAAATGCGTGTCGTCGGAACCGCCCGCTTCCCGTCACATTATAAACAAGGCGGTCTAGTAAAACATTCATCGCGTGCCAGTTACAGTTAGAGGGATTGTCTCGGGTGTCCCAGCGGTGCACGACATCGCGCCACTTAGACAATTGAGTCCTCGAACCGAACTGTTTGGCTTTCAACAGGGCTTCAATGAAACCGAGTCGGCGATGCTGATAGTGTTCTGCGTGAGTTCCTCGAGGATATCCAGCGCTGGTTCGCGCGTGAAAGTTCATGGCTCGCTCGAAATGCTCGTCGTAGTCGGGGAGTAGACCCCGGGAGCGAAGTACTGCGAGCGCGAGTGCGAACTCTTCGGTCGCGTAGTTGTCTCCCACGACCCGTCCGAGGATGTGGTCTTCGATCCCACCTGAATCAGGTCCAGTCTCTATTTGATACTCGGCAAGCCACTCGACATTCTCCGACACCAGCGAAAGTACCTCGCTCTCAAGACTGTTCATTTATCCCCGATTTATAAACGTTTAAGATTCGTTGTGCATTTTGGGTCCAGGTGTATTCGTCGAGGATTCTTTCACGTGCTCGTCGTCCGGTTTTATCGAGCTCGTTCGGCTGATTTCGTGACAGGTTGAGCACATCGCGGACCTCCTCGACCAGTGCGTCAACCGCGCCCGATGGAATCAGATATCCATTCTCGCCATCGTCGATGATGCGTTCTATCTGACCGATCGCCGAACATATCGTCGGGAGCGCCATACTCATGTACTCGAAGAGTTTCACCGGTGAATAGTAGAAAAACGATAGATCGGGGTACGGAGCGACGGCGACGTCCATAGAGGAAAGATACCCTGGTATCTCCGAGTGTGGAACTGAACCCGGAAGCTCGAAGAAGTCGTCTAGACCGGACTGAGATATTTCTTTCTGGAGATCTTCGTATAGTGGTCCTGACCCCACAAGCAGAAATCGGATACTGTCACGCAAATCTGACAACTGCTTCCCAGCCTGAACAAGGTTGGAAACGCCGTGCCAGTCTTTGAAACTTCCGACAAAACCGATAGTGAACCGATCGTCAGGGGTCCTCGCAGGTGTATCCGGGTTGAACTGGTCCGGATTCACTCCGTTCGGGACTACTGTAATCTTCTCTTCGTCCACGTATTTACTGAAATAGTCTTTGAGTTCTCGTGAGACTGCGAGAATCTTGGTCGCATCTTGGCACGCCTCTCTCTCGGCTCGCTCGGCCACCCTCGGTCTCTGGAGCCCTCCCCCGTACTCGTTCGCCTCGTATATGAGCGGTGAGTTTACTTCGAGTACGAATGGAATATTCCGGTTTCTCGCGAAACGCGCTCCCTTGTAGCTATACAGACTGTATCGTTCGTGTATCACATCGATGTCGTCGGGAATCCGTCGAAGAGCAAAAGATAATTCAAAATTCTTCGCGATGGATTCCAGGTCGAAGACCTTGTTTAGATAACCGTGAGCCAACGGTGTTGTCGGCAGTTGCACTTCCTTGGCAGGTATCGAATTCTGTCCTGATTGCCCGGTTCCAGGACGATAGAGGACTAGTGGCTCCACGCCGCAATTTGAGAGCGAAGTGATGTACTCTCTGATATGAATTGAACTTCCGGCTGATCCGTATAGGGGGATGCCCCCATCGTTGCAAACATAGGCGACCCGTGAGACGGTCATCTGTATCGAATATGAAATGGGCATAAAAAAGGGTTTATACTCACCTGAGAGGACGGATGTCAGCCTTAGCGTAAAGGAAAACAGGGGGCGAACGTTCTGGTGGGTGTTCAGTGGATGCTTGACCGCGTGGTGGAGCAAACACGCGGGCAAGAAATGTATTCGCGGGAGGACACGCCGACCAAACAACGCGTCGCAGCGGCTTTTCTATACCATACTGGACTCTTATACCGCTACATGGTACAGGTAGTATGGTGTTAGGAGAGTGATACGGTAGGGTTCGAGTGCAAGACGGATCTTGAGTACAAGCTGCTGGGGCGGGCTTCGAGCCGATAGTACAATCTCACTCCACGAACCGATTTCAGGGAGATATTCTTGGGTGAGATAAGAGAACGGATGTCAACAAAGATTGGGTGCTCTTGAACAGCGTTGCGACTGCCTCTCTCAGCGGGTCAGCACCAATAGATAGTAACTGGCGAGAGGGAGACTTCGTCGAAGAAACATATAATTCCATATATACATATTATATATCTTAACCAGGCGCTTTTCGCAAATCAAAACCTAACAATACCGATACCTAATTTATTCCGTGATGACTTCTCCGTTGATGGAATCACGATTTCTTGAGTCTGATAGTCGTCTTTGATTTCGTCCCAAAATCCCTGTACATCTAGCCACTCTGATGAAATATCGTGGAGTGCAATTATCCCGTCCTCAGCCATCAGGTCTCGATACAGCTCGAAATCGGTTTTGACTCCCTCGTAACTATGATCGCCGTCGATAAATAAGAAATCAATATCTTGTCCACTAAGAATCTCTATGAGTTCTTGTTTTGTGGATTCAGAGTGTGAGTCTCCGCGAATAAATGCCGTGTCCGTGTCTGGATCCATTTCATGGAAAAAATGCGGACCAGGACCGATACTGCGTGGGTCATTTTCGGGCAGGTCGATGCTGACAACTTGAGCATTGAGATGCCGACACCAGATGTAAAAACTACCTCCACGTGCCGTCCCGATCTCAACGACTGTCTCCGGATCTCGCCGTGCTACGATTTCCGACAACTCTCGGAGTTCAGCGGGGATTTGCATCGGTCGGATCGACGTAAATGATCCAAATCCCGAGTACCGGTAGACTGTGGTTAAATAGTCGGCCAGGGTTGTTTCGGTTTGCTGATGACGACGGAGAGCACGCAAAGAGAGGTCTAATGAGGTTTCTGTTGGTAACAGAGGGCCTACCCGTGCCCTCAGCTCGTGACTGAGCAAAAGCGGTAGCCCACCACGAACCTGATATCCTCTATATTTACGTTGAATATTCGGGGTTAGTTGCTGTCGTCCACAACGTATTGTTTCAGCAACCCCACGGGTACGGATTGATCGGATTGCGTTTCTAATCATATAACCGGCATTAAGACGGGTATGAGTTAGTTCTTTATGTCCTCACACAACCAATTTAAGCGATACGCGGGCTTAGTGTACACGTCATTTCAGAAAACTGTATCTTCACCCCGTTATCGCTATCATTAACTACGAACGCGGAAACGTCGCGGGAAGCACGATCATCAGGGTGTAAGAAGAGTTCCGTGACAGCCTCGATACGAAGTTATTATATCTTCCCAGTCGGGACCAACAGCCGAACGCTGTCGTCTATCTATGGAGAACAGTGACTCTGATTCAGAACTGAAATCGAAGATCTTCCAGAGTACTTTCTGGGTGAGCGTCCTCAATTACGGTGAACGAGGACTGTCCGTAGTCAAACTCGTAGTACTCGCCAACTTCCTCACGCCACGAGACTTCGGCATCGTTGGTATCGCACTATTGGTCACTGGATCGCTCCAGCGAATATCGAACTTCGGATTTCACCAAGCTCTTATTCAGCGGCAGGAGGATATCGAACCGTATCTCGATACTGCATGGACAGTCCGGCTCCTCCGTGGCGTCGCGCTTTTCCTCATCGTTCTCGTGATTGCTCCATTCGTTGCTACCTTCTTCGAAGAACCGAGAGCCGAGATAGTCACTGTCGTACTGGGCGTCTCGGTCCTTCTCACGGGATTGACCAATATTGGCGTCGTCTATTTCAAGAAGGATCTCGAGTACAAACGGTTCGTACTCTACAACACCGGGGGATCGTTCGTCGATTTTTCCCTGGCCGTCATCCTTGCCGTGACACTAGGGAACGTTTGGGCACTCGTGTACGGATACATTGCTGGAAACGTCGTTAGGATGGTTCTCAGCCATCTGGTTCATCCCTACAATCCATCTCTGAACCTCGATATGGAGAAACTACGTGAACTATTCGATTTCGGGAAATGGATATTAGCCGACTCGGCCGTCAATCTTGTCAACACCCAGGCTGATGACATTATCGTAGGCCGAATGTTTACCATTGGAGCACTTGGGTATTATCAGATGGCCTATCGGATCGCCAATCTCCCGGTGACAGAGGTGTCTCACGTCGTCTCTTCAGTTGCATTACCTACCTACTCAAAACTCCAGAATCGCCCCGAAGAACTCCGCCAGGGATTTCGGAAAGTCGTTGACTATACGACGGTACTCACGTTCCCGATTGCGGGGGGCATATTTGTCATCGCCCCAGAATTTGTCTCGCTGGTGCTCGGTTCCGATTGGACACCGATAATCCCGCTAATGAGAGCGCTCTGTGTACTTGCCGCCGTCCGTTCTATCGTTGCGAACTTCGGTAGCCTCTACCAGGCGTCTGACAATCCTGACATTATGTTTCGGCTGGCTGCCATTTTCACGGCGACAAAATATATTTCTATGCTGTCAATACTAGCGTTCTGGATCGACGAACTGCTCGTCGTCCCGCTTGTCATCGGATTCAATGCGTTGATCAGTCTCCCAGTCCATTTATTCATTGTTTATAAAATAACGGGAATCAGGATTTCTTCAATCGTTCGAACGATGGGCACCCAGATGCTGGCAACCACTTTAATGGTAGCGGGCGTCTATGCAGTTAAAACACAGGGCGTTGGTGGGGACTCGTACCTCAAACTCATATCGTTGATACTCCTCGGGATATTATTCTACACTATGGTCATTTTAGCAATTGATAAAGACAAACTCTACAAGATCCGGGAAGACATCGTCGAAGCGAAAGCGTGATTCGGATTCGTTTTCTTCCCCGTCGGCGGTATTCTCCTGGGCTAACACGGAAATAAATCCAGTAACGGGAGTGGTTCGTGGTCAGTAGAATTGTGCTGAAAAAATCGCGTATTGAATCGGTTCACTGGACGAACACTTCCGTCGCTATCGTAGATTTGCTACCCCGTCCAAAGGATTATAGTGCGTGTTAGTCCCGACGAATTTCGCCACTGTCTCGTAGTAAGCGACCAATCAAGCGGATATGTATCCTCAGCAAGGGCTAATTGAGTTTCTCCAGGGATGGTCTCCGCTCGGAGACCATCCCGGTGGCCCTGCTGAGGTAGCGCTGAGGTGATCATAGTGGATTGGGATGACCTCAGCAAAGACGAACTTCTCTCGCGGTTTCTCCAGATGGAAAAGCGAACCGACGAGCTGGAGAAGAAGCTTGAGCAGGAGGACGAACGAATCGAAGAGCAGCAGGAACGGATTGAGGAACTCGAAACACGGCTTCGCAAATACGAGAATCCACATACCCCGCCGAGTAAGCAACGGTCGGGGACTGACGAGTCCCCGACCTCGCAAGATGACAAAGACGACGATGTCAGAACTGACGGCGGTACTCCCGGACGAAAAGACGGTCACGACCCGGAGTGGCGCTCTACAGCTGATCCGGACGAACAAGTTGAGGTCACCTGTGACTGCTGTCCAGAGTGTGGCCAACACTTCGACGAGTCGGTGGGCGTCAGCCCCCGACTCGTCGAGGAGATACCGGACCCGCAACCACCAGAAATCACACAGTACAACCGCCACTGCTACCAGTGCGACTCCTGTGGAACCGAGACAGTTGCTACACACCCCACCCCGACTGCCCCAGTGAGGGGCAGTTCGGGGTGAACGTTATTGCCCAATCAGCACTGTCGAGGTACGATTACCGCCTGCCCTACCGGAAGATTGCAGACCGTTTCGAGCAGTTGCACGGACTGGAGTTATCAGGCGCAGCCACTTGGCACGCGACCGAGAGCGCTGCGCGCGCCGGTCGCTGTGAATATGAGCAGATCCGCCGCCAGATCCAGCAGGCTGACGTTGTTCACATCGATGAAACAGGCATCAAGCGGAATGGTGAGCAAGCATGGATCTGGACGTTCACCACCGAGAATCATACGCTCTACGCGGTTAGAAAAAGTCGCGGAAGTGATGTTCCCGCAGAAGTCCTCGGCGAGGACTTCGCGGGAACGATCATCTGCGATGGGTGGACGGCCTATCCACCCTTCAGCGACAATCTCCAGCGGTGTTGGGCTCATATTCTGCGAGAGGCTGAAGATGCCGCTGAGATGCAACCTGAAGGCAAACCGATCTACGACTCTCTCAAGCAGTTGTACGTCGCTCTCCAGACGCGGCTGGAGAGCGACTTGACCATTCGTGAGCGAGCAGAGCTCCAGCGTGTTGCACGGAGAGTGCTTGAATCGTTGATTGAGCGGTCAGTTCCCGATGGACCATTGGCAACACTCATCAGAAAGGTCGAAGGTGGCCTCGACCACTGGCTCACCTTCGTCGGTGAGCCAGCGGTCTCTCCGGCGAACAATGCCGCGGAAAACGCGCTCCGTGAGCCGGTGGTTCTCCGGAAACTTATCGGAACACTCCGCAATGACCGCGGGATGTTCATTCATGAGACGGTGCTGTCCCTGCTGGCGACGTGGCGCCAGCAGGGACGCAATCCCTACGACAAACTCAAGCGAGTTTCCCGAAGCAACGAGATTATTTCACGAGATCAGGCTGTGCCGGCCGTTGAGACCTCGGGGTAAATACGTACGTTCAATCAACTATAGAAACGACTTGCTTAGGCGTGGGACAGAAGTCGGACTGATTTTCGTTCCGACATCATACATCGTAACAACATTAATTGGTATTTATTTCCCCGGATTATATCAAACAATTGTGATTGTTGGTCAACTCTTTTTCGGTATTGACCTCAGTGATTTAGCGCTAATTTTAGTCCTCATGATTGCAATATTGAAAGAAGCCATCGTATACAAAGTAAATCCGGGCAGATATAGGAATCCATTCTATTTCTGGAGATTGTAGATAGAACTACGATTACTGGAATGCAAAATGTGCGCGTTGGACTCGCACGCCATCAGGACTTCTCTCCGAGCTGGTAGAAATCACAACGATCAATTCGCAGGTACAATCTGCCGGATGATTCGGCTATGAGATAGTGAAAATAAACACTATGACAAGAGTTCTATGACAACCTAGACCATTGCCAGTTGATCTTGGGTGATGAACTGTTGCTCCGTGAGACGTTCGTGAAGAGTCACTTCGATAGCCTAGTCCTCTTGTGGATACCCGTCGTCGTATCGTTTGCTCCAGTCTCGGATCTCGTCAGCGTTTATATCGTCTACTCACGGGGCGATAGTATAGAATTGGTCGTCAGGATTCATCGAGTTCATCGATCCAGTCCGACAAGACTGCAGCGATGTTGGTGTATGCATCCGTTTTGCCTTGTCGATAGCTGTCGAGCTCATGGTATGTCTCATCTGAGCTAACGACCGAGTATGACTCGACGAGTCGCTTTACCTCTCTCAGCGTGTGCTGGTCGAGTTCGGTTGGATCGATAGCATCGTACTTCGTCATAATCCAAGGTTAGTCATCGAGACCTTAGGAAACCAGGGAAGTTGGTTCGAGGAGCCTGTCATACAATAGATCTCAACAGGCATAATTCACGGTCTCTAGCTTGAACAGAACCGGCGAATAGCGAAACCACGGGACTAAGTTCGAATTGAAGGGTGTATAATCGTCAGGTAGAGGGTGTGAGACGTATTCCATGACACGCTGTCGAGATTTAACTCCGAACGAGGGGTGTGTCGAAGAGAGATTTAACTCCGATAAGGTGCCATAGAACGGTTGTCACACCCATCTTTTGATGTCTCGGAACGCTCAATGGAAGTGCTACATCAATCACTGCTGTGAGATGTTTCCGAGCAACTGGTGACTCAACCACGATTTGGAGTATCAGTATCCTCATGCGGACTGCTACCAAAGAGTATTTTATGACCCCTCGTTCCTCCTCTTTGAAATACGCTCTCGTTGTCGTTGGACCTCTTCTTGATATTGGCCCCCTTTTGTTCAATTTCGTCATCTTCTGTGGGCCAGTCGGGTATTCTCCGGGAGAGGCTCCACAGAGATTCCGTCATTTTGTACTGTTGAACGCAGGACAGCGGCGTGATTGAAATTTTGACATGCAGATTTCCGCCAGTATCGACGCTTTGTCGGCATAATTTGAGACCAGACGATTCAATTTCAGGTCTCCTTCCCAGTATTCAAACATCAGATTCATGTCATACCGCGAGTAGTACGAAGTGGACGATGGCGATGCCTCTCCCGGATACGTCCGGAGAAAGGGCGCACACGGCAGTACGGGGACGATGGATTGGGACGTCTCCTGGCCTACCTCGTCGATACGGACGCCATGATACCTGCCGCAGGAATCGGTTCGGCGATCTCACCGACAAAGTTATTTCAGTCTGCGAGGCGAGTTTCGTGGCACAGAGTACGTACCGCTCCTCAAGATCTTAGCTACCAACGCCACGACCAACCCCCATTCGGTGGGTGATAAATGGGCCGCGATGACCCATGACACCCAGTTTACACCCCACGAGCGACAGCTTCCCGTACGCAGTTCTATCTTCGATCACTCGCCTGTTAGACACCTCCAAGGGGGCTGTACAACATCTAGGAGATCACCCTGCTGGAGCTAAGCGAGTTTAGACCGACCCTGGCACCTGCCCCAATCGCGAACCCACAGCGGCCTACAAGTAGTTTGCTCACGATCCAATACGGCTCAGTCCGGGCGTCGTGAAGAAGGGATTGCCCTCAAATTCGGACAGTGGCGACATGGATCATGCCGATAACCCCGTAGTGAGGAAATTGGAGACAAAACAGCGGCTTACCAGCACTTGATAAAATAAAGAAGTATAGACATTCAGCAGTTCTATCCAAACATCTGGCGCATCATCGGATGCATCTCCATGAGTTGCTCTTCGGCGATCTCCTCGTACAGCTTGTACGTAATGGAGACCGTCAGTAGCAGCCCGGTACCGGAGACGCCGCCGATGGTACCCAGCATGTTGGCCATCACGGCGAGCAACCCAACCAAGGCGCCGCCGATGACAGTCACTTGCGGGATATACCGCTCGAGGACCTTTTCGATGACGCCGACGTTCTGTCGGAAGCCGGGGATCTGCATCCCGGAGTTGTGGATCTGCTTGGCCGTTGCTTCCGGGCCCATGTCGGTGGTTTCGACCCAGAACACGGCGAAGACTGCGCCGCCGACCAGCATGACGAACAGGTCGATTCCAACGCGGGTCAGGATCTGCCAGACCGGCTGAGCAGTCCCTTCCAGCCACCACATCCAGTCGCCACGGCTCTGAATGGGGGCGAGGAAGTAGAACAGGCCGCCGGTCGGCTGGCCGTTGGCGTACGTGCCAAGGAACGCTGGCATCGAACCCAGCTGGGCGTTCAGGATACGGCCCAGGAACTGGATGTTCGCCTGCAGTGCCCGGACGAGGATCATCGGCAGGACGCTCGCGTAGATGAGCTTGACCGGGAAGCGGCCACGGGCTCCTTTCACGCGGGCGTTCGACAGCGGGATCTCCACGCGGACCGATTCGGCATAGACGACCACTGCGAAGATGAGGACCGTCGTGAACAGTCCCAGCAGTTCGCCCTGCAGCAACACGGTCTGGAGGCCATCAGCAGCCAGCACTGGCCCGGTGCCGCGCTCGCCGGTGATGAACAGGTACCAGGTGTAGATTATCCCTTCGTTGTTGCCGATAAACGGCGTCGTCAGGATGCCACCGATGAGTCGCTGGCTCACGCCGGCGACAATGAACAGGCCGATACCGGAGCCGACGCCCCATTTGGAGATGACCTCGTCCATGAACAGGATGAGGACACCGCCGACGAACATCTGGGCGAAGATGAGCCACTGGACACCGGCCGTACCGATACCCAGTGAGTTCGCGACCGCCGTGTCAGCCGGGAGGAAGCCGCCGGCAAACACCATCGGGAGCCCGGTAAGACAGATCATCACGAGTACCAGCAGCTTCTGGAGCCCCTGATAGAGGATCTGGTCTCGCGGGTCGTCTTGGGTGTTCAGCCCGAGCAGGTCCGCCCCACCGAGGAGCTGTAACACGATGGACGCCGTAACGATCGGACCGATACCCAGCTGCATGATGCTCCCCTGGCCAGAGGCCAGAATCGAGGAGAAGCGCCCGAACACCTGTTGACTGGCGTCGATGTCCAGCCCGAACAGCTTCACGTTCGTCAGGAAGAAATACAGCAGGAGCACGCCTCCTGTCCAGGTGAGCTTGCGCTTGAACGGAACGTGTCCGTCCGGCCGCTGGACTGCGGGCATCCGGACAAGCAGTGGTTCGGCGGTGTCCTTCCAGCTCATCGTTCGTTATTCCTCGTCCGCGTCCGCGTCTTCGTCTGTCTCGGCCTCGGCCTGGCGCTCCTGGCCGAGGTCGGTCAGTTCGACGCTCCCGCCTGCGGCTTCGACTTTCTCGCGAGCGCCCTCGGAGAAGTCGTCGGCGATGAGCGTGAGTTCGTGGCGAACCTGGCCGGCACCGAGTACCTTCACGTAATCGGCGTCGTCGGCGTCTTCGACCACATCACGGACATCGACGCGGAAGCCACCGTCTTCGACTTCGGCGACGTCGTCGGCGGCCAGCAGCGTCACGTTCTCGTCGATCTCGCGAACGTCGATAGTGGCGGCCTCTTCCTGCACCTTCTGCGGGCGCTTGAAGCCGCTCTTGCCGAGCGGTTCGTGGTTGTGGAATTCGTGCTTGTCACGGCCTGCGGCACCGCGACCACCGCGGTGGCCGGCACCACGTCGGTTCTTGTGCGAGCCGCCGCCGTGCGTGCGCGAGCCGCGCTGTCGTTTCTTTTTGCTCGTCATTATCGCATCGCCTCCAGGAGGTCGTCGATACCCTCGGTGTCGTGTTTCCCGAGCTGCCCGCCCTCCTTGACGGGGTGTTTGACGCCGTCGTGACCGCCGCGGGGCGGGTGCAGACGGAGTGTCGGGGACAGTCCCTGCTCGCGTAGCGTCGTCTCCTCGGAGAGGAGCGCGAACGCGAGCCCGGAGATGTCGTCATAGTCCGTGTTCTCGGCGACCCACTCGTCGTCCACGTCGGCGTCGCCCTCGAGCGGCTCGGCGCGCGTCGCCAGGACTGTCTCCAGCGTCTCCTGGCTCGGCTCACCGAAGGCGACGAAGTCGTTGACCTTCGTCACCATGCCGCGGTAGGCGTCCGTCTCGGGGACGAGCGTGCAGTGGTTCACATGGTGGATGTTGAGCATCTCCAGAGTGTCCTGGATGTCGCTGTGCATGTTGACTTCGCCACGGAGCTGGACGAGCGCGTGCATCACTCGATCACCTCTCGCTTCTCGAAGGTTCGTTCGGGGACGCGTGCCTCGGCCGTGTTCTGCAGGGCGTTGAACGTCGCCTTTGCGAAGTTGACCGTGGTGCGCGTGTTCCCGCTACTGCGTGTCCAGATGTCCTCGATACCGGCGAGTTCGAGCACCTTGCGGACGGTCTCTCCGCCCGCGAGGCCCAGCCCGCGCGGGGCCGGCTGCAGCTCGACTTCGACGCTCCCGGCCTTGCCCTCGGTGCGCAGCGCGACCGTGTGCGGACGGCCACAGCCACACTCCCAGGACCCGCAGCCGCGGGAGACGTCGATGATGTTCAGCTTCGCGATGTCGATGGCTTTCTGGATGGCACCGCCGACCTGGTCGTCACGCCCTTCGGCGTAGCCGATGAGGCCGTCGCGGTTGCCAACGGCGACCACGCAGCGGAACTTCACGCGGCGGCCGGAGTCTGTCATCCGCTGGACCATGTTGATGTCCAGCACTTCGTCTTCCAGGTCGGGAACGAGCTGGTCGACGACTTCCGATTCTTTCAGCGGGAGTCCGGAGTTCAGCGCCTCCTGCATGGAGTCGATTTCGCCCTCGACGACCTGCTTGCCGAGGCGTGTCCGTGGCTCCCATCCGTTGTTAGCACTCATAGTTCGATGTCACCGTCCAGTAGGGTCTCTCGGAGCTCGTCGAAGTGCTCCGGGAGGTCTGCAGCGTCGAAGTCGCCGCTGTACAGCGGCTCCTCGAGCTGCTCGTCGTACTCGGCGATGTGGGCACCGCGCGTGCGCTGCCAGTCGGCGAGTACGTCGTCGTTGTGTGGAATGTCCAGGCCGGCGTCGATTGCGCCTTCCTGTATTGCGAATACTTTGCTTCCGGGGGTCGGGCTGTTGAGTCCGATGTCGAGCACTGCCTCCTCGATGCCCGCTTCCTGCGCGCGAAGCCCGGCGAGCAGACCGGTGAGGTAGGCCGAGGGCATGTTGCCCGTCGGGGCCTCCCAGCCGTACTCGGCGAGGTCGCTCGAGTGAGCGGACGCGAGAGTGTCGTCGCCGTTGGGGCCAAGCGTCACCAGCTGCGCCCTGACGTGTTTATTGCTCTTTCGAGCAACGAGACGTGGCTTACCGGATTTCAACAGGCGCAACCGCTGATGGTAATCGGTTCTGGCCTCGCGGCGTCGCCGCATCGGTACTTTGTATCGTGGTCCTGTCGCCATTATGCGTCACCGTGGTTTGCGTCGATGTAACGTTCGAGATCGGCAACGCTGTCGAACTCGCCACCGCCGGCCTTGTCGTACAGGTCGCGGTACTGCGAACTCGAAAGCGTTCCCTCGTCACGCAGTTCGCGCAGCTTCGTCCGCTGTGCGCGGATGCGTGACTCCCAGTCCTCCTTGGAGTTCTGCCGTGCGCCTGCCTTGCCCTTCCGGGAACCGGCTCCCTTCTGGTGGCCGTACGCACGCTTCTTCTGGCGCTCCCGGGCGCGTCCGCGGGAGTTGCCTTTCTTGTCTTTCGCCTGAATGGCGCCCTCATCGACCAGTTCGCGAACGTCCTCGCGGGTAATCGCATCGGCGATATCGCCCTGTCGCTCGGGGTCGAACCAGACGCGGTTCTTCCCGACGTCGAGGACGTCCGACGCGAGTCGCTTCTGTGCGGAGAGGTCTGTCATCACTCACTCACCTCGACTTCGACGTAGGTGGGGTTGAGCACGCGGATGCCCGCGTCCTCGGCTTCCTCTTCGATTCGCTCGCGCTTGCGAGCGCCGACCTTCGAGGCAATACGGACGGCTTCCGTGTCCCCGTCGACGCCTTCGAGGTCGTCCACGTTGTGCACGCGGACCTCCTCGAAGCCCGAGGGGTGCTTGCCGCGAACCGCGGTCGGCGAGCGGAAGCCCGCCTCGACCGTGTCGCCCTTGCCCTTGATGCCGCGGCGCTGCTTCGAGAGCTGGCCGCGGGGCTTGCGCCACGAGGTCGAGACGCGCTTTTTCTTGTGGTGGTCCTGGCGGTTGAACTGCGGCTTGCCGACCCGGTGTCGCTGGGTCAGGAGCCGCGCGTCCTCGTCGGAGAGGTCCGGCGTCTTGTCGGTGAGCCCGCGGGCCTGGAGTTCCGTCTCCACGTCCTCGTCGGGCGCTTCCTCGCCGCCTTCCTCTTCGACTTCGGCTTCGGTCTCGGACTCGACTTCGAGTCCGCCGACGTCGGCCTTGATTCGGGCCGCCAGCGCGTTCCCGATACCGCTGACATCGGCGAGCGCGGACTGGTCGGCACCGCGAACGTCTTCGACCGATTCGAAGCCGGCCTCGCGGAGCGACTCCGCCTTGGACGGGCCGACGCCGCTGATGTCAGTCAGTTCGGTGTACTCTTCCTCTGCTTCGACGTCTTCTTCGTTATCCGCCATCAGGCGTCACCTCGGTTCGGTTTGCGGGTGATGTACACCCCGTCCTGGAACACGCGCACGTCCTTGTCGTTGATGCGCGTGAGCTGCTCGATGTCCGCGGCGGTCTGGCCGACAGCTTCGATGTCGGGACCGCTGATGGTCAGCTCCTCGCCGTCGATTTCGACGTCCGTGTCGCCGTGGATCGTCGTGCGGCGGGGGGCCTTCTCGCCCAGGAAGTTCTCGATGACGACTTCGTCACCCTCGACGTCGACCTGCATCGGGAAGTGAGAGTAAAAGACCTCCATACCGTACTCCCAGCCCTCGGTCACGCCGTGGAACATATTCTCGATGTGGCTCTGGAAGGTACCGATCGTCGACATCGTCTTGGCGTTGTCCTCATCGGATTCGATGACGACCGTGTCGCCGTCGACGGACACGTCGATGTCAGGGTACCAGAGCCGACGCGTGACGCTGCCGTTGTCCCCCTCGACGGTGATGTCAAGGTGGTCCTGCTCGGCGTCCACGTCCTCCGGAATCTCCAGTTCTACTCGTGGCATTGTTAGTATACGTACGCGATGACTTGGCCACCGACGCCCTGCTCACGAGCCTCGTAGTGGCTCATGATGCCGTGGCTGGTCGTCACGACGAGGGTCCCGTAGTCACGGGCCGGGAGGAACCGCTTCTCCCATTTCTCGAACTCGTCTGCGCCCGCAGAGTAGCGGGGCTTGACCGGGCCACACTCGTTGATGGCTCCTTTCAGTTCGACTTCGAACTCGCCGGCTTTGCCGTCGTCGACGAAACTGAATCCGTCGATGTACCCGCGGTCGTAGAAGACCTCGAGGACGCTGCCGATCTCGTTCGAAGCGGGCGATACTGTCTGCTCTAGGTGCCCGACGCTTTCGGCGTTGTTAAGCGCCGACAGTGCGTTGGCAAATGGGTCGTTCCCTGTCATTGTTAGCTGTACTTCCTGAAGCCCATGCCTCGCGAAATCTCGCGGAAGCACTGGCGGCACAGCCAGATGTCGTACTTGCCGACGAGTCCCTGTTCGCGACCGCAGCGCTGACAGGACTCGAGCTGGCCAGTTCGCTCACTGGATGCCGTCTCGGAATCGGGCTCGTCTGTGGTTTCACTTTCGCTCATTCGCTCACCTCCACGTCGTAGGTCGACTCGATAAACGCGACTGCGTCGGCCGGGTTGAGTCGATGCTTGGTCGGAATCGAGCGCGACGCCTTGTCGCGCTTGGCGACGCGGTAGCCGGGACGGACGAGGTTAACCGTCACGTCCAGCCCGTAGATTCCGATGCTCGGGTCGTACTCCTGGCTCGGGAACTCGGTGTGTTCCTCGACGCCGAAGCTGAAGTTGCCGGTGTCGTCGAACTGGCTCGTCGCCAGTTCGGCCAGCGGCAGCGCCGTCTGGAGGAACTCCTCGGCCATCTCGTCGCGGAGGGTGACCTTCGCACCGATGGGGTCGCCCTCGCGGATGTCGAACTCGCCGACAGTCCGCTTGGCCTTCGTTCGTACCGGCGTCTGCCCGGTGATTTCCCCGAGGATGTCCTCTGCGTTGGCGAGGTCACGGCCACCGTGGCCGATACCCATGTGAACGACGACCTTCTCGATACGCGGTTCGCGCATCTCGTGGAAGTCGCCGCCGGACTCACTCTCGGAGCTCATTCGTCATCACCTGTGAAGTTCTCGTCGATGACGACGACGTACTCTTCGACCGTCTCGAAGCCTTCGTCGCCATCCTGCGAGACTATCACGTTGTTCTGTGCCGAACCCGGCGTCACCTGAATCTCCTCGATTTCGCCGACTTCGCCCGCGTGGGCGCCGTCGACGGCGGTGACGAGCGCGCCCTCTTCGTACTCGAAGTGGGCGACGATTTCACCGTCCTCGTTGCCGACGACGATGGAGTCGCCAGCGTCGTAGGTCTGGGCGTCCTCGACGACGAGCGTCTCACCGTCGTGGAGGCCCAGCTGAACGTCGCCACCGGAGACGTGGGTCTTGGTGACGATTTTACCGAGCTTGGACTCGGCCGCGTCCGGGTCGATTGCGGTCAGCGCCAGCCGACCACCCTCGCCGGGGAACACGCGGTAGTACTCCTCGCGCTCGGTGAAGGCCAGGATGTCGAACATCCCGACGGGGCGTTCCTCGTCGGAGATGGCCTTCCCGTTGATGAGGACGTTGTCCTCGTTGAGAGCGTAGCGGGCTTCTTTGCGGTTGTCGGCGTAGCCGAGCACGTCCCGAAGAACGATGAGTAGGGGAACCCCGTCCTCACCGTGCGGGCCAGCGCCGGCTTTCACCGTAAACGTCGCGGTCTTGCGCTCTACGGGCCAACTGTTGGGCACCGAGAGTCGCTTCTGGTGGTTACTCATGCGGAATCATCCTCCGATTCGAGACGCGCCTCGCGCTTCTCGTCTTCGAGGTCCAGGTCCGTCACGCGGACGTTCGAGGTGTCAAGCGGTCGCGGGACTTCCTCGCCGTCCGTCTTCTCGAGCGTGACGTCTTCGACGTGGATGACGGCCTTGTCGAGATTGACCTCAAGGACTTCGCCTTCCTCGCCGGCGAAGTCGCCGCGGAGCACCTCGACGGTGTCACCAGCGTTGACGCGGACGTTGCGCTGGCCGTACTCCTCGCGGAGGTCGGCGCTGAGCGTCGCCCGGACCTGCTTGTGCCGCTCGTGAAGCGGGGCACGTCGTTGACTCTTGCGTTGTTTGTCTGGTTGCTTGCTCATGGTTCTATACGATCATCGTCGCTGCTGATGCCACACTGCCGAATCGCTGTGCGACTTCCCGTGCGATGGGGCCTTTCAGCTCGGTCCCTCGCGGGTCCTCGTTCTCGTCGACGATGACAGCCGCGTTGTCTTCGAACTTGACGCGGGTGCCGTCGGGTCGACGGATCGGCTTTCGCTGGCGGACGACGACGGCTTCGAGCACCTGACGACGCATTTCGGGCGTCCCCTTGGTGACCGAGACCGTGATCTTGTCGCCCAGCCCAGCTTTGGGGTGGCGGTTCTTCGTTCCCGAGTAGCCGTGGACGGAAATGACCTTGAGTTCGCGCGCTCCCGTGTTGTCCGCACACGTAATGAGCGAGCCCTTCTCGAGGCCTTGCGTGACGTCAGCACCGAGTGCTTCCATCAGGCATCACCGTCCTGTTCGTCGTTCGCGGCCTCGTCCGAGCCCGCGCTAACGACGACGTGGCTTTTCGTTTTCGAGAGCGGTCGACACTCTGCTATCGTGACCGTGTCACCGACCGCGAGGTCGAGACAATCGGGTGCGTGAGCCGGAACGCGGCTCCGCCGCTTCATGAAGCGGTCGTATTTCGGCACCTTCACGTCGTACTCGCGCTCGACGACAACGGTCTTCTCCATGTCAGTGGAGGCTACCTCGCCGTTCAGTGTCTGTCCGCGCACGGAGAGCTCTCCGTGGAACGGGCAGTTCTGATCGGCACAGGTCTCCTCCGGTTCCTGTACGTTCAGTCCTAGCGCCATAGTGAATCTCCTGTGTTCTCTGTGCGACGAGCGGGACGCGCGACGAGTCGGTCGCCGTCGACCCGGACTCGCTGTCCGTCGATGGCGAACGAAAAGGTCGCGCTGTCCTTCGGCACGTGCCACACCCGGTCGGCCCCCTCGATTGTCAGCATCTGTGTCGTCTCCATGACGACAGTTCCGCGGATACCGACGGCGGCCGGGTTGGACGCCGCGACGACCTCGCAGTCGAGGCCGACGAGTTCGTGTCGTGGGAGCGTCTCGGGTGTCAGTGGCATTATTCGTTCTCCTGCAGGTCGCCTTCTTCGCCCTGAATCGTCTTGATGCGGGCGATGGCCTTCCGCAGCTCCTTGATGCGGCCGGGGTTCTCCGGCGCACCACCCGCGGCCTGCACGGCCCGGGCGTTCAGCAGTTCGGTCTTCAGGTCGTCGAGTTCCGCCTCGCGTTCGGCGGGCGTCATGTCCCGAATCTCCTGGACGTGCAGGACGGTCATTCGTCGTCAGCCTCCTCGTCGTCCATTTCGTCCATCAGCTCTTCGGCTTCCGCCTCGACGTCCTCGTCGAGTTCCTCGTCGACAGCGTCTTCGAGTTCGTCGACGTCGACGTCCTCGACGTCGTCGTCAGTCGGGACTTCGACGTCTTCCTCGACGATCTCCTCGTCGACGAACTCCTCGTCAGCTTCGGCGTCGTCGGCCCCGGCGGCCACGTCTTCCTCGAGTTCCTCGGCCGTCTCGCTGTCTTCGGGCTCGCCTTCGAGGAGTTCCTCGACCGACTCGCCGTCGGTGTCGGCCACGTAGTCCTCGACGTCGACATCCTCGTAGATCTCGAAGTCGTCGGGGAGCTCCGCGTCCGGCGGGATGATCTTGACTCGGACCCCGATGGTACCGAGCTTCATCACGGCGACGCCGACACCGCTGTCGACGATCTCCTCCGCGGGCTCGCCGTTGTGCTTGACGTAGCCGCGGTTGAACTTCTCCACGCGCGAGCGTGCACCGGTGACCTTCCCGGAGAGGACGATCTCTGCACCGAGTGCGCCCGACTCCATGATGCGGTCGATGGTGGTGTGGCCCGCTTTGCGGAAGTACCAGCCACGCTCGAGTGCGTTGGCCAGTCGGTCCGCGACGATGCGGGCGTTGAGGTCCGGCTCGTCGACTTCCTGCACGTCGACTTGCGGGTCGTCGAGGTTGAATCGGTCCTCGAGTTCCGTCGTGATCTTCCGGATGTTCTTCCCGCCCTTGCCGATGACCATCCCTGGCTTCTCGGCTTTGAGCACGATCTGGGTTCCCATCGGCGTCTTGGCGACGTCCATGCCGCCGTAGCCAGCGCGACCGAGTTCTTCTGCGAAGAACTCGTCTATCTGGGTCCGCTGAAGTCCGTCCTCGATGAACTGTTGTTCGTCGGCCATTAGTCTTCGACCTCCGGCTCTTCGAGGATGAGTTCGACGTCGACCTGCGGGCTGTTCCACGCCGAGGCACGCCCCATCGCGCGGGGCTTGCGACCCTGCTGCTCGCCGACCTTGTGGGCGGCGACGTGCGTGATCGTCATGGCCTCACCGTCGAAGCCCTGGTGGTCGGCGTTGCCGACCGCGTTCTCGAGCAGGTCGAGGAAGGCCTTGCTGGCCTTCTCCGGGTAGCGTCCGGCGTCCCAGCCGTCGACCTTGCTTTTGTGGCCGACGCCCGAGTTGTGCTGTTTGAACGGAACGGGCTGGTCGCCCTCGATAACCGCCTCGAGGTAGTCGACAGCCTCGCCGGCCGTTTTGCCCTTGATCTCGCGGGCGATGGCCTTGCTGTGCTTGAAGCTCATCTGCCGCTCCCGGAGCATCGCTTTGGCCGTCGTGTCCGGGTCGGCTTCGACTGAGTAACTGATTCCCATGATTATTTGAGCGGTACGAACTTCGAGGAGCGTGTCGCTCCGATACCGGCCTGACCGTGTTCGACACTACTCCGGGTGAGCTGGAACTCACCGAGGTAGTGGCCGAGCATCTCGGGCTCGACTTTGACACGCTCGAAGTTCTGGCCGTCGTGGACGGCGAAGGTCAGCCCGACCATCTCCGGGACCACCGGCATGTCGCGCAGGTGCGTCCGGATCGGGTCGTTGGCTGTCTCCTCTTCGCCGGCCTCGCGGGCCTTCTCGAGGAGCTTGTGTTTCTCCTCGGTCAGGCCGCGTACGATACTTCGCCGCTGTCGAGCGGGGAGCAGTTCCGCGACTTCCTCGAGCTCCATCTCCTGCAGCTCGTCGAGCGTGTGGCCGCGGAAGGAGAACTCTCCTTCGTGGCCGATTTGATATTCTGAGCTCATTCGTTGCCACCTCGACCTGTTCGCTTCGAGGCGATGTCCCCGACCTTACGGCCAGGCGGGGCGTTCCGCGAGATGGACTTGGGCTTGCCGGGGTGCTGGCGGCCGCCGCCACCGAACGGGTGGTCGACGGCGTTCATCGCCACACCGCGGACGTTGGGCCACTTCGTCCCTCGCGCTTTCATCTTGTGATGCTTGTTGCCAGCCTTCACGAACGGCTTGTCAGTTCGGCCGCCACCGGCGACGACGCCGATGGTGGCACGACACTGCGGGTCAAGCCGCTTCATCTCCCCGGAGGGGAGCTTGACGACCGCGACGTTGCGGTCGTGGGTGAGCAGTTGGGCGTTGACACCCGACGCGCGGGCGAACTTCCCACCGTCACCGGGGCTGGATTCGACGTTGCACACCGGGACCCCCTCTGGGATCTCGGCCAGCGGGAGCGTGTTCCCGGGTGCGATCTCGGCGCTGACGCCGACCTGTAGCTCGTCGCCTACCCCGACGCCTTCCGGCGCGAGAATAAGTCGTCGGTCGCCGTCTTCGAACTCGACGGCAGCGACCGGAGCCGAGCGGGCAGGGTCGTGCTCAATGTCGACGACCGTGCCGGCGATGACGTCGCCGTCCTCGACCTTGCGGTGCTCCAGATCAGCCTTGTAACGGTGCGACGGAGCACGGAACGTGGAGGTCCCGCGGCCGCGCCGTTGTCCTTGGATTCGTCGTCCCATCGTTAGAACACCCCAATTCTGGAGGCGACTTCCTGGGCGTCGTCGTCCTCAGAGAGGCGAACGACGGCCTTCTTTTCGCCGTCCATCGTGTTCTGCGTGTTGACCTGTTCGACTGTCACGTCGTACTGCTCCTCGACGGCGTCGGCGACTTCGCCCTTGGAGGCGCGGTCGTCGACGGCGAACTGGAGCTTGTTCTGGAAGTCCATGTCGTTCATGGCCTTCTCGGTGACGTGTGGGTGTTTGATGACATCCCAGCTCATCGCTCGGCCACCTCCGCGAGTGCGGATTCCGTGAAGACGGTGAGTCGACCGGGCGCGCCGCCGGGCGCGAGGTCTTCCGTGTTGACCTCGCTGGCGGTCGCCACGTCGGCCCCCGCGAGGTTGCGGGCGGCCGTCGACGGCTCGTCGCTGGTCACGAAGAGGATCGAGGCGGGACGACGGTACTTCCGTCCACGGGCCGAACCCTGTCCAGCCTTGATCTTCGTCTCGTCGGCGCGGTCGATGTCGGCGTCGACGTCGAGCGCCTCCAGCAGCGAGACGACTTCCTGCGTCTTGACGAGGTCCTCGAAGTCGTCGGAGACGACGACGGGCACTTCGTCACGGTCGAACTCGTGGCCGCGGTCGGCGACGAGGTCGGCGTCGGCCGTCGCGGCCAGCGCCGAGCGAACGGCCAGCTGCCGTTCCTTGTCGTTGAGGTCGAGCGAGCGGTCCTTCTCGGCTTTCGGCGGGTGGGCGCTTCGCCCCTTGACCGCCTGCGGGACGCGGCGGGCACGGCCGTCCTGCTTCGGGACGTGTGCCTGGCCGCGGCCGCTACCGAAGGACTCGGCCGGCGTTCGGAGGCCGGCGTACTCGTCGGACCCGTAGTCCTGCTTTCGGTTGGCCTGTGCGGCACGTACAGCTTTGCCGATGAGGTCGGACCGAACCGGCGTCTCGAAGACGTCCGGCAGGTCGACCTCGCCGTCTGTGTTGCCGTCCAGGTCGTAGATTGTTGCCTGCATAGGTTATCCCTGGTTCGATTCGTTGGAGACGTAGCGCACCTCGGGGTCGAGGCGCGGCTGGTCGTTCGGACGCACCGCGGGCCGGAAGCGCACCAGGCGCTTGTCCGGACCGGGCACGGAGCCCTTCACGAGCGTGTACGGCCCATCGACTTCGCCGTAGTTGACGAAGCCGCCATCGACGGTGGGCTCGTCGCCCTCGCCGATGTCGATGAGGCGCTTGTTGAGCTCGGTGCGCTGATGGTAGCCGGTCTGCCCCTGCTGGGGGACCGTCGAGCGCACGCGGGACGGGTTCCACGGACCGAGGTTGCCGATCCGTCGGCGCCATCCCTGGCGGGCGTGCTTGCCTTTCCGTTTCTGGACGCCCCACCGCTTGACGGGACCCTGCGTCCCTTTGCCTTTCGTGACACCGGCCACGTCGGCGTACTCGCCGGCGCGGAAGATGTCGTTCATGGCGTGTTCGCCACCGTCCTCGACAATGTCAAGGGCGTGGTCGAGGCGGTCCGAAACGGACCCACCGCCGACGCGAGTCTCCATCACGTCGGGCTTTTTCTTCGGGACGCTCGGGACGGCGTCGGGGACGGTGTGCGTAATGAGTCGCAGGTCCCCGAGGTCACCGGCCTCGTGTGCGTCGCGTATCTGTTCCTCAGCAGCGTCCGGGTCGTGGTCCTCCGGAACGTCCAGGGTCCGGTCGAGCTCCGAGTGGAACTCGTCGGTCCAGACTTCCGTCAGCGGACGCTGACCGTACGGCGTGTCTTCGTACGCTCGCAGGGCGACGGCGCGCATCGGCGGCGTCTCGATGACTGTCACCGGGACAGTCTCCTCCATCCCCTCGCGGGGGGAGTTGGGTTCGTCGTTGACGAGCACGACGTGTGTCATGCCTGCCTTGTAGCCGGCGAACCCTTGGACGCCCGGCTGCCCGTCGTCAGACGGCCAGCTGTTGAAGCGAGGCGTCTCGCTCGTCGAGCGCTTGCGCGGGCCGAAGCCCAGCGAGCCTTTGCGTGGTCTGCTTGGTTGTGGCATTCGTTTACTCCGTGAGGGTTAGACAGGTGAGGGAGGCGAACAGAGCTTCTTCCGTTCGCACGACCTCACTGCCCTGGTTCGGAACCGTATTCAGCCAGAGGTCGAACCCTTCTGGTTCGTCGCTCGTCTGGTCTCCCCCGACGGCGTCCGGGGCAACGTCGAGTATCGACGGTAACCCGCGCTCGGGTGCCCCGAAGGCGACGGTCATGCCGCCCTCGGCGTCGCGCCGCTCGGCCAACTGGCCGAGACGGGTCGACGTTACCGGCTCGCCGTATCGCGAGGACGCGATAGTGAGCCCGGCATCGTCGCGCGAGAGTGCCGCATCGAGGTCCGCGGCGACAACGTCGAATCCCGTTGTGGGGGCGTCGACGAGTTTCGCCCGGACCGGCCGTCGCGAAGAGACCCTGACGGTCACGCGCTCCCCCTGTTCCACGTCCATATCCGCTGGGACGGGAAGAGAGATCGGGTGTTGCATGCCGCAATTGACCCGGACGCGCCCATCAGCTCCGACCTCGGTCACGATTCCCTGTCTTAACGACCCCGAACCCTCAGATCCGGAGCCGGTCTGTGAACGCACGCGGAGCGGCGGCAGGACGCCGACGTACTCCAGTTCGTCCCGCTTACCCCACATCTCCTTTCGGAGGTGCGGGGGCGTCGCGGCGTACCGCAGCACGGTTTCGACGAACCCGTCTTCCCACTTGCCCGCCCCGTCAGGGTCGGGGTACACTGTCAGCCGATCAACCCGGTAGACCGCGGCCGCGCGGGCCACGTAACCGAGCTTGCGAGTTGCCTCGCGTCTGTCTTCGGCTTCCCGTGCGAGGGAAGACGGCACGAGTACGCTGGTCGTCATGCCGTGACGCTTCCACGTCGCGCCACTAGACTGTGCCGATATCTCCCCTTCCCGGGCTTAAAAAGGCCCCGTTTCGCGTTCGCGATGCGTCGCGTTCACATGGTCCGTCATGCCGGTTCGGGACCGATGGGACCGTTCACTGGATTGCCGCTTCCGAAAGGCCATGCCCCGTGAAGTCATCACACGATACGGCTCTCAGACGGGGCGGCGATTGCCCTCACTTCCCATGGTTTTCCCCGGAAAACGGAAGGCTTTTTACTCTCACCCCCGCCAGATTTGATTGCAACGAGGCGTTGCGCGCTGGTACCGAGCGGCCGACGGCCGTGAGGGTCAGTGCAGAACGAAGCGAGCGCTGGTAGTGTAGTTGGTATCACGTGACCTTGCCATGGTCACAACCTGGGTTCAAATCCCAGCCAGCGCATTTCTACGACGAACAACTCCACCGAGCACCGCGTAGCGTGTGCTCGTAATCTGTGAGTCATAAAATCGAACTGGATTTGAATCCTGCCAGTCGCAGCGCCCACAACGAGCGTAGCGAGTGAGGGCGACCGTCTGGCTCCGGTTCAAATCCCAGCCAGCGCATTTCTGACGACGCAAACCGACGAGCGATGCGTCCCTTTGAGTCATCTGATTGCACACCACGTATCGAGGGTTCCCCTGAGCGACTATCGCATTGCCTGACAGATGGGGAGTACCATTATTTGCTACCCCATCGACAGTCCGGTTGTATGACAGACGAGACGGTCCACGAGTCACAGGAAACGCGGAGCCGAAGAGGAATTGCGTCGTACTTCCGACGGCTGGCGAACAGGCTCAGCCGCGGTGAGCCGGCCCCGGCAGATGAGGAACAGACTGTGACGGTCACGCCGCCGGCCGAATCCGAGTTCGAGGTTGAGGTCGAGCAGGAAGACGGCACTGTCTCACTTGAAATCGATATGCAGTGGGACGAAGACGAGGGGGAGGTAGCGACTGACATGGCTGCGAGCAAGGCGACCTTCGAGGTGTACGAGGACAATGCCGAGCAGTACCGCTGGCGGCTCGTCCACGACAACGGAAACATCATCGCCGACAGCGGGGAAGGCTACGCCTCCAAGCAGAAGGCCGAACAGGGGCTCGAAAGCGTCAAATCCAACGCACCCGGCGCGTACGTCGTCGACGAGTCCAAAGACGACGACGGTGTTGTCGAAGAGGGGGGCAGCAAAGCGACGTTCGAACTCTTCAAAGACAGCGAGGGCAAGGCGCGCTGGCGGCTCCGCCACGACAACGGGGAGATAATCGCGGACTGCGGGCAGGGCTATGCCTCCAAGCAGAAGGCGAAGCAGGGCCTCCAGAGCGTGAAGACGAACGCTCGCGGGGCTCCGGTCGAGGAAGGCGAGTAAGCGTTCCGAACAGCGGCGTCTTCTTTACTCCAGTCCGACAGCGGGTAGCGTCACGCGAGCACCACGGCGGGTCGCGCGAACACCACAGCGGTTAGGTCGCGGGCACGCGTCGGAACCGGTATGACCTGCATAGGGTTTCTCTCGGTCGCACCGGTCATCGAAGGGAGCATGTCTTCCTACGTCGCCGACGCCGTCGCGGCGCTGGAAGCGTTCGACGTCGAATACGAGACGACGCCGATGGGGACCATCATCGAAGCGGAGGACAGCGAGGAGCTGTTCGCGGCCACCCACGCGGCTCACGAGGCCGTCGGCGAGCAGAGCGACCGCGTGAGCACGTTCCTGAAGATCGACGACAAGCGGACCGTCGACCAGCAGGCGCGGGACAAGGTCGACGCCGTTGAGGAGCATCTGGGTCGGGCAGCCAGAAGCGACGCGGCCGAAGGCGGAGATTAAAGGGAAGGGTGCCAAAGACGGCGTATGGATAGTCTCAATCGGATGGCCACGGAACTCGTTGACGAGGCCATCGACTTCGCCGACGAACTCACGATAGACGTACACGCGCTGGAGGGCGACGCCGCGGTGCTGGACTTCGGCGTCGAGGTCCCCGGCGCTGTCGAAGCCGGCATGCTACTCGCGGAAATCCAGACGGCCGGGCTGGCGACGGTCCAGTCCACGATGGCCACCGTCGACGGTGCGCCGCTGAACCACGTCGAACTGTCGACGGACCACCCGGCGCTGGCCCTGCTGTGCTCGCAGAAGGGCGGCTGGGAACTGACTGTCGACGACTTTCAGGCACTCGGGAGCGGTCCCGCACGCGCGCTCGTCGCTGAGGAGGAGGCCTTCCAGCGCATCGGCTACCGCGAGGACGCCGACTTCGCCGTGCTGGCCCTGGAAACCGACGAACTGCCGGACGAGGACGTTGCGAGCCAGGTCGCCGAGCGCACCGGCGTCCCCGAGACGGGCGTGTTCCTGCCGTCGTTCGCAACCGCGAGTGTCACCGGGAGCGTCGTCGCCGCGGCCCGGGCCGCCGAACTGGCCGTCTTCCGGCTGGCCGAACTCGGCTTCGACCCGGTGTCGGTGCTGTCGGCCAGCGGCCGCGCGCCGGTCGCGCCGGTCGCCGGCGACGAAGCGACCGCGATGGCCCGGACCACGGACGCGCTCGCCTACGGCAGCGAGGTCCACCTCACTGTCGACGAGTCCTTCGACCGCTTCGACCAGGTGCCTTCCGTCGCAGCCGAAGAATACGGCGAGCCGCTGGAAGGCGTCTTCGAGGACGTCGGCTGGGACTTCGCGGAGCTCCCCGTCGAACTGTTCGGCCCCGCGGCGGTCACCATCGACGTGGTCGGCGGCGACACGCACGTCGTCGGTGGGACGAGCGAGGGCGTCTTGGCCGAGAGCTTCGGCCTGTAATCGGGTATGCGTTACAAGGTCGCGCCACCGGCCCGCTCGCACTCGTTTCTGGAGAGCGCCAGAGACGCGATTCCGCTCGTCCCCGACAGCGAGGCCGACTGCTGTCGCGCGATTCAGACGGCGACTGACGTGTCCGACCGCGAAACGGCCCAAAAATATCTGGTTTTCCTACAGGCGCTGGGACTGGTCGCCGAGAGCGACCGGGGCTACTACCGGACGCGGACCGACCACGACCAGGCGGCCCTCGCAACAGCGTTCGAGAAATCAGTCTTCGGCGTCGACGTGCTCGTTGAGGCTCTCAATTCGGAGCCGGTAGATACTGATGATGCGTTCGATGCCCTTCGGGCTGAGATTCCCCGCTGGGAGCGAGAGCGTCACGCTGACTGGGAAGCCGTCTGGCAGGAGCGCACGGCGAATCTGCTGGAGTGGGCCGTACTGTTCGGACTCGCCGAGAAAACGACTGACGGCTACAGACAGCCGACTGAAGACGGGAAAGACCAGTGAGACAGCGGACCGCTACTCCGCCGGGTCGATGTCGGTGACGGTCCCGACGCCCTTCGAACTCCCCTCGCGGAAGACGAACTTCTGGCCTTCCTCGACGAGGTAGGAACGGAACTTGAACCGAACCCGGGCCTTGCCCGCGTCGCCCGGGAGCAACTGCCCGCCCTCTGGATAGAAGGCCGCGGCCTCGCTGACCGTTTCGAGGTGGACGACGGGTTCGTAGCCGTCGCCGATGCGGGTCGGATGGTTCAGCACCATCACCTCGGCCTCGAATTCCCGGACGGGCGAGGGGTCGGCGTCGGCCGGGAGCAGGACCATCCCGCGCTCGATGTCCTGCTCGCGGACGCCTTTCAGTGCGATACCAACGATGCGACCGGCCTTTGCCTCGTCGACCCGGTGGTAGTGCATCTCGATGGACCGGACCTCAACCTCGCGGAAGCTCCCGTCCTGCATCGGGCCGAGTAGCAGTTCGTCGCCAGCTTCGACCTCGCCGGATTTGATGGTGCCCGAGGCGACCGCGCCGACTCCCTGGACGTTGTACGTCCGGTCGACGTACATGCGGAAGTCGCCCACCTCCCCGGCGGTCTTTGGCAGGGCCTCGAACATCTCGTCTAAGTCGTCCAGCCCCTCCTTCGTGACGGCGCTTGTGGTGACGACGGGGACGACGGTCTCGGAGATTTCGTCGATGGCCGTGTCGACGCCGTGGCGCTCGACCCGAAGTGGCGTCTTGTCGACCTCCCGCAGTGCCTGTTCGACGTCCCGTTCGACTTCTGCGACCCGTTCCTCGTCCACCAGATCGGTCTTGGTGATGGCGACAATCGTCGGGAGATCCGTCGCCAGCAGGATCCCGAGGTGCTCCCGCGTCGTCTCGGTCACCCCGTCGTCGGCCGCGACGGTCAGGAGGCCGTAGTCGAGTTTCTGCCCGACGAGGCCGCGGATCGTCGTCCGGAGCCACGGCTCGTGGCCCACAGTGTCGACGAAGGAAACGAGCCGGTCTGATGCTTCGACGACCCGCGCTCGATCGTCCTTCCGGTGCGGATTGTCCATGCGGATCGGCTCACCGTCCTCATCGAAGCCGTAGACGCCGTAGGAGAGGTCCGCCGAGAGACCTCGGTCGACTTCGTGTGGTTGCACGTCGAGGAAGCCGCGTGTCCCGCCTTCCCCGTCGTCTGCGTCACCAGTGACCAGCGACCCCACGAGCGTGGATTTGCCGTGGTCGACGTGGCCGGCGGTTCCGACGACGATGTGGTCGTCGTCCGCGAGGACCGATCCCTCCGAGACGGTCGCGACACCGACGATGCCATCGGAGGCTGTCGGCCCGTTCTCCGAGACGCCGTCGACGCCCCACGTTTTCACCTCTTCAATGTGTGCACCGGCTTCCTCTGCCAGCAGGCTGAGTACGTCCATCGACTCAGAGAACTCCGCCGGTGAGATGCCGGCCAGACCGCCGTCGTCGGTGACGCCGACGACGTACGTCGCCTCCCCATCCCCGGAGAGAACGCGGTGGCGGAGTTGCGCTGCGAGGGATTCGAGTCGCCCCTCTGACAGGTGGAGATCTTCGGTGAGCCGTTCTTTGAACTCGACGCTGCCGCCCTCCCGTTCACCGCGGTCAAGCGCGCGCCGGAGGACAGCCCGGTCGGGGCTCATACCCACCCGTTACTGTGGGGTAGATATAAGCCTTCCCCGGATTTACGGCTCCAGAGAACTCCTGAGAGCGGTGGCTGAGTGTATCTCTCACAGTATCAGTCGGACGGATATTTATACGCGAAGGCGCTGCCAGACCGGGTCGTGGACTGAGTCGCCACACGGAGTTTGCGGTTGTGTGACGCCGCTCCGTGTGCTGGGTTGCGCCGATGGCGTCACCTGTTTGCCCATCTGATTAGCGACTGGTCTAAAAGTGAATCACACGACTGTCACTCCCGGTACGGCGCGACCGCTTCGAGAAAGCCGTCGCCGTAGGTCCCGTCGGTAACCCGGTCGGCGCGTTCGAGCGCTGTCTCGTCGGCATTGGCGACGGCCACGGCCTCTCCAGCCAGGTCGAACATCTGGGCGTCGTTCACTGAGTCGCCGACGGCGAGGAACGTCTCCGGAGCGAGGTCCAGTTCAGCACACACCGCTTCGAGGCCCGTCCCCTTGTCGACGACCGGGTCTGTAACGTGGTACGCGAAGCCGGTGTCGAGGACGACGAGCCCGCGTGCCGCGGCCAGGTCCTCCAGCGGTTCGAGCGGCTGGTCGAGCGACACGACGAGTTCCGTCTCGCGCCATCGGTTTGCCAAGTCGACCTGTCCGAATCCCAGGTCATGGCCCAGGTCGCGATAGGCCTCGCCGACCGCGAGCGCCGCCTCGTGGTCGCCTTCGAGCCTGAGCTCGTCGGTAGCTTCGACGAACACCACGCCGCCGTTCTCGGCGACGACCGTCCGTTCGATGCCGAGAAACTCACAGAGCGCAATTGGAAACGGCATCGCTTTTCCGGTCGCGATGACGACGCGTGCGGGCCACTCGCGAAGGACCGGCATGACGCGGGGGTCAATCGCTCGGCTTTCGTCAGTCAACGTTCCGTCGATGTCGACGATGAGCGGCGGCGTGTCGTTGTCCATACGTCCGGGTTCGGAGCGCTGCATATGGGAATTGCGGTCAGTCGTCAGTCAGCGTTTCGTAGGCCGCTTGCACCTGCTTGAATTCCCTTTCGCTCCCGCTGTCAGTGTCGGGGTGGACCTCCTTGACTTTCTCCCGGTAAGCCCGCTTGATCGTCCCCTGATCGGCGTCCGGCTCGATGCCGAGCCGCTGGTAGGCCTCCGCCGGACTCGGTCCCGACGACTGAACCCGCTGTCGGCGCTGCCGGCCGCCCGCTGCCTGGCGACGCTGTCGCTGCCGTCCCTGGCGACGACGCTGGCCACCCTGCGACGCTCGCGAGCGGCGCGCTCGGCGGCCGTCTCGCGGTGGTTCCCACTCCTCCCGTGGGCCGGCACCGAACCCACCGCGACGGGCGTTCCCCGTGTTCTGTGCCGCCTGTCGCTCGACCCGTTCGTAGAGGCTCGCGGCCATCTTCCCACTGAGGTGGTAGTACATGAAATACGTCGACACGCCGAACATGAGCGCCAGGAAGAGTACCGCGGGATTGATCACGAGGCCCACCGCTGTCAGGACGACTGTCAGGCCTCCAAACACCACTGCGATTCCCTTGGTGAGCCCGTCGTACTGCACGCACACTCCTTCGGTCCACAGACCTGTAAGCGTCCCGCCTCTCGCCTTCCATTCGGTCCGGCCTCGGACTGAATACCGGGCACGTTCCCGGATGGCACAGGGACGAACTGAGCTACCACCACACCATATCGACACCGCATGGACTGACAGGCCTGTTTTGCCAAAACCGCAGTACTGCGGTGCGTCTGACACAGCCTTACTCCCTCCCTACGCACTGTTAGCGAGCGTATATCACCACCCGCAAACCCCCGTCAGTTTCTACTGGATATCTCACTCACGTCTGGTGGTTCACAGGGACGGGGTTTCACTTTCACTTCGGTCTGGACAGTATTAAGGAGAATCGACGGCATCTATTCCGTTGTACGCGACTATCGTTTCACGCGTCACCAGCACAGTTCGTCGAGCACCGTAGCCGCGACTCCGGAGATTGCTACGGCCGCCGCCGAATCGCAGACAAGAAGGATTAAACGCTATCGATGAATACGTATTCGCCGCCAGAAATGACAGGATCACGGGTAGCTACGACGAGGGGTATCGACCGACAGACGGCCGCTGTCGGGAGGAGGAGCGGGCGATGAGTAACAGCGACCTTTCCGCCGACGAGATCACGCTCCCGATCAAACGTACCGACGGTGACACTATCGAAGAGCGACTCACAGGCAACGCCTACCACAACATCCTCCCGGCTCGCTACCTCCGGAAGGACGCCAACGGCGACCTCATCGAGGAACCCGAAGACCTCTTCGACCGTGTCGCAAAGAACATCGCGCTCGCCGAGGCCGTGTTCGAGGCCAACAAGCAGGACGTCGACGTACACGTCTCGCCGGACCAGCTGAAGCCCGACCACCCGCGCCGCGACGAACTCGCCGACGAAGTGTTCGGCAAGGGAACGTCCGTCGACGACGACGTCGAGACCGAGCTCTCTGTCTACAACGTCAACAAATTCGCCTACGAGACGGTCGTCCCGGAACTGCCCGAGGGTGTCCGCGACCACGTCGAATCGACCGCCGACGCATTCCAGGAGCAGATGGAGCAGCTCTCCTTCATGCCGAACTCGCCGACGCTGATGAACGCCGGCGACGAACTCCAGCAGCTCTCCGCCTGTTTCGTCGACTCACCGGCTGACGACATCGACGACATCCACCAGACCGCCAAGGAGGCCGCACAGGTCTTCCAGTCCGGCGGTGGCATGGGCTATGCGTTCTGGAAGCTCCGCCCGTACGGCGACCCCGTCGGCTCGACCGGCGGCATCGCCTCCGGTCCCATCACGTTCATGCGGACCTACGACCAGATGTGCGAGACCATCGCCCAAGGTGGCGCCCGCCGCGGTGCCCAGATGGGCGTCATGCGCGTCTCCCACCCGGACGTCATCCAGTTCATCCACGCCAAGAACAAGGACGTCTCGCTCGCCGAGACGCTGCGCCTGAACGACCCGGACGACTTCACGCACAACTCCTTCGCCGAGGCGCTGGAGGAGGCTCGCGAACTCATCGACGACGACGGAAAGGTGCCAAAGCACCTCCGCAACGCCGTCGAGGGCCACCTCTCGAACTTCAACATCTCCGTCGGCGTCACCGACGACTTCATGGAGGCGCTGAAGGCCGGTGAGGAGTTCACCTTCACCAACCCGCGGACGGGCGAGGCCCACATCGCCACCGAGGAGACGAAGGAACTGTACGACATGTTCGGTCTCGGCGAACACGTCGAGGTCGGTGAGGAACTCTCGATTCCGGCCGAGGAACTCTGGGACGACATCGTCGAGGGCGCTCACGAGAACGGCGAGCCCGGCGTCATCTACCTCGAACGGGTGAACAAGCAGCACTCCTTCGACGTGGAGGAGCACCCCGACCACGAGATTCTCGCCACGAACCCGTGTGGCGAACAGCCCCTCGAAGAGTACGAGGCCTGTAACCTCGGGCACATCAACCTCTCGACGCTGGCCGCCACGGACGCGCCGGACTGGCGCGTCTGGTCGGAGGCCCACGCCGACGAGTACGACTCGACGGAAGCCGCCATCGACGCGTTCCTCGAGGACGCCATCGACTGGGACGAGTTCGACCGACGCATCGAACTGGGCACCCGCTTCCTCGAAAACGTCGTCACGATGTCGGACTTCCCGGTCGAGAAAATCGAGCAGAAAGTCCGGGAGATGCGCAAGATCGGCCTCGGTATCATGGGCCTCGCCCAGCTGTACATCCAGCTCGGCGTCGCCTACGGGACCGAGGAGGCCAACGAAATCGCCCGCCAGACGATGCGCCACATCAACCACGGGTCCAAGGCTGCGAGCCACGAGCTTGCGACCGAGCGCGGCACCTTCGAGGAGTGGGACAACTCCAAGTACGCGAACCCGACGGACTACCCCGAGTGGTTCGAGAAGCAGACCGGCGAGGACGCCGAGGACTGGGCGGACGGCTACCCGATCCGCAACCACAATACCACGACCATCGCCCCGACCGGGACGACTTCGATGATCGGCAACACCACCGGCGGGTGCGAGCCCATCTACAACGTCGCCTACTACAAGAACGTCTCCGACGACGTACAGGGCGACGAGATGCTCGTGGAGTTCGACGACTACTTCCTCCGCGCGCTGGAGGACAACGACATCGACGTCGAGGCCGTCAAACAGGAGGCTCAGGAGCAGATGGCCAACAACGAGTTCGACGGCGTCGACGGGCTGACGACCGTGCCCGACGCTATCGGCGAGCTGTTCGTCACCACCGGCGACCTCTCGGCGAAGCAGCACGCGGGTATTCAGGTGGCCTGTCAGGAGGGCGTCGACTCCGCCATCTCGAAGACGGTCAACGCCCCGAACGACTCCACGACCGAGGACGCCGCCGAAGTCTTCGAGTACATCTACGACCACGGCGGCAAGGGCGTCACCTACTACCGCGACGGCACCCGCAGCAAACAGGTGCTGACCACGCGTGCCCAGAACACCGAGTTCTCGGACATGGACGCCGACGAAATCGTCGCCCAGATCGAGGAGGTCTTCGGTGGCATCGAAGGCTTCCTCGAGGACGAGGCCGTGCAGGCTGCCATCGACGACTCCATCCAGCAGGTGCTGGGTGTCGCCGACGGGGACGCCGAGTACGCCGAAAAGCAGACCCGGCCGGACGTGCTCCACGGCGTGACCCAGCGTATCGACACCGGCTACGGGAAGCTCTACGTCAACATCAACGAGGACCCCGAAACCGACCGGCCGTTCGAGCTGTTCGCCAACATCGGCAACTCCGGCGGCTTCACTGCCTCCTTCACCGAGGCGTTGGCCAAGACCATCTCGACGGCGCTGCGCTCGGGCGTCGACCCCGAAGAGATCGCCGACGAACTGCAGGGCATCCGGTCGCCGAAGGTCGCCTGGGACAAGGGCGAGCAGATCCAGTCCATCCCGGACGCCATCGGCACGGCCCTGCGTCGCTACCTCGACGGCGACGTCGACAAGGCCTACCCCGACCAGACCACGCTGGAGGAGACTGCCGAGAAGGCCGACGGCGAGACCGCCACGCAGACCCAGACTGACGGCGGTGCGGCCGCCGCCGCATCTGACGCAGGTGGCGACCAGCAGGACATCATCGACGCCGGCGAGAGCCCGGAGTGTCCTGACTGTGGCTCGCTGTCGCTGTACTACTCGGAAGGCTGCAAGACCTGCGAGTCCTGTGGCTGGTCCGAGTGCTGAGTCGGTGACACACGGAATCGGCTTTCACCGCGATTGACGCCGTTTCTTTTCTAGTAACAGCGTGTCATAGAACTATTCGCAAACCCCGTGTCGGTTATTGATAAATTGTCAATACAGATGACATACTGATTAAATCATCAAAAACTATTGGTTAATATTATCCGCTCTTTCTCAATGGTTCCGGCAAGAGTGTCCACCCGGTATGGGGCCTATATGAGTTGGATCACAAAGTATTCACTCGATAACACTAACCAAACTGTAATGGATTCCTCACGATCGGTCTTTCTGGCAGTACTTGTCCTATGTCTGGTTGGCGCGGGTTGTGTGTCTCCGAATAGTTCTGAGATCAGCACATCAACCGAGTCTTTACGTGAGGATACAACAACCGATGAGCAAACTCCTCAACTAGTGGTAAATAACAGTGCAAAAAACGAGCACTATCCGCTGAGGAGGATTATATTTTTAATCAGCTACAAAATGCTTCTTGTGCAAGTGGTGCACCTGGAGGGCAAACTGGAACGAAATATGCTGAAATAATAAATGAGACAAATCGTGGAAAGTATGTTGAGGTAAACGTCCCGTATCACTACTCAACGAAAGAATTAGAAGCGGATTACGAATCAAAGGCCCTCTATCTAATTGATGGTGCGAATATAATGAGAGTTAATGGAGATGAGATTACCCCTTGCTGAATAAACATCAGTTATTCTTATCACTCTATGAAATATTTAGTGTCGGTATCCGGTGCGTCCGCTACCGGAATTCCGTGACGTCGTACACACCGGTAATCGTCGTTTCCTCGACAGCCGCCGTGATTTCCGCGCCCTCCTCGGCCGCCGAGTCCGCGACGAGCGTCACCGGCTCGATAGGCTGGCGGCGGAGAAAGGCCGCGATCCGTTCGAGCCACGATGGCTTCCCGCCCTTGCGACAGACGATGACGTAGCGTGAGTCCGCGAGCGACGCCATCTTGGGCTCGAAGTCGTAATCCTCGTGCTCGGCCGGCTCCACGACGTGAATGACCTCGCCCGCAATCGTCTCGTCCATACCTCAGGTAGCGACTACAGCGGTATGTGCCGCTCGCTTTGCACTACGAATACTGCTTCGACACCCAGCCCGAGGGACCGCTGGGATAGGAGTCCGTTTCTTCTTCGGGCTGCACCTCGCCGCGCTGGTCGACCATTCGGACGACGACGGTGTGGCCGCCCGAGGGCAGGTCGTAGGTGTACTCCCACTGTCGCCACGCGTCCTCTGCGGGGCCGTTGCCGTCGGCCGCCGGCAGTTGGTCCGAGAGCGTCGCGTCAGCCCACGTCTCGCCGCCGTCGGTGGAGACTTCGACGCGCTGGACGCCGTGCAGGCCGGCGTAGGCGTGGCCACCGATGCGGCGGCGGCCGTCCGAAAGCGTCGACTCGTGGTGGAGTTTGGCAACCGGATTGACGGGGCCGGTCCCCTGCCAACCGCGTTTCTCCCAGTAGCCGTCGGCCTCCTCGTCGAGAATTTCGATCTCTGAGAGCCACTTGACGTTGACCTCGCCCCAGTGGCCGGGGACCAGTGCTCGGACGGGGTAGCCGTGGCCCCGCGGGAGGACCTTTCCGTTCATGCCGTAGGCGAGCATCCCGCCCCGGAGCGCGTCGATGGGGAACTCCTCGTAGTAGTCGTCCTCAGCCCGGAGCATGACGCATTCACAGCCGCTCTGAACGCCGGCTTCTTTGAGGAGGCTGTCGACGGGAACGCCGGTCCACAGCGCGGTGTCTGTCTTGTAGCCGTTGAGACTTTCACCGACACAGCGGAGCGTAACGAACCGGTTTTCGGCATCCATCTCTATGATATCCTCATAGTCGAGCGTGACCTCCTCTTCGACAGCACCGGTGATAGAGAGCGACCAGTCCGCGGCCGAGAGCTCCGGGTCGATGGAGTTGATGTCGACCTCGTAGAAGTTTTCGCTGACCAGCGGGTCGATATCGCCGAGGCCAAGGGAATAGTCTGCCGCGACGGCGAGCTTTTCGTCGACATCGTCGAGGTCCGCTCCCGGCGCATTCAGCACGGGCGCATCGTCACCCGTCGCGACGACCGACCGCTGGTTGCCAGTTGCGTAGCCGACCGTCGCCGCGCCGACGGCCGCGCCGACCGTCGAGAGCGCCCGCCGCCGTTTCGAGGAGATCGGTGACATCGGACCACCGAATCTGTCGAGTGTCTGTGCAAGTCCGACGACGGCGGCGGCGGGAACCGCCGGACCGGCCGCGAGGACGACCTCGCCGGTGAGAACGACACTCACGGCCCAAGTTACGACGGCCGTTCCGACGACCGGGAGGGCGCGATTGTTCGCCAACTGGCCGGTGAGGATGGCCGCTCTGGCCGCCAGCGCGATGAACAGCCCCGCGAGGCCAATCGCGAGCAGGAGATTGAGTTGCTGACCGAGGCTACCGAGCGTCGAGATGGCAGTCGAGACGACGACGCCGGGCATCGACCGCGCGAGCGTCCGTTCGATTGGCGAGGCGATGAATGTGGGTGCGTAGCCGGTCACAGCGTAGGAGCCCGCCAGGCCTGCGACGGCGGCGGCAACGCTAACCAGCAGCCGACCGCCGGGCGAGTCAAGGAGGTCGTCAGTCACGACTCAATCGAGGGTCTACCTCGCAAAAGGGATTGTTCCAATTTCGTCCGGATTCCGTTCCGAAACTCCGGAAGACACAAGCGAGCGGAGCTGTTCTACGAAATCATGGACGAGCAGCCCGGGGGTCGGCCCTGCCCACTCTGTGAACGGGCAATGTACCACCGACACTGCAAGTACGTCTGTCCGGAGCACGGCGTCGTATATGACTGCGCTGACACGTTCTACTGACGATACGCTCGCGGGTTTAATATCTTGGAACAACGAAAGAAGTGATATGAGTGGCCACGGGGGAGAGATTTCAGTGCTGCACGTCGACGACGACCCCGACCTTGGCGATCTCGTTGCGGTCCATCTGGAGCAAACTCACAATGATATCTCCGTCTGTACCGTGCGAAGCGCGGCAGATGGGTTACAGCGGTTGTCCGAGCGTACGTTCGACTGTGTCGTCAGCGATCACGACATGCCGGGCATGGACGGACTCGAATTCCTGAAGGTCGTCCGCGAGGAGTACGAGGAGCTACCCTTTATTCTCTTTACTGGCAAAGGAAACGAGGAAATCGCGAGTGATGCCATCTCCGCTGGCGTCACCGAATACCTCCAGAAAGGAGTCGGGACGGACCAGTACACCGTCCTTGCCAACCGTATCGAGCGGGCTGTCGGGGAACGGCGGGCCAAGGTCGCGCTCGAAGAGTCCGAGCGGATGCTGTCGACGCTCATCTCGAACCTGCCGGGGATGGTGTATCGCGCACGGAACGTGCCCGATTGGCCGATGGAGTTCGTCAGCGACGGTGCGACGGAGTTAGTCGGCTACAGTTCGGAGGCGCTTGAGAGCGGCGACGTCTCCTGGGGGACGCTGATCAAAGAATCCGAGACGGAGCGTCTCTGGGAGACGGTCCAGACTTGTATCGCCGCCGACGAACCGTTCGAAGTCTCCTACCAGATCGAGACGGCCGACGGTGAGACCCGCTGGATGTGGGAGCGCGGGCGCGTCGTCGGCACTGACGACGACGGGGTCGAAATCCTCGAAGGGTTCATCACTGACGTAACCGCGCGCGAGGAGCGCGAGCGCGAACTCGCGAATCAGCGGGCATTTACCGAGAAGCTCATCGACTCCGTCGACGATATGTTCTACGTTGTCGGTCCCGATGGCAGTCTGGTCCGATGGAACGACACCGTCTCGTCGGTGACCGGCTACACAAACGAGAAGCTAGCGTCGATGGGCATTGGGGAACTCATCGTGGATTCCGACCACGAGAAATTATGGCGAGTGTTCGAGGAGACGCTGGAGACCGGATACGGAACCGTTGAAGCAGGTGTCGAGACGGCTGACGGCAGGGCGCTCCAGTACGAATTCAAGGGCTCGCTCATCGAAGACGAGCGCGGCGACCTGTTCGGGATTGCCGGTATCGGCCGGGATATTACCGAACGGAAACGCCGGGAACGGGAGCTCAGGGAGTACCGGACGCTGGTCGAAAACGTCGGGGACCCGATGTACGTCCTCGATACTGACGGGACAGTAGAGATGGTAAACGAGGCGATGGCCGCCCATCTGGGGTACGACCGCTCGGAAATCGTCGGCTCGGAACCAGTCCGTTTCATGCCCGAGACGGATGTCGAAAGAGCGACAGCACTCATCTGTAACCTGCTCGACGACGACGAGCGGACGTGGGGGGCCTACGAGATGCGGACGATATCCGCTGACGGGACAGTCCGGATCAACGAGGACAGGATCGCACCGCTGTTCGACGAGGACGGGAACTTCGACGGCTCGGTCGGCGTGATGCGCGAGACGACGGAGCGCAAGCAACGCGAACGGGAACTCGAACGCTACGAGACGATCATCGAGGCCGTCGGCGACCCGGTGTACACCCTCGACGACGAGGGTGTGTTCACCTACGTGAACGAGGCGATAGAGCAACTGACGGGGTTCGAACCGGACGAGCTGATCGGCGAGCACATCTCGACGATCATGACCGGCGAGGACATCAACCGCGGAAGCGAGCTCATCCGGACCATCCTGTCTGACCCGACCCGACAGAACGTGACCTTCGAAACGGATATTGTCGACCAGACCGGGAATCACACGCCTATCGAGATCCATATCGCGTTGCTTCCAGCCGCGGACGGGGAGTTCAACGGCACAGCGGGCGTCATCCGCGATATCAGCGACCGGAAAGACAGGGAGCGACAGCTTGCGGAGTTCGCGTCTGTCGTCAGCCACGACCTGCGAAACCCGCTGAACGTGGTCAAAGGGCGAATATCGGTCGCTCGGACGTCGGGCGACGTCTCGCACCTCGAAGCGGCAGAGTCCGCGGCCGATCGGATGGACGAACTCATAAACGACCTGTTGACGCTCGCCAGACAGGGCGATACGGTCGGCGAGACGACGATGGTCGACCTCGCTGCCCTCGCGAGCCAGGCCTGGATCGATGTCGAAACCGGCGAAGCCACGCTCGAAAAACACGGGACAGCGGCGGTCGAAGCCGACGCGGCACGGCTTCGCACGGTGTTCGAGAACCTGTTCCGGAACAGCGTAGAACACGGCTCCACGAGCAGTCGGACGGAGTCCGACGACAGTGTGGAACACGGACGTTGTGCAGACGGCGCAGCCCCGGTCACTGTCTCCGTCGGAACAACGGACGACGGATTTTACGTCGCCGACGACGGCGTGGGAATCCCACCGGAAGAGCGAGATGACGTGTTCGAGCGCGGCTACACCACGAGCGACACCGGGACCGGGTTCGGGCTGGCAATCGTCGTTGAGGTCGCACAGGCCCACGGCTGGTCTGTGTCGGTGACCGAAAGCGAGGACGGCGGCGCGCGGTTCGAGTTCACGACGAGTTCGGAGCGCTGACATGGCGGTAAGCCGGGCCGGCGAGTACCAGCACAGCCAGTGCCGCGGAGAACAACAGGACGTGCGGGAGCGCGTCGACACTGAGCCCCGTGAGCGTCAGCGACCGCAGCGACGCGCCCGCGGTGACCTCGACCGCGACCCACGGAATCTCGCCGAGGAACGTCCCGACCGCAAAGGAGCGCGGCGAGACGCGGGCGAACCCGGCTCCATAAGAGACGGGGTCCGCAGGCACCGGTGAGAGCCGTGCCGCGAGCACCCCCCGCGTCTCGCCGGTCACCTCGATAATCCGGCGGCCTGAGTCCCCCAGCCAGCCGAACATCCCGCCCTGTTCGCCGGCCCGGAGCGCGAACCGGTAGGGGATGAGGCAGGTGACGAGTGCGCCCATCAGTGCGACCGGGAAGCCGTATTTGACGCCGAGGACGAACCCGACGAACGCGGACAGCGGCATCGTCGGCCACGCGAAGAACGGGCGAACTAGGTACAGCCCGACGATGACGCCCGCGAGGTAGACAGGGTGGTCGGCGAGATGCGTCGTCTGGGCTACCACCCGCTCGGGGGTGAGCAGCGTTGTCGCGACGGCGACGACTACCACCAGCCCGGCAGTCCCGACCAGTTGTCGCTTCGCGAGGCGGTCCATCTACCCAATTGAGCGGTAGCAATCGACAAACGCTTTGTGGTATCTTTTAGGTTGTTCGGGGTTGAATCGGCGATTGTGTCCGAGAGGCGTGATCCGGTCGAACTCGGCGTCGAACTGCTCGCCCATCTGGAACACGGGGAGCTGTCCGTCGCCGACGCGCTCGACCGTATCGAGACAGTGACGACCAACCCACAGGTCCAGCGCGAGATACTCGATACTGCAGTGATGCGTGGCCTCATCGAGCGCGAGAACGGCGTCGTCCGCCCGCGGTCACAGGGGTCGTACGTGAACTTCGACAGCGACGTGGTCGTCCGCGAGGGGGAGTTCTCGTGTCAGCGCTGTGGCGCAGCTATCAGTACGGGCCACTTCGTCCAGTTCGACGGCGGCGAACTGGGACCGTTCGGGTCGACGTGTATTCGGAAAGTGTTAGGGCGGGAGTAGCGGGGGGCGCGAGCGAAGCGAGCGGCCCTCGGAATTACGAACGGCGAACGAAATGAGCCGCGAGTAGCGAAGTCGTGGACGGAGTGAGCGCCCCTCGTTGTGAAGGACAGGCAGTCAAAAACAGACCGTTCAGCGGCCCTGGCGGAGTTCCTTGATGAGCTGTTTGATGGTGCGCTCCTGCTTCTGGAGCTGTTCGTTCTGGGCCTCGACAGCGGCGGTCAGTTCGGCGACCTGTGCTTCGAGTTCAGCGATATCGGGGTCTGCCGAGGTGTCCGGCTCGACCGAGTCGGTGTCTACGCTGGTTACGTCACTGGATTGGGTATCCGTCGTGGCTTCGGCGGTGGTTCCCTGCTCGGTGGTCGCTGCAGTCGTGGCCTGTGTCCCGGCGCTCGCAGATTCAGCTTCGGAGCCGTCACCGCCCTCCTCGTCGTTGCTCACGAGCGGGTCGATACCGGATTCGAGGCCGAGACCGTTGCCGGATTCGTCAGCATTCTTCTCGGGGTCGGCCCCGACCTTGGCGTTGAGGTCGGCAAGCGAATCAACTTCGTGGTACGCGAAGAGAGCCTCTTCGAGTGTTTTCCGGACCATCGGTGCCTGCTCGGACGGGGCCTTGATGCGCTCTGGCCGCTCGTTGAACGAGAGCACGACAGCCGTGGCGACGCTGCCCTCCTCGAACTCCAGACCGGTCACGTCGTCGAAGGAGAACGCCTCGTAGTCGGCGTCCCAGGTGACGTTGCCGATGTGCTTGAGTAGCTGGCGGTCGGTGACGACCAGCGTCAGTTCGCTGAACCGGAACACGCCGGCGAGACTCTCGTCTGGGGCGATACCGCCCGAGACGGTGAGCTTCCCTTCGAGCAGCCGTTCGAGGACGGCATCGCCGCGGCTGCCGGGAACGGATAGTTCGAGCTTCTCACTGGTGTAGATGAGCGAGAACTTGGTCTTGCGGCGGCCTTCCGAAACCGTGAGCCGTTCGAAGTCGTGCGGATAGCTGGCGACCTTCTCGTCGCTGAGAAGGCCCTCACCGCGGTAGACGAGCGTCCGGGTCGGTGTGAAACAGGCCGCGTCTTCGTCGCCGAGGTTGACACCGCCCCGGATCTCCTCGTCCCCGAGTTCCTGCTGGACGAGGTCTGGTATCTCCATACTGCCTGCATACCTGCGTGGTGGCTTAAATCCGCGGGTCGATTATCAGCGCCGATCAGGCGGACAAAGCGTGGGACTGTGCCACAGTCCCGGCAGAGATGAGAACCTTCAAGACGGCTAACGGCCAACGGCTGAATGCACCCGCGCCCGGGTGGCTTAGCTGGACATAGCGCCGCACTCATAGGGTCTTTCGACTCATGCGGCAGTGCACCCGTCATGACCCCGGGGCGCTCGTCACGCCCCAGACCTGGGCCATGCGGAGATCGAGGGTTCGGAGCCCTCCCCGGGCATTTTCCAGATCACATCGGCCAGCAGCCAGCAGCATCGCTGACCCGTGTCGAACAAACGGTACGCGACTAGCCCGAGCAGGGCTGTTCCGAGCGAGCAGACGGTATCCTCGCCGAGTCGCTCCCGAACGCTGTCGTGCTTGTCACGACTGTTTGGAGACTTAGATGGTAATTTCGTGGGAAAAGAACCGCCAGCGGTCAGCCAGACGAGAGGCCGCCGCCGGGGAACTCCTGAAACACGGCCTCGAAGTCGTCGATCTCTGCGGCCGTGGAATCGGCTGTCTCGCGGAGTTCTTCGAGTCGCTCGCTGACAGTCCGGTACTCGTCGCTGGCTTCCAGTTGCGCGGTGTTCTTCTGCGTTTCAAGCGTCGCCTTCTTCGAGGCCACGGCGAAGTACTCCTGCACCTGATCGTCGTACGTGGTCCGGACGAGCATCTCCGAGACGGTGTCGAGAAGGTCCTCGCGGCTGACCGGCTTAGTCAGGTACTCGTCGAAGGGCATCTCGACGATGTCGAAGTCCGGGTCGACGGCCGTTACCATCACTACCGCCGGGTCGACACCCCGTTCTGCGATGGTATCGAGGACTTCGTCACCGCTCATATCGGGCATCTGCCGGTCCAGAAAGACGACGTCGACGGACGCGTCGACTAACTGGAGCGCTTCCGTACCGCTGTGTGCGGTCCGGACGTCGTGTGCGGTCAGCAGCCACGTCGAATACAGATCCGCGATATCTTGTTCATCGTCGACGACGAGAACCGTTGCCTCCTCCGTCTCAACACGCTTTTGCACTTGTTGTCCCTCCTGTCGACTCACGTACTGCTCTCACGGTGACTTTCCCGAACAGCAAGATAAAGGTACCCAGCATATTATCGATTCTGAGAACACTGCAGTTGGTCTGTTGACTTTTTCATGGAGGCGTGCTGTCACAGGGCAGTGACTCATGCCAGAGATGTTAACATAGCGGCGACCGTACCCTGTGTGTATGGTGACCGTCTCCGGACCGTGGACGAGCGGGGAGATGGAACAGTTTCTCAGCGCCGAAACGGTTCCACTCCGTCTCGGGTGCCGAACTCCAGCAGACAGGCCCTGGATGCTCTCGCTCTGGTACCGATTCGTTGACGGTGTCTTCGAGTGTGCGACCGGGGCAGACGCAGCGGTTGTCGACTACCTCGACTATGACGGCGACGTGTCATTCGAAGTCTCGACGAACGAGCCGCCGTACCGCGGCGTCAGAGGCAATGGCACAGCGACGATGACAACAGACGAGGACAAGACGGTGCTCACCGACCTGCTGCACCGCTATCTCGGCGGGACCGACTCACCACTGGCCGAACGACTGCTCGCACCCGACCGCCGCGAGATCCAGATCACGATCACACCCGACCGTCTCCACACCTGGGACTATAGCAACCGGATGTAACTGCCTGAACCAATGGGACACACAGACTCAGCCATGGAAACTGACCCGACAGACATCAAATCAATCGCGATAAGCGCCACCGACCTCGTCGCAGCTATTGAAGCGACTGCAGACGAATCAGAGACCGTGTTGCGCGTCACACCACCGTTCAGCGGCCGGATGCGGGCGCGTCTCCACGTCGTTCAGGCCGACGACGACGATGACACGGTTCACATCGAGCCCGACTCACTGCTGACTACGGATGCACCGTCGTATCCGACGCCCGATGACACCGCCGACGAACTCCGGGCCGCGGACGATGAGACGTACTCGGTGGAGCGCCATCGGACCTACCACGAGCAGCGACTCGCCGAGTGGCGGGAGTCGCTTCCGGACCACGTCGTCGATAGCACGACACTAAGCGACACAGCGCACGACGTAACTGTGTCACTACTCGGACCGTAATCGGTCGTACACGTCCACCGGAGGCGTCACCGGGACTGGGAGTGTTACAGTAGGTTATACCACAGTTACACCGCCGATAAAACGTCTAAGCGTCTTTCAGCCGGTAATAAAATGAACGGCTAGGGGCCGCTGTGCGTGAAACGAAGCGAAACGGGCGGAAACCTCTAGAGGTTATAAGCTATCTCCAGTAGAAGCCGTGGGTAGGTCCCCCATATGTCAAGTTCGTCCGCATACGAATTACTCGCCCAGTTTGATGAGTCCGTCCCGGAGTTCGACGAGTCGCTCGTCTCCGCCGTTCGAGGTATCGCGTTCTGGACGGCGATTGCACTCCCGTTTTTATATCTCCCGCTACTGATTACCGGCCTGAACTCCGGGGCGACGCGGATCGCGTTCGTCGCGCTCGTCGTCTTCAACGCCGTGGCGCTGCGTATCGGCCACGCACACGGAGGAGACGACTGACACGGAACCCTTCGGTGCCGGTCACCACCATGGATATTGCGGCCCTCCACTCCGCATTGCCGCTGTGACCATACTTTCATCCACCTAGTAGTCGTTCGTATGCATATGTCACGGACAGCAGTTATCGCAGGTGTCGGTCCGGGCCTCGGGGAGTCACTGGCCAAAACGTTCGTCGACGAAGGCTGTCAGGTCGGCCTGTTCGCCCGGTCGGCGTCGTATCTGGAGTCACTGTCGGCAGACCTCGGTGACAACGCGCTCGCAGTACAGACTGATATTACCATCCCGGACCAGGTCGCAGCAGGCTTCGAGCAGGTCCGGGACGAGTTCGGCCCCGTCGACGTGCTCGTGAACCACGCCAGCGGCGGTGCGTGGAAGGGAACGCAGGAGATTTCACACGACGAGTTCCAGCGCGCGCTCGCCGTCGGTCCGGCGGGCGGGCTGGCCTGTTCCCAGGAGGCCGTCGACGACATGCTGACGGGTGACGGAGGGACGATAATCTTCACCGGTGCGACATCCGCCGTCCGGGGCCGCGACGGCGGAGTTGGGTTCAGCGCCGCCAAGTTCGCCGTCCGCGGGCTGGCCGAATCGATGGCCCGAGAACTCGGGCCCGAAGGCATCCACGTCGCCCACGTCGTCATCGACGGTCAGATTCTCCCGACGAACGCCGCCGACGCAGCTGACCGCGACGCGGAACCGTATCTCGATCCGGACGAGATCGCCCAGTCGTACTGGCATCTCGTCGAACAGGACCGCTCGGCGTGGACGCTGGAACTCGATCTCCGCCCCCACGTCGAGACGTTCTGAGCGCCTCGGCTCCGATGCCGGCTATTCTTCGAGGAGGTCGACCCACTCTCTGAGCGGCCCCCGAATACCGTCGACTGAGATCGTCACGTCGCCGTCGAACCGCCACGTCGCTTGCGGGGAGTCCGAACCGAACCGCATCGGAATAGAGACCGAAATATCGTCGGCCGTGACGTGGAGCGCCTCGTCGCGGTCGACCGTCTCGTCGAGCAACCGTTCAACGGCCAGGCGGAGCTGTTCCGGGTCCGGGTCTGGAAGGTCTGTAGATTGACTCATACCTGTGGCTTGGAACCGAGGCTACCTCCGTGTTGCGTCGAACCGGTCGGTTCACCCCTGCTATTTACGGGTGTGTGGGACTCAGACGGTTTCGATGGAGCTGGAAACGCCGTACGCCCTCGGGGGGACCTACTACGTCGAGACGGTATCCGTCGGAAAACGGACGGACGACGAGACGGTGCGCGATTGCGTGGTCTGTGGCGGCCACGTCTACGCCGACGACTGGCACCTCGTCGTCGGAGTTCTGGATACGGCCGGCGGACGACAGCGCCACCACCACTGTAGCGACGACTGCCTGACCGAGTGGCTCAAGCTCGTGGCGGGTGCCTGAGCAGCGGTGAGTCCGCGGAGTCTTGACGGTGGAACCCGTCGGGAAGATATGGACGAGCGTACGGGCGTATTCAGGGTCTACCGCGTCGTCGAAGCGGTCCCGCACATCAATCTATTCGACACCGACGCGACGCGGCTCTACACCGTGTACCAGTCCGGCTACGGCGAACGCCAACCGGCAGTCGACGGCCTCCGAACGGGAGCCCTCGTCGAGGCGACGCTCGGCGGCGATCCCGACGATTCGGACGAGGCCTGGTCGCTACTTTCCTTCGAGCGGCTCGACCGCGTCGCGATGGACTTTGCTGTGGATGCTGAAGTCCCAGAAGTGGCGGCCGACCTCTGGGAACCGGGGCTCGAACGCCCGGCAAGCGCCGTGCTCGAAGAAGACGGCGAGCCGGTCGCGGAGTGTTTCGTGCAGTCGCGCGCGCCGTTGCCCGGCGGCACGTTCGTCCCGAGCGTGCTCACCGGCCTCGTGCCGATGGAATCACTGCTGACCGAACTCCCCGGTATCGGCGAACCGCCGACAGACGCTATCTTCATCGACCCCGACCCGCCCGACGCCGACTCGTACGCCCGCCCCTACGGCGTCGCCGTGTTGTTCACCGCCGCCGCTGACGACCTACTCGCTGAGTTCCGGGACCGATATAATCTCTCTGCCGACGCCGACAACAGGCCCGAGTACGACCCGTACGGGCTGTGAGGGGTCGGGAGTGCGGTCCACCGGAAGCCACTACATCGTGATGACGAGCGGTACTGGAACGAAACAGAGCATGCCCAGAACGAACGTGACCAGGCCGATAGCCCAGCGGCCCGGCCCCAGCGGCGTCTCGTCCAGCGGCGTCGCCGACCCGAGCCGACCGAACACCAGCGCTAGCAGCCCCCAGAATGCCCACAGTCCGGCCGCTCGGCCCCCCTCAAAGGCGACGAGGTAGCCCGCGAGCCCGAACAGGGCGACGGGGACGGCTAGCTGGACCAGCGACAGTCGGTCGCCGAACAGCGCCCGGGCGACGTGCGCGCCGTCGAGTTGGCCGACAGGCAGGAGGTTCAGGAAGGTCACGAACGCCCCCACCCAGCCGCCGATGACGACCGGGTTCGGGAGGAGTTGCGGGTTCGCGTACTCCAGTTGTTCACCCATCACCGCCGCGATGCCCTGCAACAGCAGCGGGTAGCCGAGTTCGATGTTCGTGACGATCCCACGGGTTACCTCCACCGGCGGGAGCGTCACGCCGATGGCGGTCACGACGACAGTCGCGGCGAGGCCCGCCAGCGGACCGGCGACGCCGATGTCGAACAGCGCCTTCCGGTCGGGGATGTGGTCGTTCATGCTGATGACCGCGCCCAGCGTCCCGAGCACGTTCGGAAACGGCAGGAAGTACGGCAGGCTCGCCTCAACCTCGTGGTAGCGGCTCATGACGTAGTGGCCGAACTCGTGAATCGCAAGGATTCCCAGTGCAGCGGCGGCGAAGGGCCACGCCTCGAGCATGGCTGTCGGGTCGTCGAGAACAGACAGCCCGTACCAGCGGGACCCGGCGTACAGTGTCGACAACAGCGTCAGGACGGCGAGCCCGACGTTCAACCACGGGATGCCGTCGACGCCGAGGGACCGCTCCCGCGCGATCAGGACCCACTCGCCCATCTCCCGCTTGAGCGCGACGCGATACCCGCGCTGACGGAACGCCGGTGCGATGCGGTGGATGACCTGTTCGGACTCGGTCATCGGCTCGCCGTAATACCGGACGCCGTCCTCGGCGGTCCTGTCGACCTCGTAGACGTAGAACGTGTCTGCGAGCGCTTCCGGGTCCGGTAACTCCGGCGGCGAGGACTGGGTCGCCATTACTCGCGTTTGGGGTTCGACCCGTTTGAACCTGTTTGCCGCGGCACTAGAAGAGGGGCACACCGTCCATAGAGGACTCGGAGGGCGTTAGTCCGCGACGGCCTCGTCCGACCCGGTCGCGGCGCTGGGGTCCTGAATCCAGAGGTCGCCGAAAAGGTCGTCCTGCTGGAGGCGGACCTGGCCGCGATGGGCAAGAAAGAGCAGTCCGAGGAACGTCTCGACGCGGGTCCCGCCGGCGGTGTCGACCTCGCGGTACAGCACCTCCTCGCGGCCCTGATCGTACTGCTCGCGGACGGCGTCGTGGACATCGGCGATGATGTCGTCGATGTTCTCGGCGTGAGCCGTCCCGGTCACGTCCGCCGCTGACGGCTCCTCGTCCAGTCGCATGTCGTCGGCCCCGCGGTAATCCAGTTCCTGCGTCCCGCGGTCGTACCCGCTCGGGGAGTCGCTGGTGTCGTATTCCCGGGACTCTTTCCACCACGACTCCCGCTCGGCGTCCCGGAGGTCCCGAACGAGTTCGTCGAGCGTCTGTGGCATCCCACGGGCACGCCGGCGTTCGAGCCGGCGGTCCATCTCCGATTCCAGCGCGGCGAAGGGATCCGGGTCCTCGATGGGTGCGTCCTCGTGCATCGCCTGCTCCCACGGCTCGACGGGGTCCTCCTCGTCGTCGCCCTCGCCCAGCATCGCGTCGCTTTTCATCCGGATCAGAACGCTCGCGTAGAACAGCGCCCGGCCCGACGTGCGCAAGTCCGCGTCGTCGATGCGCTGGAGGAACTTGTCGGTGACCCTCACCACGTCGATGTCCCAGGGGTCGATTTCGCCGTCGTCGGCGAGCTGGACCAGAACCTCGACCGGTTCGACGTCCTCGTCGTCGCTGTCGTCGTCCGAGTCGCTTTCGGGGCCGTCCTGCTCGGGAGAGGGATCATCTGAATCGGGGGATTCGCCCAGCAGCGCCGCCGCATCGCCCGACTCACCGGGCGGGTCGCGGTCCTCGTGGCCGGTAATGTTGAGTGGAATGTCATCCGCTTGACTTTCAACCCCTTCATCAGTCATCAGCCGGCACCTCCTCGTCACCGTCACCCTCACCGCTGAGATCAATCCCAGTAACCGCACTCACGTTGTCGCCCTGCATCATCACGCCGATGGCGCGCTCGGACCGCTCCAGCATGGCCGAGCGGTGCGAGACGACGACGAACTGGGCGTCGCCGGCGAGTTCGTCGACCAGTTCGCCGACGAGGTCGGCGTTGGCCGCGTCGAGGAAGGCGTCCACTTCGTCGAGCGCGTAGAACGGCGCGGGGTTGTGCCGCTGGATGGCGAAGATGAACGCCAGCGCCGTCAGCGACTTCTCGCCGCCGGACATCGCGTTCAGCCGCTGAATCGGCTTGTCGCCCGGCTGGGCCTTCATCGTCAGCCCGCCCTCGAAGGGGTCGTCCTCGTCTTCGAGGTGAAGGTGCCCGGTGCCGTTCGAGAGCCGCTCGAAGATGTTCTGGAACTGGTCGTTGATCTCCGTGAACGACTCCATGAACGTCTCCTTCTTGCGGGCCTCATAGGTATCGATGCGGTCGCGGATGCCGTCGGCCTCCTCGACCAGCGTCGCCTTTTTGTCTTCGAGTTCCTGCAGGTCGTCGTTGACGCGGTCGTACTCCTCGATGGCGCGCATGTTGACCGGCTCCAGTTTCTCCATCTCCGTTTCCAGCCGGTCAATCTCCTGCTCGACCGTCTCGTGGTCGGGCACGTCCTCGGGGTCGTAGTCGCCGACCTGCGCTTCGAGTTCGTCGATCTCCCACTCCAGGCGCTCCTGGGTTTCCTGCTCGGACTCGAGATCCCGCTCGATTTCGGAGACCGCGGCCTGTTGCTCGTCCCGGGCCTCCTTGGCCTCCCCCAGGTCGTCTTTCAGGTCCTCACGTTCGGACTTGAGTTCGGCCAGTTCCTCTTCGAGGTCGGCGACGGCCTGCTCTTTCTCGGCTTTCAGCTCCTGTTTCTCGGTGACTTTCGCTTCGAGGTCGTCGATACGCTCCTCGTGTTCGGCCTTGCGGTTCTGGGCCGCCTCGATGTCGTCGTGGAGGTCCTCGATGGCGTCCTCGGCGTACTGCTTTTCGAGTTCGTACTCGTTGAGTTCGGCGTCGAGTTCGCCCTGGCGGTCTTCGAGCCCGTCGATGTCGTCCTTGATGGACTCGCGCTGGTCCGTCAGGTCCGGCAGTTCCGAGTCCTCGACCTCGGCTTCGAGGTCGTCGATATCGCGCTGGAGCGCGTCGATCTCCTCGGTCTTTTCCTCGATGTCGGCCTCCAGTTCGTCCATCTGGTCGGCCACGTCTTCGCGTTCCGCGGCGATGTCTTCGAGGTCGGCTTCCAGCTGATCGATGCGGTCACGGGTGTCTTCCAGTTTGCTCTGCTTGCGTTCGATGCTCGTCTCGATATCCCGGACCTGTTCGGTCGCATCGGACTCGCGGTCGCGGGCGTCGTCAAGGCGCTCCTCCACGTCCCGGAGGTCCTCACGCACGTCCGCACGCTCGTCTTCGAGTTCGTTGATGCGCGTGGCGACGCGTTCGAGCTTGCCCGCGCCGCCCGAAAAGGAGTAGCGTGTGCCCGAGGAGGAGCCGCCGGTCATCGCCCCGGACTTCTCGACGAGGTCGCCGTCGAGCGTGACCATCCGGTAGTCGCCCATCAAGTCGCGGGCGGTGTCCATGCTATCGACGACGACAGTGTCACCGAGCACGTACGAGAAGATGCCCGCGTACTCGCGGTCGAAGTCGACGAGGTTGTACGCGAAGTCGATGACGCCGTCAGCGCTGGGCAGCGATCCCAGCGAGCGGTTCTGCATCTGTGTGATCGGGAGGAACGTCGCCCGGCCGGCGCTGCGTGATTTGAGGTACTCGATACAGCGCTGACCAACGCTGTCGTCGTCGACGACGACGTGTGCGAGCCGCCCGCCAGCCGCCGTCTCACAGGCCGTGGCGTACTCGGGGTCAACGCCACCCAGTTGGCCGACGGTACCGTGAACGCCGTCCTGACCGGCGTTGAGAATCGCTGTCACGGCACGCCCGTACGAGGAGTCCCCGTCCTCGCCGGCTTTCGCCTCTAGCTGGGCGTACTCCTGCTGTTTCGCGCTGATTTCGTCTTCGAGTTCGTCCAGGTCCGACTGGAGTTCCCGCTTCTCGGCCCGGAGGTCGTCGACGACCTCGCCGATGGTGGCCTTGTTCTGCTTTGCTTTCTCCAGTTCCGTCTCTAAGTCCTCGATATCGGCTTCGAGGTCGGGAATCTCGGCTTCCGCGTCTTCGATGGCTTCACGCTTCTCGTCCTCGGCGTTCGAGCGCCGGCGGGCCTCGTCGAGCAGGCGGTCCTGCTCGCGCTGGAGGTCGTTCTTCTCGCTTTTGAGCGTCTCCAGCCGCGAGCGCTTCGCCTCCAGTTCGTCCTTGACCTCCTGAAACTCCTCGCCGACCTCGTCGATGCGCTGCTGGACCTCCGCGAGTTCGGACTCCTTCTCGGCGATGTCGGCTTTGACGTTGGATTTGGCGACCTTCGTCTCGCGGATGTCGCTTTCGAGGTCGTCGATGGTCTCCTGCTTGCGGTCGATCTGGACGAACGCCTGCCGGCGCTCGTTCTCGGCGGCCTCGACGGTCTCCTCGGCGGACTCGACCTTGTCCTCCAGACGGGAGATGTCGCCTTTGATCTCCTCGATCTCGCGCTTGATGGCGAGCTGTTCGTCCTCGCCTTTGCGCTCGATTTCCTGGTTGAGTTCGTGGAGCTCGTCTTCCAGTCGGATGACCGCACCCTGGCGCTCGTCGAGTTCCGTCTGGAGTTCGGTGAGTTCGCTTTCGAGTTCGTCGATGGACTCCTCAACGGCTGTCAGTTCCTCGCGCTTGTCTTCGAGTTCGGCAGCCTTGCGGTACCCCTCGTACTCCTCTTTCTCGTCACGGAGGTCCTGATACTTGAGCGCCGTCTCCCGTTCGTCTTCAAGTTGATCAAGACGCTCCTGTTTCTCCTCGATGCGGAGCTCGGCCTCGTCGATGCGCTCTTGCACGACCTCCAGTTCGTCGAAGGCGTCGGCCTTCTTTGCGTCGAACTGGGCGACGCCGGCGATCTCGTCGATGATCTCCCGGCGGGAGCCGGCGGTCATGTTGATGATCTCGGTCACGTCGCCCTGCATGACCACGTTGTACCCCTCCGGGGTCACGCCGGCCTGGGCGAGCAGGTCCTGAATGTCTGAGAGGTTGACCGAGCGCCCGTTGATGTAGTAATAGGAGTAGTAGTTGTCCTCGGTCTCCTTGACCCGGCGCTTGATGGCGATTTCGTCCACGTCGCCCACGTCCTCCGTGCCGGCGGCGTTGACGACCTGTGAACGTGACAGCGTCCGGTCGTCGTTGGCCAGAATTACCTCGACGCTGGCCTGGCGTTCGCCGTCGTACTCGGCGTCTTCGTCGGCGTGGCCGGGGTTGTAGATGAGGTCAGTCAGCTTCTCGGCGCGGATACCCGAGGTGCGAGCGAGTCCGAGCGCGAACAGAATCGCGTCGATGATGTTGGACTTGCCCGAGCCGTTCGGGCCGCTGATAGTAGTGAAATCTTCGTAGAACGGGATTCGGGTCTTGCGTCCGAAGCTCTTGAAATTGTCGAGGACGAGCTCTTTGATATGCATGCGGTGGTGTGGCCGACAGCCCTACGCGACGATGATGTCGGACTCCGAGTCCTCCTCGGTCTCGGTCTCCGACGCGGCCTCGGCTTCCTCCCTGTTATCAACCTCGTCGGTATCCTCAGTGTTAGGTGTGTCGGCCTCCGTCGGGGTAGCGGCCGATTCCTCCGAGTCGGACTCGTCAGCGCTGAATCCGTTGTCTTCGTCGACGCTGGCTTCGAGTTCCCGGATGCGGACCTTGCATTCGACGAGTTCGTCGGTCAGTCCTTCGACCGACGCTTCCAGTTCTCTGACGCGCGTTTCGAGTTCCTCGACTCGGTTGCCGCACATATCCGTAACCCAGCCATTGTGGACACTTATACCTACGTCAGACATTGGCAGTCCGAGTGATACGTCCGCTCCGAAGGGCCGAGTCCGTCCCGACACTGTACAGGGTCGTTAGCCTTTAGCCACGCGCCACCGAATCCCGGACAATGACTGCGCAAGCGTCCGAAGCCCGCGAACTCGCGGCCGTCATCGGGCTGGAGGTCCACGTCCAGCTCGAGACGGAGACGAAGATCTTCTGTGGCTGTTCGACCGATGTGGCCGATTCCGAACCCAACACCCACACCTGCCCGGTGTGTCTGGGACTACCCGGCGCGCTCCCGGTCGTCAACGAGGGGGCGGTCGAGGCCGCCGTGAAGGTCGGCAAGGCCATCGACGCCGATATTCCGGAGGAAACCACCTTCCACCGGAAGAACTACTACTACCCCGACCTCCCAAAGAACTTCCAGATCACGCAGTATGACTCGCCCATCTGCCAGGACGGGGAGCTGGAATTCTCCGTCGAGAGCGAGCGCCGCAGCGTCGACATCCGCCGGGCACACCTCGAAGAGGACCCCGGGTCAATCAAGCACGTCCGCGAGGGCTCGGGTCCGCTTGAGTCCCGGACCTGTTCCATCGAGCGCGCGGACTACACGCTCATCGACTACAACCGCGCCGGGACGCCGCTGATGGAGATCGTCACGGAGCCGGACTTCCGTGCGCCGGGCGAGGTCCGGTCGTTCCTCGAAAAACTCGAAGAAGTGCTTGAGTATCTGGGCGTGTTCGACGCGACGCGGGATGGCAGTCTCCGCATCGACGCGAACCTCTCAATGGTCGACGCCAGCGAAGTTGGCGAAGACGGCGACATCGACAAGTCCGTCCTCGAAGACGCCAACCGCACCGAGGTCAAGAACATCTCCAGTCACAAGGGCGCGGAACAGGCGCTCTCCTTCGAGGCCTCCCGCCAGCGGAAGCTCATCCAGTCGGGCCGCGCCGTCGAGCAGGAGACCCGCCACTTCAACGAAACGCACGGCAACACGGTGTCGATGCGCTCGAAGGAAGAGGAGAAAGACTACCGCTACTTCCGGGAGGCCGACCTGCCGCCGCTTCGCGTGAGCCACTGGAAGGACGAGGTCCCGATTCCGGAACTCCCCGACGCCCGCCGCGAGCGGTTCGTCGCGGAGTACGGCCTCAGCGAGGAAGCCGCCTCGAAGCTCACGAGCACGAAGCAGGTGGCGGACTTCTTCGAGGACGTGGCCGAGCGCTTCGACGCCGACCTCGCTGCGACCTGGGTCGCCGATAATCTACTCGGCGAACTGAACTACCGCGACATGGCCATCACCGATATCGACGACCGCTTCGACGAGGTGACCCGGCTCGTCGAACTCGTCGCCGAGGACGATATCACGGCGAAAAACGCGCACGAGACCGTGCTCCGGGAGATGCTCGACACGGGTGACGGCCCCGACGCTGTCGTCGACCGCGAAGGGCTTGGCAAGACCTCCGGCGACGAGGTCCAGCAGGCTGTCGTGGACGCCATCGACGAAAACCCCGACGCCGTCGAGGACTACCACAGCGGCGAGGACGGCGCAATCAACTTCCTCGTCGGGCAGGTCATGCAAAAGACCGGCGGGAGCGCCGACCCCGGCGACGTGAACGGGCTGCTTCGCGAGGAGTTGGAGAGCTAAGACAGCGTCCTACGCGGCCTGCGCGGCACAGTGGTGAGTTGTCACAGTCACCGCTGTGGCCAGTCGGCTGGCAGTTCATCAGCGTGGTTCTCGAGCAGGTCGAGCATCGGTTCGATTTCGTCGAATCGCTGGCCCCGAGATACTTCATCGGCCGCTCGGTCCCAGTCGATGTATGCCAGACTGGCCAGCCGCGGCAGGTCGTCGTGGCGGAGTTCGGTTTCGGTGTTTCTGGCCCCGGCACTTCTGGGCAGAAAGTCGACAATCGGCCGTGGACTACTCTGTTTTACCATAAACAGAATCATTCGTCGACGGCGGGTAAACAACGCCTCGAACACCCGGTCCATCCCTGGGTCCCATATCACATCCGGGATAGAGGTTTCCATCCTGTAACAAGAGACATACTATTGATGATAAATGTCACGATACCGCCGTTTCCTTGCCGAATCGATCCTGAATCGTACAGGTGGATTTGATTTGAGAGGCCGGCCCGATAGCCGCTACGCTGAGCTGCGTGCTACGATTCGCTCGACGCGTTCGACTCGACGCTCTCGCGCCGCTCGCCCGGGATGATCGCGGGGTCCTTCCACAGCAGCGTGACGAATATCGCAGCGGCGAGGGCTTCGAGGGTCTTGATAGCTGATTCGGTCGGTTCAGTGTTGAAATGGTCTAGTATCAGCAACGCGGTACTCCCGCCGTGGTGTCCGCCGCCACCGGACGACGGTGCAGAGAACCCCTCGACGAGGAAGGCACCGTGTCCAGTAGCGTGCCAGAACACCCAGCCGGCGATGGACGCGATCATGAGGAGCGTCCCGGCGATGTAGGCGTTCCGCAGGCCGATGACGCCCCGGGTGATGAGATACGGGCCGGCGAACAACACCGCGGCGAAGGCCACAAACAAGAAGGGCCGAGGGTCCGGCGGGAGGCCTCGTCCGAAGAGTCCCTCGATCGCCTGCGCGTAGATGATGCTTCGCGGGAGTCCCCACCAGAGGTGAAACGCCGCCGTCGCGAAGACGAGTGCGGCGGCGGTTCCGCGGAGGAGTTTGGTCGTCCGGCGATCCATACCGGCAGTCGGGGTGGCAGTGGCAAGAGTGCATCGAAGTGATAAGTGCCGCCGGTCACGGCGGCAGTGCGGGACCGCTACCGAGTGGTAAGAGGCTACCTCCGCGCGAGCGCGAGCGGCCCCGCAAGCGCCCGCACACCCGCGCTGTCGCCTGATTTTCCCGAAAGCCTTTAGAACAACTGACTCCGTAGCGACGAGTAATGACAGAGACAGGTGGTGTCCCATGCGGCTGATTATCACCGAGAAAGACAACGCCGCCCGCCGCATCGCGGAGATCCTCTCCGAGGGGAGCGCGTCCGCGAGCAGGCAAAACGGCGTCAACGTCTATCGGTGGGGGAACACCCGCGTCGTCGGCCTCTCCGGGCACGTCGTCGGCGTCGACTTCCCCGAGGAGTACAACGACTGGCGCGACGTGGAGCCGGTCGAACTCATCGACGCCGACGTGACGAAGGAGCCGACCCAGGAGAACATCGTCACGACGCTGAAGCAACTGGCCCGGGAGGCCGACGAGGCCACCATCGCGACTGACTACGACCGCGAAGGGGAACTCATCGGCAAGGAGGCCTACGAACTCATCCGCGAGGAGACCGACGCGCCCGTCGACCGCGTCCGTTTCTCCTCGATCACCGAGCGGGAGGTCCGGGACGCCTTCGCCAACCCCGACGACATCGACTTCGACCTGGCGGCCGCGGGCGAGGCCCGCCAGATTATCGACCTCGTGTGGGGCGCGGCGCTGACGCGGTTCCTCTCGCTGTCGGCCCGACAACTGGGCGACGACTTCATTTCCGTTGGTCGGGTCCAGTCGCCGACGCTGAAGCTCATCGTCGACCGCGAGCGCGAGATCCAGGCCTTCGACCCCGAGGATTACTGGGAGATCTTCGCCGACCTCCAGAAGAACGGCTCGGGCTTCGAGGCCCAGTACTTCTACGACGACGACGGGAAGGAGGCCGAGCGGGTCTGGGTCGAGGACGACGCCGACGACGCCTACGCCGACCTGACGGGCGTCAACGCGGCGACGGTCACGAGCGTCCGCCGCCGAACCCGCACCGACAGCCCGCCGACGCCGTTCAACACCACCGCCTTCATCTCCGCCGCCAGTTCGCTGGGCTACTCCGCCCAGCAGGCGATGTCTATCGCCGAGGAACTGTACACCACCGGCTACATCACCTACCCGCGAACGGACAACACGGTCTACCCGGACGACCTCGAAGAGGACGCCCTGCTCGATGAGTTCGTCGGAGCCGGACACTTCGGCGAGGACGCCGAGAAGCTGCTGGAGCAAGACGACATCACCGCGACCGAGGGCGACGAGGAGACCACCGACCACCCGCCCATTCACCCGACGGGAGAGATTCCGCCGAAGGTCGACCTCTCGGACGACGAGTGGGAGATCTACGAACTGGTCGTCCGGCGCTTCTTCGCGACGGTCGCCGAGGCCGCGACGTGGGAGCACCTCCGCGTCGTCGCCGACGCCGGCGGCCGCTCGCTGAAGGCCAACGGCAAGCGCCTGGTCGAACCGGGCTACCACGAGGTGTACCCCTACTCCAGCGCCAGCGAGAACCACGTCCCCGACGTGGAGGAGGGCGAGGAACTGGCCATCTCCGAGGTCCGGATGGAGGCCAAGCAGACCCAGCCGCCGCGCCGCTACGGCCAGTCACGGCTCATCCAGACCATGGAGGACAAGGGGTTGGGGACGAAGTCGACCCGTCACAATTCAATCGAGAAGCTGTACGACCGCGGCTACATCGAGGGCGATCCGCCCCGGCCGACGACGCTGGCGATGGCCGTCGTCGAGGCCGCCGAGGAGTTCGCCGACCACGTCGTCAGCGACGAGATGACCGCCCAGTTAGAGGCGGACATGACCGCCATCGCCAACGGCGAGGCGACGCTCGACGACGTGGCCGACGAGTCCCGCGAGATGCTCAAACGGGTGTTCGATGAACTGCGTGATTCCCGCGAGGAGATCGGCGAGCACCTCCAGGAGTCGCTGAAGGCCGACAAGACGCTCGGTCCCTGTCCGAAGTGCGGCGAGGACATGCTCGTCCGGCGCTCGCGTCAGGGGTCGTACTTCGTCGGCTGTGACGGCTTCCCCGAGTGTCGCAACACGCTCCCGCTGCCGTCGACGGGCGAGCCGCAGGTGCTCGAAGAGCACTGCGAGGAACACGACATGTACCACGTCAAGATGCTCGCCGGCCGGGACACGTTCGTCCACGGCTGTCCCCGCTGTGAGGCCGAGAAGGCCGACGAGAGCGAGGACGAGGTCATCGGGCCGTGTCCCGAGTGTGGCGTTGCTCCGGCGGAGCAACGAGGCGACGGCGGCGAAGCCGCCGAAGCGGAGGGTGGCGAACTCGCCATCAAACACCTCCGTTCGGGCTCCCGGCTCGTCGGCTGTACGCGCTACCCCGACTGTGACTACTCGCTGCCGCTGCCCCGCAACGGCGATATCTCGGTGACGGAGGCCTACTGCGAGGAGCACGACCTGCCGGAGCTGGTCATCGACGCCGACAGTGACGACCCCTGGGAGCTTGGCTGTCCCATCTGCAACTACGAGGAGTACCAGGCCCGCACCGCTGTCGAGGACCTGGAGGACCTGAACGGCATCGGCTCGGCGACCGCGGAGAAGCTCGGCGATGCCGGCGTCGACTCGCTGGCGGCGCTCCGGGAGGCCGACCCCGACATCGTCGCTACCGAGGTGCAGGGTGTCAGCGCCACGCAGGTCCGGGAGTGGCAGGACGAACTGGAAGCCTGAGATTTGAAGTCGCCGGTTTTCCGGTCAGTCGGAGACGAACGTCACGCCGTCACAGACCGGACACTCGACGGCGTCCGCGTTGTCGGCTGTGACTGTGTCGACGGTACCGTAGGCGACCGCGTGTGTGACCGGCTCGGGGATCTGGCGCTCACAGAGCGGGCATTCGACGACGCCGGCCCGGAGTCGGTCCCGGTCGATGCTGTGGCCGCCGGTCACAGCTGGAGGTGGGACGTGGAACTCGGGCCGTCATCGTCGTCGATGCCGCCCTCGTGGGCGAACGTGTAGTCGTCGTCCGTGAGGAACACGTCGCCGTGAGTCTCCGAGATCTCGACGCCGGGGAGCGTCGTCCCCGCGGCGTCGCCGTTGTCACAGCCGCCGTCGCAGGCATCGAACAGTGAGCCGTGTCGGGGGCAGATGAGCTGGTCGTCCCGCATCGGAACGCCTCGCCCGGTGTCGAACCGCTGTGCCTCGTGCGTACATCGGTTTACCCACGCCTCGACGCCGTCCTCGCAGGGGACGAGAACGACCTCCTCCAGGTCGCCGTATGGGTCTTCGGCGGTGAACAGCCACGACCCGTCCTCGTGGACCGTCTCGACTGTCGTAAGTCGCTGCACGGCTGGCGTGTTTGGCTGCCGCCGGTATCAGCGTTACCGTAGTACGGCGGGAACTGTGCGCGTCATTCGCCGGTCTCCGCGGCGATGAGGCGCACCAGTGCAGTAACGAACACCTCGAACAGTCGCCAGACCAAGACGCAACTGATGACGAGCACGGCAAGGACGATGGCGACGAGCCAGAGAAGGAGGCCGAACTGCAACTCGGTGAGCAGCCCCGTCGCCAGGCCGACGACGAACCCGCCGACGAAGAGACCGCCAGCGCCCTGGAGACAGCGGCGTTGCCAGCGGTCGAACGCCAGCGCGTCGTCGGCTCCCAGCAGCGATGGCAAGGCGATGCCGAGTCCGGCACCGGCCAGCGCAAGAATAAAGAAAACGCTACCGAACAGATACGAGAGCCCGCGGACGAAGCCCGCACTGGACGACGACGCTGTCGGCATCGTCGAGAAGGAGTACAGCACTCCCACCGTGACGACGACCCCCGTAAACACGAGGACGGCCCGGATGGTAGCGACGACGTACCGGTGCCTGTCCGCTGTCATTGTCTGACGATTGTAACATAGCCATCATAAATCTTCGGAGATATACGTATAGCGCCGACGCCACTCGGTCGCTATCTGTCTGTCCGGGCGGGCTGTCAGTGTGACCCACTGTGGTCGGTGTATCCGAAGCGGTTATACGGCCACGCGCAAGTCTGGCAGGTATGAGCGACTGGGCGGACTGGGACCACATCGTGAAGATAGACCCCGACAAGACGCTGGTCGACGGAGAGACGTTCGAAGACGTCGCGGCGACGGGGACCGACGCCATCGAAGTCGGCGGGACCACCGGAATGACAGAAGAGAAGATGAAGCGGGTCGTCGACGCCTGCGGGAAACACGACATTCCCGTGTATATCGAGCCGTCCAACCCTGCATCGGTCGTCCACAGCGACCGCCACGACGGCTATCTCATCCCGGTCGTGATGAACGCCGGCGACGTGGCATGGATCACCGGCGCGCACAAGGAGTGGATACGCATGGACGACGATATCGACTGGTCGCGGACCTTCACCGAGGCCTACATCGTGATGAATCCGGAAGCGTCGGTGGCGTCCTACACGCAGGCCAACTGCGACCTCGACGCGGACGACGTGGCCGCCTACGCCGAAGCCGCCGAACACCTCCTCGGTCAGGAGATCGTCTACGTCGAGTACTCGGGGATGCTCGGCGACACCGACATCGTCGCCGCCGCCGCGGACATCCTCGACGACGCCACGCTGTTCTACGGCGGTGGCATCCACGACTACGAATCCGCCCGCACGATGGCACAGCACGCCGACACCATCGTTGTCGGCGACCTCGTCCACGACGAAGGTGTTGACGCGGTGCGAGAGACGGTGAAAGGCGCGAAAGACGCGACGGCGACGGTCCGGTAGCTAGAACGCCAGCCGTTCGAGCAGTCGGCCGACGACGCCGTCGGGGTGACGTTTCGTGTCCACTTCAATCGACGCGTGGTCGCTGTCCTGAATTGCTGACTGCGTAGACCCGTCGTCGTTTGACGTACGAGCCGCGAGCCCACCGTTGTTCGCGTGTATCAGGAGCGTTCTGTCGCTGTCAGCCGCGTCTATCGCCGCTGAAAACTCCTGTCGGTCGACGAAGGTCCGCTCCGTCGGCACGTCACAGAGGTCCAGCAGATCGTCGTGGTACGCTTCGAGTTGCTGGCGTTCCTCCGCGGACTGGCGCTCGTCGAGCGGGTAGAGGAACTGGAGGTCGGCTCCGGTCTCCGTCGCGACGGCGTTGCCGACGCGGACTTTCAGCGGGTCGTACGGGCCGCGGGTGGTGACAAGCGTGATCGTCTCCAGCGCGTCAAGCGGCTGTGCGTCGACGGCGATAGTGTCACAGTCGGCCTGTTTCCGGATGCGGTCGATACTGTCACCCAGTAGCGAGTCTTCGAACGACGCACCGCGTTCCACCAGCAGCACATCGACGCCACGCTCGTCGACGGCGTTGGCGACGGCCCGCTCGGGATGGTGGCTCACGAGTTCGCCGTATTCGACGGGAACATCGAACTCAGCCGCCAGCGTGTCGGTCCGGCACTCGAACTCGAGGTCGTCGGAGGACTGGACGCCGGAGGCGTAATCGAGGGGCTGCTGGTCGGGTACTTCGTCGAACTGGACGATAGAGAGACTGCTACCGTTGGGTGTGAGCGCGGCCCCGACTTCCAGCAGTGTCGCTTCGCTCCGTCGCGAGGACCCTTCGGGAAGCGCGACGAGCACGGCAGTCTCCGCCGTCTCGTCGAGTGTCTCTTCGGTCCGGTCGAGCGCGCGGTCGCCGATGCTCCGGCGGACGGACTCCTTGATCGCGCCCTCTCTGGTGACCCGCGGCCGGACGTAGCCCAGATACCAGACGACGCTGCCGACGACGATACCGACGGCCCCGACGATCGCGATGAGGCCCATCTGCGTCAGCAGGGCGAAGCCGGTTATGGTGCCGAATATCGGCGTCCACGGGTACAGCGGCACCTCGAAGGAAGGGTCGTAGTCGGGGGCGTCGCTCTCGCGGAAGCCGATGAGCGCGACGTTAATGAGCGCGAAGACGAGAATCTTGAACGCGCTCGCGAGCTTCGCGATCTCCAGGATCGGGACGAAGAGAATGAGGAGCAACATTACGCCGCCGGTCAGCGAAATCGCGGTCACCGGCGTCCCGAACCGGTCGCTGACCGTGCTGAACAGGTCGGGTGCGAGGCCGTCACGGCTCATGGCGAACGGGTACCGCGACGAGGAGAGGATGCCGGCGTTGGCCGTGCTGACCAGCGCCAGAATCGCCGCGAGAACGACGGCCGCGACGCCAGCAGTTCCCAGCGTCGCCTCGGCCGCGTCCGCGATGGGCGTCGTGCTCCCGGCGAGTTGGTCGAGCGGGATGACGCCGACGACGACGGCGACGACGAGGACGTACAGCAGTGTGGTGAAGCCAAGCGAGCCGAGCATCCCGAGCGGGATGACGCGGTCCGGGTCTTCGACTTCTTCGGCGACAGAGGCTATCTTCGTCACGCCCGCGAAAGAGACGAACACGAGGCCGGTCGCGGCGAAGATGCCGCTCGCGCCGTACTCCCACATCCCGCCGTAACTCGCGGTGTTGACCGCCGGACCGCCGCCGGCGACGAACCAGCCGATCGCCACGAGCATCACCGCGACGATGCCGATCTGGAGTCGCCCGGTCTGTTCCGCGCCGAGGATGTTGACGAGGACGAGAACGACGGCGAGCGTGATTGCAACCGGACGGATCGGCAGGTCGAACAGAAGGACGAGGTACGGCACGCCGCCGACGAGCGCGAGCGCGCCCTTGAACGAGAGTGAGAACCACGTTCCGAGTCCCGAAACTGTGCCAAGCAGCGGCCCCATCGACCGCTCGATGTAGACGTACGTACCGCCGGCCTCCGGCATGGCCGTCGCCATCTCGGCCTTGCTGAGTGCGGCGGGCAGCACGAGCACGCCCGCGAGGAGGTAGGCAGCGATGATGCCGGCCCCGGCGTCTTTCACCGCCAGCGCCGGCAGGATGAAGATACCACTGCCGACCATCGCGCCGATGGATATCGCTACCACTGACAGCAGTCCGAGGTCGCGTTCCAGATCCTTGGCCATGGTTACGCGGTTTCCGGCGTCCGGAGCGATGTTTCGACGGAGCGTTCCAGTTCCGTCGCCAGAACGCGTGAGCCACAGATCACCGTCGAGCCAGCCGACTCGAACGCCGGCCGGTTCTGTGGGTCGTTGAGCACGACGACCACGGTTTCGACATCGAACTGTGTCCGAAGCAGTTGTGTCACGAGGAACGCCCCGTGGTCCGTCTGCATCGATACCAGAGCGACATCGGTCGTTTGGGCCCCGGCGTCCTGAAGAACAGTACGCTCCCGCCCGTCACCGACTACCACGCGGGTGTCGTCGGGCGTTTGCCCGGCAACGCCGTCGTGGTCGGTGACGAGACAGGCATCGATGCCTCGGTCTAACGCCGTTACTACCTCAGACCCGACGTGACGGTCGCTGATGACCAGCACCGACGGGGGGTCGATGTCGTCGTCCACTCGTTCGCGGAGTCCGGTAAGAGATACCATGAGTTCGTAGGGGCCGGAGTTACCCGACCGGTATCCACCCATTGGTTCCGGAAGCCGATAAATATCTAGGAGGTAATTCCGATTCCGGACTATTATAGATATATAATCACCTTTCGGAAGATTATACTATTTAGACTCACCCTCGGTATCGTCGTGCCCGAACTGGTGGAACGGCCGGGTGTACTCGTTCCGAATAAGGTCCTCGTCGACGACCTCCAGTCCGATATCGTTGAGGTCCCTGCCGATTCGGCTCAGGTCGTTCCCGTCGGTTCCGACCACCTCGACGTGGACGTTGTCGGCCCCGGTCATGACCTCCCGGATGGCAACGACGCCGGACACGTCGAGCGCCCGCTGTGCGACCTCCTCGCGCTCGTGGATCGGTGCCGTACAGACGATAAGCGTATGGAGCTGGTACCCCGCGGCCTCGTAATCGACATCGACATCGTAGCCGGCGATAACGCCGGCCTCTTCGAGCTTTGTGATGCGATTCCGAACAGTTCGTGCGGAGACGTCAAGCGATTCAGCGATCTCACTCGCCGACGTGTGTCTCGCATCCTGCTGGAGCGCGTAGATGATGTTCCGGTCCAGATCGTCGATAGGGTACTCCGCGTCGGCCATGTCGATTGTTTCGGCGGCTACCAGTACAAAGGTTCAGGATATTGTCCCGACGCCTTGGTATCGCCCGACTGTCCTCGACACTCCGCTGTGGTTCGCCAGCAACACAGGGACTCGCTATGTGGATTCGAGACACAGACGCCGCTGTGTCTCAGGGAAGCACCGACTGTTCGGTGAGTGTCACGGATACTGACGGGTGGTACGCGACCCAGTCCGCATCCTCGTCCGTGCGGTAGGAGAGGGGGACTTCGTCAAAGTAGCCCTGCAACGTGTACGTGCCGGCAGTTGAAACCCGCCGCCCGATGAGTTCGTACTGCCGCTCGATGGATTCACCAGCCTCCAGCGTTCCGGTGAGTGGGGCGTTGTCTTTGTTCGCTCCGTTTGGCCGTATCTCGACGGTATCTACCTCCGCATACTCGTCAGTCAGTAGTAAGATGTCGAGTGACCCCGAATCGCCTGCTGAAACCAGTCCTAACACCCCGAGTGGCCAGACGCCGGTGTTCTTGATGCTGAGGTCCTGTGTCCCAGTGTTTCGGAGGGTTATGTCCAGCCGACCGGGGCTTTCGATCTCGATATCCCGGTCAACGACTGTCACGTCGAGTGCGAGCGGGTGCGAATCATCTTCGGTTTCAACGCTGGAGATAGTGTACTCGGTATCGCCGAGACAGCCGGCGAGACCGGACAGCGCTGCTGTCGACACAGCCAGATACTGGCGGCGGTTCATGCGTCCACCGCCTCGGCGTGATCGGAGCCGTCAGTCAGTGTCATGAAGATGTCTTCGACTGTCGCGTCAGACGAAAGGTCACAGGTGTCCCGGAGCGCCGGCAGGGTCCCTTCGACAATGAGGTCCCCTTCATAGAGGATCCCGACACGGTCACAGACCAGATCGACCTGCCCGAGGACGTGACTGGAGAAGAACACCGTCGCACCGCGTTCGGACTCGGCTTCGACAACATCTCGCACCAGCGCGACGCCGTGGGGGTCGAGCCCGGTGAACGGCTCGTCGAGAATCAGGAGGTCCGGCTCCCCGACGAGACTCATCGCGAGTGCCAACCGCTGTTCCATCCCCTGTGAGAACTCGCCAGCGGGTCTTTCGATAGCGTCGGCCAGTCCAACGCGCTCGAGCAGTGCTCGCGGGTCGTCGTCCGTACGCTTCGTATCGATCACCAGTTCGAGGTGCCGCCGCGCAGACAGCGACGCATACGTCTCGAAGCGGTCGGGACAGATACCGACACGCTGGTGGCAGGCGACGACATCGTTCCACGGGTCGTGGCCGAGAACGCGGGCCGTTCCCGACGTTGGTTTGATGTAGTCCATCAGTAGATTGATCGTGGTCGACTTGCCGGCACCGTTCGGGCCGAGGAAGCCGTACACCTCGCCCTGTGCAACGGTCATGTTCAGCGCATCGAGCGCAACAGTCTCGCCGTACTGCTTCGAAAGCTCGTCGGTCTCGATTGCCGGCGGCGTCATGCGAGGTCACCTCGCTTGAACCGATAGCCGGCCAGTGCCAGCGGGACGACACCCCAGAAAAGCAGTACGACGAGGGCGAGCGATTCGTGAAGGTAGACCGGAACTGGCTGTCCACTAAAGGCTGCATCAACGACGTACTCGTTGGTTGAGATACCGGGATACAGCACGTCGATGACTGACGTGTACTGGCCACCGGAGTTCGCCAGTCCGAGTATCCAGTTCGTTACAGTTCGGTACGCTCGACCCGGCGAAAGCCGAAGTATAGCGAACAACAGACCGTCAGCCGGCGGTTCGAGCGGATTAACTGCGTTGCCGGTCACAGCCAGGTAGAGACGGACACCAACGACTTTCCACCCCAGTGTCAGCAGCAAAAAGAAACCGCCGAAGAGTACGCTGGTGACACGGACTGTGCTGGTCGTGGCTGCCGATGCCGCTGTTGCGACTGACACGAGCACAACGATGTACAGCACTGTCACCAGAAACACGCCGATGAAACGTAACGGGGAGAACAGCCCGAACTTGACACCGCCAATCACGCCGAGAATAACTGTTGCGAGGGCAAACGGGAGCACAGCCCCGACACTCCGACCGAAGACCTTGCCGATGAGAATATCAGTTCGCGTGAGGGGCAGTCCAAGCAGGAATTTCAAACTGCCCGACGTGCGCTCCTGAATAATCGACCGATACGTGAGTAACAGGACACCCAGCGGGAGGAGAAACGACCCGGCCACCTGAACGAAGCCAACCGTGACGTTCGGGCCAAGCACGTCCCAACTCTGGTAGGTGGGACCATACCCCCAGACGACGAGCAGGGGCGCAAGTATCCAGGTTCCTTTCGATTTGAGTAACGCGACTGCCTCTTTCTGTGCGACGGGAAACCATCGGGGGAGGGCCATGTTGGCGGGTTTGAAAGTGTATCATATAAAACACACTGTCAACGGCTACTCTGTTTACACGGCACCGAGCTATCGCTTCGGCCGGGCCTGATCATCAATGGCGTCTTGTCCCGAGACCAACCGCGTCCGAGAGGGACCTGCGCCCTCGCCTCGAAAGACTGTTCTTAAGTTAGGCCCACAAGAACCAACGTCCATGGAAAACCGAACCTACACGGCGGACGCAACGCCGGGTGACACGGTCACCGTCGCCGGCTGGGTCCACGAGATCCGAGACCTCGGTGGTATTGCCTTCCTTATCCTTCGGGACACCACCGGAAAGATTCAGGTCAAGTTCGAGAAAGACGAGATGGACGACGACCTCGTGGAGACGGGGCTGAACGTCCAGCGCGAGTCGGTCATCTCGGTCACCGGCGACGTCGAGGAGGAGCCGCGCGCACCGACCGGCGTCGAAGTCACGCCAGAGTCGGTCGACGTCATCTCCGAGGCCGACCCCGAACTGCCGCTCGACCCCTCGGGCAAGGTCGACGCCGAACTCCCGACCCGCCTCGACAACCGCACGCTCGACCTCCGCAAGGACGAAGTGAAGGCCATCTTCGAGATCCGCGCAGAAGTCCTCCGCTCCGTTCGCGAGGCGTTCCGCGACCTCAACTGCACGGAGATCAACACGCCGAAGATCGTCGCTACGGGGACCGAGGGCGGCACCGAGCTGTTCCCGATCACCTACTTCGGGCAGGAAGCGTTCATGAACCAGAGCCCGCAGCTGTTCAAGCAGCTGATGGTCGGCTCCGGCCTCGAACGCGTCTTCGAGATCGGCCCGATCTTCCGTGCCGAGGAGCACAACACGCCGCGACACCTCAACGAGGCGACCTCCATCGACTTCGAGTCAGCGTTCTACGACCACACCGAAGCGATGGACGCCTGCGAACACGTCGTCCGGTCCGCCTACGAGGGCGTCGCCGAGAACTGTCAGGACGAACTGGAAGCGCTCGGCCTCGAAGATGAGTTCGCGGCCCCCGAGGGCGACTTCCCGCGACTCACCTACGAGGACGCCCTGGACCGCATCAACGCCACCGGCGAACTCGACGAGCCGCTGGTGTGGGGCGACGACCTCTCGACGGAGGCCGAGCACGTCCTCGGGCAGGAAGTCGGCGAGCACTACTTCATCACCGACTGGCCCAGCGAGATCAAGCCGTTCTACATCAAGGACCACGACGACGACGAGGAGGTCTCGACGGGCTTCGACATGATGCACCCGTCGATGGAACTGGTTTCGGGCGGCCAGCGTGAGCACCGCTTTGACCACCTCGTCGAAGGGTTCGAACAGCAGGGACTGGACCCGGAAGCCTTCGAGTACTACACCAAGATGTTCAAGTACGGCATGCCGCCACACGCCGGCTGGGGCCTCGGCGGCGAGCGCCTCATCATGACGATGCTCGGGCTGGAGAACATCCGGGAAGCGGTGCTGTTCCCGCGAGACCGACAGCGTCTGAGCCCGTAGGAAGCGAGGTTCTGACTGCAGGGAAGACCCTCGAAATCGCGAGCAGAGCGGGACCGAAGGTCCCGCAGGCAGTCGGGCGGTACCACCGCCCGACGACGGGGAGGAACGACCCGTGAGCGGCGAGACCTGAGAGCCAGCGGGACGAACGCAGTGAGTCCCGTAGGACCGACAGCGAATCTCTCCATAGGAACCTCGAAACAGCGAGCGCGAGCGTAGCGATACGCGAGCGCACTGTCTCGCAGCGGTTTGAGTTCGGCAAGTCTTGAGGGATAGCCGCGGATCGACACACTCTATCGGACCGACACGAGGACGGGAGTACGACCCGTCCCCAACTATGCGTTCGCCGCCGCCTGTTTCAGAATCTGTGGCGCAACCACAACTTCGAGCGCGGCGATCCCGAGTGCGACATACCGTATCGTCCCTTCCAAGAAGAGGAACGCGACAGCCGCGACGACCGTGGCGCTGACCAGTGGGATACCGTAGCGAAGGGCTGGGTTTTCGAAAGGGGAGGGCATACAGACTAGTCGCTTGGCCGACATAACTTATCTTTTCTGCATTTGCTACTGTGCGGGCAGGGATGGAGAACGGTCAAAATATAGCTACGGGGACGCAGGCAGGACGAATACTGCTCACGTCTCGATACGCTACTCAGTCGTCAGCAGGAGCCGCGCCGCCGGAGCCGATGCTCGCCCCGGACCCCGAGACGGTGCCTTCGTTAGCGGCGACCCAGCGCAGGAGCAGGAACGCGAAGACGTACTTCGCGAGGATGTCCAGCCCGGAGTAGCCCCACGAGGTGACGCCGACGCTCAGGAGGGCCACCCCTTCGGAGCCCAGCGCCCACAGAATCGGGTAGCCGAGCCACAGCACGACTGTCAAGAGCTTGAGCGTCCCGAATATCTCGCTTGTCCCGGCGGCCTCCGCATCGGCCGGCCACTGGACGAGCAGGACGTACAGCACCGCGACGAAGAACGCGCAGCTGATGCCGTAGAACACCCAGCGCAACAGGTGCGAGGAGGTGATCAGCGCGGCGGCGAGGCCGGTCACGCACATGCCGATGTCCATCGTAATTGCGGTGAACAGCGACGCGATATCGGTGTCGGCCAACAGGCCCAGCGCCAGGAGAATCATCGGCGTTGAGAGCGTCCACGTCAGGTAGCGGCCCCACGGTGACAGGACTTCCTGCCCGGCGAGAGCGTGGCCCGGCGGCATCTGCAGGAAGCCGACCGTCAGGCCCGAGGCCAGACCGGCGTAGCTGGAGATCGAGACCAGCGGAACCAGCATCGTCGCAACCCAGATGAGTTTGGCGCGAGGCGACTCGATATCCCGACCCATCGCGACGAACAGGAGGATGACCACGCCCGCCAGCGCGATGTTCACCCAGAGCGATGAGTTCAGGAGGAAATTCGACTGTATCTCCTGGAGCACATCTGACTGTGTCGCCTGGAGTACTGTCGTTGCAGTGGTACTGGCAGCTGTCATACATTCAATATACGAAAGGACCACTTAAGACCGTATGGCCAAACGGTATCGGTATTCGGTTTATATTCAGACTTCGGAAAGGAACGCTCACTCCGCGAGAATGATATGAAAAACGGCCAACAGCTAACCGCTCCGGGCAAGCATCACTCAGGAAACAGTTCTTTTTCGCGTTCGATGGCTTCGATGCGCGCAATTTCGGCGTCGGTCAGTTCCAGGTCGGCAGCGGCGAGGTTGGCTTCGAGATGGGGTCGGGAGGACGCCTTCGGGATTGTGACGACGTTCTCGTAGCTGGTCACCCAGGCGATGCTGACGGCGGCCGGCGACGTGTCGTGCTGGTCCGCGATGTTGACGACAGTCGGCTCCTCGAACACGCGACCGCCCGCCAGCGGTGCGTACGCGACCAGCGGGTAGCCGTGTTTCTGGGCGTCAGCGAGCAGTGGTTCGCGCCAGAATAGCGGATGGAACTCGACTTGGTGTGCAGCAATTCCATCGAGGTGCTCGCGCGCGACAGTCAACTGGTCCGGCTCGAAGTTCGAGAGCCCGACGTGCTCGGTCAGTCCCGCCTCGCGCACGGACTCGACAGCGGGCAGCGTCGTTTCTGGGTCGTAGTCGCCACGCGGGCGGTGGACGTACAGGAGGTCGACGGTGTCGAGACCGAGTCGGTCGAGGCTGGCTTCCGTGCTCGGATGGACAGCGGTCGGCTCAAGGGCGTCGATCCAGAGTTTCGTCGCGACAGTCAGGTCAGCCCGATCGGTGTCGGCGGTGGCGATGCCTGCACCCACAGTACTCTCGTTATCGTAGATCTGAGCGGTGTCGAGGTGGCGGTAGCCACAGTCGATGGCTGTCCGAACGACAGCCTCGTCCTCGATACCCATCGTGCCGAGTCCGACTGGCGGGAGGTCCATGCTCCGGCGTTCGGACCCCCGTTAAAAAGGAGTAGCGGCTCCGACGGGCCACAGCCCCCCAGATGCGGCCCGCCGGTCGGTTAGAAGTCGGTCCGCTGCGTGACAGCTTCCGCGTGGTTAGCCCACTTTTCTACGGTCGGGGACCCCCAGTACTTCACTGCGCCGCTTCGCTCGTCGTAGTCGATGAGCCCGATCCGATGGAGGACTGGCAGGTGCTCCTCTTCGAGCTGCGTTCGGATCGTCGAGGGTGACGTATCTGTTGCGTCGACCGTGCTCGTCTCCCCATGCTCCGATATTGCCGAGGCTAGCGCCGTGACGTCAGCGGCCGTCTGGTCACCGCTCGCGAAGTAGTGACAGACGGCACGGCGCCGCCAATCAGCCAAAACCTCGAACACGTCGTCTACATCCGCCGTAGACAGCGTTCTGTCCGACGGTGTCATCCCACACCACTGGTCACTCTGAGACCCTCCATTCCTTTGGTTACTCATTTACGCGCATTAAATTAATGGCCCCCAATATTATTAACTCTGTACCTAGACGGCTAGGTACCCGTCGAACACGCTGGCTGTAATTGCCAACAGCGTCACCGGCGCGTATCACTGCATATCGAACACAGCGTCGATGAGATTCCGCTGCGCTCGCCGGAGATGCTGATGGAGCGTCGGTGATGCGATACTGAGCCTCTCTGCCAGTTGCTCGGCGTTCGTATCTCGGGGCCAGGCGTAGTAGCCCGTCAGGAAGGCCGTGCGGAGGACTTCCTTCTGGCGGTCAGTCAGGTGGTTGCGTGGGTCCGTTTCGGTGTCAAGTATGTCGTCTGTCCGGTCGCACTCCTGCTTTGCCGTCAGCGTGCTGTCAGGCACCCGGTCGGAGACTGCGTCCCGTATCGCCCGGGAGTCGGCATCCGGCGGGGCCTCGACAGTAATAGAGAGCGCCCCGTCGTCGGCAACCACAGTCCGGCAGCGGGCACCGACATCGAGAAGCAGCGATTGGACGGTTTCTGTAACCTGCAACTCGATAATGCCGCTGGAATCGTCTGCACGGACGACCCGCGAACCGAGAATCTCCGTCTGAGAACAGAGATGCGCAGAGACTGCATCGGGCGGCCCTTCGTCGACGGAGACATAGAGGAGATGCGTCGGCTCGGTATCGACAGATTCGACGACCTCGATTCGGCATCCGTACGCATTCGCTGCCGAGACAAGGGGTATGTCGGAACATTCCGATTCGAATGTCAGTTCGAGCGTGGTATCGTCAGACAGGAGTTGCCTGTTCTGGACCGCGGCGAGCGTGTACCCGACCATCTTGCCGAGGACAGCGAAACTGTCAGCTATTCGGCCGCCGAACGCCGCTGGCTGGTCGGCGTACACGCAGAGAACGCCGTGGACGGTGTTTCCCTGAACCAGTGGAATCGCTGCGGCGGACTTGAACCCCTGTTCGCGAGCAGCGGCCCCACACTGCTTGAATTCGGACGGGTCGCCGCAGTCCTGTATCGTCTGGACCGCACCTGTCACGAGGGCTGTTGCACACAGCACTTGGTCGTTCCCGTCACTAACGATGAGGTCGTCGAGAACGTCACTATTGTCGCCGGCTACCGTTTTCGGCACGAGTCTATCGTCCGCGCCGGCTCGCTCACCGATCCACGCTAGCTCACAGAGGTCCGATTCGACAATGCGCTCACACACTGTCTCTGCAGTCTCGTGGCGAGTCGCGGCACCACCCAAAGCGTGAATGAGGTCCTGTATGAGCATGTTGACCCCGTTGAGTGTCGCCAGTTCGTCGCGCTGTCGTTCGATCGCATCCTGACGTTTCCGCTCTTCGGTGATGTCCTGATGGATCCCGACGGCCCTGATCGCCTCGCCGTCGTCGTTCCACTCGAACACCTTCCCGATGTCCCGGATCCATCGCCAGTCCCCGTCTTTTGTCCGCATCCGGAACTCGCTCTGATACAGATCGGTCTCCCCGGACTTCAGTTCCGCGAGCGCCTGTTCCACTCGGTTGAGGTCGTCTGGATGGACGAGGTCGGCCCACGTCTCGTAGTGTGGCTCCAGTTCGTTCGTGGTGTAGCCGAGCATCCCGGTCCAGCGCTCGTCGAAGGTGACATCGTTGGTTTTGGGGTTCCAGTCCCAGACGCCGAGTTCCGCGCCTTCGAGCGCGAGATTCAATCGCTCAGTCATCTCCTGATACTCCCGCTCGCGGTTACAGCGCTCCGTGATGTCCCGAGCGACGCCGATCAACCCGCTGTAGTTGCCGGCTTCGTCGTGAATCAGCGTATAGTTGATCGACACCTCCCGTTCGGTACCGTCTTTCCGATAGAACGTCAGATCGGCAGTCGTGCTCTCCTTCTCAGGCGTTTCGAGCAGCGTTTCCACAGTCGCCTGCCCCTTCGACAGTTCACCGGGGGCCAGCACTGTCGAGGCGTGTTCGCCACACAGTTCGTCCGGCTCGTACCCGAGGTTCGCCGCGAACGACTCGTTACAGAAGTCGATGACACCCCGTTCGTCGAGCGTGTAGAGGCCGTCCTGTGCCTGCTCGACGAGGAGATCCAGCAGCGCCGTGCGGGCATCACGCCGGGCGGTTTCGGTGATGTCTCGCAGTAGGACGAGCGTGAGTCCCCCTGCGGCGTCCGGTAGCTCGTGCCCGTGTCGAAGGAGGTACTGGTCGCGGTCGCTACCCGGAACCCGGACCGCAACCGGTTCGGTCGGGGCGTCCCGGAGTCGCTGTAGCTGTCGACGGCCGCCGGGCGTGTCGGGGAGTGCCGTCCGCATGGCGTCGTAAAAGCCCTCGACCCGGCGGGTATCGTCGAGGCGGTCAACGAACGTCGACACCGAGTCGCTCGACCAGTGTACCGTTCCGTCATCCGCCAGTAGGACAGCGATTTCGTTCGCTTCAGCGCGCGATTCGATTCCGGACAGCGCATCTCGGAGCGCGGACTCGGTCCGATCGGCCGACGCCGACACGACGCTGACAATCTTCTCCGCCAGAAACGTCGGCTGTCCGTCCCCCTGTTTCCTGACGACCGTCTCTGCATCGTCGAAGACAGTCGCAGCGCTGTCCGGGGCAGTGGCGTCGGTGTAGAGGACGACCGGGTAGCGGTCGTTCGACACCAGTGGGGCCGGGATATCGCCCAGTCCAGTCGGGTCGAGGACGAGACAGGAGACCGCTGTCGACGCGGCAGCTTCCAACGCGGCATCCGTCGTTGCCACGCTCGTCACCGTCATCTCGGCGCTGTGATCCGCCAGAACCTCGTGTATCTGCTCTCGTGCCGTCGCGTCGGAGTCGAGATACACGACTTCGATGTCTCGACTGGCAGCGCCGGTCTGTCTCGCTCCCGCAAACGCGACATCGTCGAGGCCATTCCCAATCATCGCCCTGGTATGCTGTTCAACCACTTTACTGAGGCATAATAACTGTTCGGCGGCCACAGCGGCTCCAGACAACGATCCGACACGTTCGCCGACACAGTGGCTACCCCATCGGGGATAACACACGGTTCCTGTCGTAGCCCATCGGACAGAGAACGCTCGGACCGATGACGCACCGTATTTAGCCACCACGTCCCCGTTAGCTGTCACCCGGGTAACGGGGCCGGTGACGCTTCGGCGTCAGTCGAGCACGAACAGCCGCTCCCGGAGGGTCTCGGCGACGTCAGTGAGATGAGCCTGTCCGAACGCCGCGACCAGCAACGCCCCGAGCGAATTGAACATCGTGTCCCGGACCGTGTCATCGAGGCCGTGTTGCGCCAGCGGCATCGTGACACCCGTTTCGGTGGCGACGATGTCGAGCGCGAACTCGAACAGTTCCCAGATCACGCCGAAGGACAGCACGACGACGAAGATGTACACGAAGAAGACGCGCTTGGGGATGTGAATCGAATCGTTGTGGAGGTCGATGGTCCGGGCCGTCGTGTACCCGAACGCGGCGATGAGCGAGGCTGACATCGCGTGGGTGAGGTGGTCCCACCAGCCGATCTGTCCGTAGAGCCCGGCCGACCCGAGGGTGTGCAGGAACACCGCGGTCGTGATCCAGAGGGCGAGCCACGGGTCCAGGGCCAGATTGTAGTTTCGCCGCATCACTGCGGGGAGAAACGTGACGAGCAGGCCGATACCGCCGTTCGTGATTGGCTTCGGTTGGCCGGCGACGATGCCGTAGCCGACCAGCCCGAGCAAGACGAGTTGCATCGCGCGGGTGATCCGCCGCTGGTTCCGCATCGACGGTCGGGGCAGCCTCATCGCCGCACCATCCGTCGGAGACCACGCCAGAGGCGGCGGTCCCGCCGTCTGAAGTAGCCATCGAACAACACACCCGCGGCGAGTCCGGCGAGGGTGACGTACAGCCACTCGGTCATCAGCGCCTCGTTGGTCGTGAGATACGACGTCCCGAGAAACCGGTCGGCGTTCCACCGGAACACCGTCCAGGCCGCCACGGCGGCGAGTGTCGTCAAGACGACGAGACAGACGGCGAACCAGTGTGTGACTTCCAGCTCGGTGAACATATGCAGTTCCACGATGACGAGTAGCGACAGCGCTGCCAGCGAGAGATACGTGGCAAAGGTTCCGACCGTCCCCCCGACGAGGCCGCGGACCAGGATCGGCAGGCAGGCGAGAAAGAGCAGTTCCCAGGGCAGCATGACGCGCCACTCGCGGAACGCCACCGGCGGCACGAGGACGACGAAGCCGACGACACCGACGAGCAGTATCCACTGGTAGTCGATATCGAGGACGCTTTCGACGAACACAGCCGTGAGAATCGCGACGAGCACCCACGCGATGATCGCGTTGGTTCGCCCGTCACGAAAGAGCTTCTCGAACGTGTCATCGAGGTCGATAGCCCCGAGACTGCTGTCGGGACGGCCGGCACCATCGCTCATTGCAGTGGACTGGGGTACGACGGAGAATAAACCCAGCGACGTGTTTATACCGGCTACGGCCCCTTGTACAGGTATATGATGCTGCCGACGCACGCGATAGCGGGGCTCGCAATCGCGACACCGCTGCTCGTCCTTGCGCCAGACCACGCCGCAGTAGCGCTCGCTGGCGGCCTCGTCGGTGGCGTTTTGCCCGACCTCGACCTGTACTCGGGCCATCGGCGTACGCTGCATTACCCAAGCGGGTACACGCTCGCGGCGCTCCCGACCGCCGGGTTCGCCGCTATCCTCCAGACACCGCTGCTCGTCGCGCTCACGTTCGTACTGCTGGGCGCTGCCCTCCACTGCCGGATGGACCGGTACGGCGGCGGCCTTGAACTCCGCCCGTGGGAAGGCACGTCCGAACGCGCCGTGTACGACCACGTCCGCGGGCAATGGCGGTCGCCCAAGCGATGGATACAGTACGACGGTGCACCGTCGGATGTGGGGCTGATGGTACTCGTGGGTTCGCCGCTGTTCGTCGTTCTAGACGGGCCGTTCCGGTGGGTCGTCGCCGCGGCCCTCGTCACCGGTGCGACGTACAGCCTCCTCCGGCGTCGACTGGCAACCCTGGCCCCGGTCGTGTTCGGCAACGTTCCCGAGTCGATCTCGGCCCACGTCCCGGACCGTTACCGGCAGTAGCGCTCGGCTACTGACCCGTTTCCGATATTTCTGTGACGCCGCCGTTATTTCCGCGCCGCTTTCCTCACTGCGGTCCCGCGACAGCGTCTTCAGCGACGCCGCGTAGCGTCAGCCATGTGTTGATTCCGGCCCGCAGTGCGACGAGATCACTCGCCTCGACCGTGAGTTCGACCCGCTGTCCGTCCCGGCTGAGGCGCGCCGTCGTCCGGTCCCCCTCGATGTCGTCGATTTCGGGACGGATGCTCCGCTCGATGGCGCGAGCCCGGTCGGCGTTGTCGTACTCCGCAGTCAGGTGGGTCCGATGTGGTGCAGTCATACTGTTCGAAATGGGAGCGTCGTCGTATCAGTCGCGGGACTGCCCCAGAAAAGCCGTTTGCAACGTGGCGCAGTCGGCCGTCGACCGTCAACGGCGTACCGACAGTCTCAGTTGACGTTGATCTCTTTGACGTCGGGTGACCGCTCCTTCAGCAGGACGCGGTGTCCGCAGTACGGGCAGCGAACGCCGCCGTACTCGTCCAGCGTCACGTCGCGCTTACAGCGTGAACACTTGTAGCTCATAGTTGAGAGATAGGAACGGGGGTCCTTTACTCCTCGTCTTCGGACAGTGCGGCCCGAATGGAGCGTCGGACGGTCTTGCCGCCAGGCGTCTCCGGCTTGTAGCTGCCGCCGGTGAACTTGTAGTCACAGTAGCTGCACTGCCAGATGCCCGTCCCCTGGCGGTCGACTCGGTCTTCGCCGCAGTTCGGACAGGCGTGGTCCTCGTTCATCTCCGATTCGATCTCCGCGACGCGGCGTCGAGACACGCGACCGTAGCGAGCGCCGAAACGGCCCGAGCTGCCGGTCTTTCCGCTCTTGCTAGCCATAGTGGTCTGTTGTCCGCCGAGCGGCCACATAAGGCCTTCGAGATGCGGCCCGGTCGACCGACGGCCACAGGGATTAACAGGCCCGGCCGGCAACGACCGACTGACATGGACGAGCTACTCGACGTCGTCGACCTCGTCGCGGACTCCGGGTTCGAGGGTATCGTCACATGGCTCGTGCGAATCGTCGGTCTCGTCGCGCTGCTGGGCGGGCTCGGGCTGTGGCTGTTCACCGAGATGGGACTGCTCGTCGTGCCGGCAGTGCTGATACTCGCCGGTATGGTCCTGCTCGTCGCGCCCAGCATTCTCCTGCTGACCGCGGAGCTAGCCTAGAGAACTCAAGAGGGAGGCGGGCAAACCGTCGGTCGATGGCAGCGTTCGACGGGCTTCGAAGTCGCCTCCAGCGGGTCGCACCGGCCACGAGCGGGCGGCTTACGGCCTCGGAGTTCTTGCTCTCGGGCGCAGCAGCCGGACTGCTCGGCTGGGGCGGCATCCAGGCGCTCACCTGGCTCGACCACGCCAACGGCCAGCTGCTCGCAACGGTGCTGTGGGTCGTCTTGATCGGCGGCTTCGTCGGCCTGACGGTCCTGCACGCACCGGACTCGGTCCGCTTCTCCGACGCGATGCTCGCCTGGGGAACGGTCAACACCACTGCGACGGCGCTGACGGTCGGCGGCCTCCTCAGTGTCGTCCCCGAACAACTGGCGTACTGGCACGCGTGGGTCGGCGCGACGGCCATCGGCTACTGCTGGACCGGCGGCGTTCTGAAAGGGGCGGGTCAGCCCGCGCGCGGACGCGGCTACCTCGGAGCGGGCGTCGTCGGCCTCTGTCTGCTGACTATCGGGGCCGTCGCGTTTCCGCTGGTCGCCCCGACCGGCTATCTGGCGCTCGCCGCGCTCCATGCAGGTCCGATGGTACTCGACGTGCGGACGGCGTTACCGGCTGTTCACCGGACTGGTGTCGTTGGAGCCGCGGTAGCCGCTGTGCTCGTTGTCGGCGTTGTCGTGGCGTGACAACCGGTCCCGGCGCGGGTGCTACTCCTGCAGTTCGGCTTCCTTGAGTGCCTCGTTCAGATCGGCCCGGACGTGTTCGCCCAGTTCGCGGTCGCCGGCCGTCGTGACAACGCGGTTCTCCTGGACGCTTGAGCCGTCGCGGATGAGCACCCGGACGTTGCCGTTGGCGTCGGCGCGGGTCGCCTTCGCCCGGACGCCCGTCGGCGAACTCGCGCCGCCAGCGTCGATGGGACCGGGGATGACCTTCTTGACGTGGGGGTGGCCGGCGACGGTCTGGATGACTCGCTGGCCCGACCGGCCGCCGATGAGCGTCGAGTGGCTCCCGCCGAGTTTCTCCGAGGGCGCGGCGTCGACCACTTCCAGCGCGGGCTCGCCCTGGCGGTCGATGACCCGCTGAACCGGATCGTCGCCCTCGACGCGGAAGAACTCGTAGTGCAGTTGCGGGCGGACGGCGGCGATGACGTCGCGGTCGCCCGTGACGTACACCTCCTCCGGTCGTTTCCGTCGCACCTCGTCCGCGACGAGGCCGGCGAAGTTGCGGAGCTCGACGACGACCGTTTCGTCGCTCCCCTCGCCCTCCGGCGTCGTCGTCACCGTCCGCTGGCCGACGACCGACCCGTCCAGCAGCGAGGTCACTGTCGCCCGCTCGCGGTCGAGTTCGAGGACGACGGCGTCCGTATTGGCAGTGTGACAGACCAGGCAGTAGTCGCCCGGTCGGTCGAGCGGCGTGGCACACTGCCGACAGTCCATAGCTGTGGCTACGGCTGCGCGCTGATAAGGAAGCCGGTTCGGTGGTTTTGCGACGTGTGGTCAGCCCTCGTCTTCGATGGTCGCACCGGGCGGATAGATAGCGGCGACGGTCGCATCGTAGCCCGCGTCGGTGAGGCCGGTCCCCAGCGCAAACACTGTCTCGCCGAGCATCGCCATCGCGGCGTCCCCGCCCGCTTCGGCCACGTCGTCGATGACGCTTTTCACCTCCGGCGTCAGCAGCTCCGCTTCACGGGAGAACTGCCGGGAGGCCTGGATAAACGTCGACAGTTTCGGCTCCTTGACGACGGTAGAGAGCGCGCGCTCGCCGGCAGCTGTCAGGATGTCCGTGTCGCCGCCGACGACATCCGCCGTCGATAGCTCCCCGAGTGTGACGTACTCGATGCGGCTGCGGGCCGGAATGGCGTCGAGATAGTTGAACTGCGGCCCGCCGGGTTCGAGCCGGAGCGGCACGCCGCCGCGGGCCTGCGCGACAACGTCGCCGAGCCCGGAACCGGCCTGGACCTCCGCGCCGTGGGCGATGGTCACCAGTTCGTTGTACGAGAGCCCGTGGCCGAAGACGGCATTGGCCGCCAGTGCGGTGCCAAGCGCCAGCGCGCCGGAGACGCCGAAGCCCGACCCGAGCGGGAGCGGCGTTTCAGCAGTGACAGTCGCCGTGGTTCGCAGCGCGTCCAGCACTCGCTCGACGGCTTCCACCTCGATTTCCTCGCCGTTCAGCGTTATCTTGGTTTCAGCCCCGCGGCTGACGGTAACAGAAACGCCGTCAGACAGGGCCAGCCCGCCGCCGCGGGAGCCGGTCTCGATCGGGTCATCGCCACGGTCAACGGTAAAAAAGCCCGTGATGTGGCCGGGGACGAACGCGTGTGCTTCGTCGGTCATTGCCTCCTCGTGGGACCCAGTGGCGTTAAGGATTGGTGGTCGCCCGCTCCGTCCGCACACGCTCCGCCCAGAGTTTCAGGAGACCGACAGGCGGTTCTCCGACCCGTAGTTTGATGTATGTTTACACGAGATGACTGTGAAAACATGCCGACAATCAGCGCGCGGCTCCCGAGTGAAGAGAAAGACGAACTGGACGACGTCGCCGAGTTGCTCTCCGAGGACCGGTCGACCACGATTCGGAAAGCCCTGCGGGAGGGACTGGAAACGCTCCGGCTCCGCGTCGCCGTCGAGCAGTACCAGTCCGGCGACGTGTCGGCGGCCGAAGCCGCACAGCTTGCGGACCTCTCCATCGCCGAGTGGCTCGACGTGGCCCGCGAGCGAAACCTGACGACGCAGCTTGAGCTGTCCGACTTGGAGCTCGACGCCGACACGGCCGCGGAGCTATGACCCGCATCTACGTCGGGCCGACGTCGCTGTACTCGCTGGGACAGGTGGGGGAACTGTCGCTGCTGGACGCGTTCGACGGCGACATCGTCATTCCCGAGCCCGTCATCGACGAGGTCCAGGTCGAACCGACCGCAACGAACCTGACCGAGTACCGCGAGAACGGCATCGACACCGGCGTCGACGAGGACTACGTCGACCAGGCCGAGTCCCTGCTCGGCGATTCCGACCTCGGAGCCGCTGTGACGGTGCTCGCCGGCGTGTTAGCCCACCGCGACAGCGACGACCGCTCCGCCGTGGCCGTCGTCTCCGAGGACCGCACTGTCCGCCGGATGGCGCAGGGCCTGGGTGCGGAAGTGACGAGCAGTTTCGGCGTCGTGGTCCGGGCCGCTATCGAGGACAAGTACCTCAAACCGACCCAGGCGAAGCGGATCGTCAGGCGGATTGATCAACACGGGATGCACCTGACCGGGGAGCTACGGGAGCGGGCGGTTGGAGAGGTCGCCTGAGTTCACTGCCGCGAATAGTGGGTTCATGTCTTTTAGCGCCGGGTTTTCGACAGAACGATTGTGCTCTCAGCCCCTTGCCGCCCCGCTGCTGGACTTGAAAGCGTGGGTTTAACAGTGCGGCCCCCAACTCTGGAGGTATGCAGGGTAATCTTCCGCCTGAAGCACAGGAGAAGCTCGAGGAACTGCAGGACCTTCAGCAGACAGCACAGCAGGTCGCCGCACAGAAACAGCAGGCCGAGACAGAGCTCCAGGAGTCCCAGACGGCTCTGGACGAGCTCGACGACATCGACGAGGACTCGACCATGTACCGCGAGGTCGGCGAACTCCTCGTGAAGACCGAGTTCGACGAGGCACAGGACGACCTCGAAGAGAAGGTCAACAGCCTCGAAGTCCGCGTCGAGACGCTCGAAAAGCAGGAAGAGCGCGTCCAGGAGCAGTTCGAAGAGCTCCAGAGCGAGCTCCAGCAGATGCTCGGTGGCGCAGGCGGCGCGGGTCCGGCCGGCGGCCCCGGCGCTGGCGGCGCATAAGGCGATGCCGACAGACGATGAGGTCGTCGAGACAGCCTCGACCGCGGCCGAAGACGTTGTCTTCTCGCGATACGATGTTAGCGCGGTCGAGGACCTCGACGTGACTGTCACCTTCGAAGATGGCGTACTAGATGTCGACGTGTACGTCAACGCGCCCGACAGTCGTCAGGACGAGGCACAGGTCGCGGACGACGCTGCCCTTGCCGCACGGGCCGCCGTCGACGACCTGTTCGAAGAATAGGCACCCGCAACGGAGCGGGCAGCCACTCGGTGTTCTACCGACGCCGCGAACCGTCAGTCGTGGCTATCGACGGCTGGGTCCCCGGTCCGGTCGCTCGCGAACCCGGTTCGGAACGCAATCCAGCCCAGCACTGAGACGAACAGTATCGGCGGGAGAATCATGAATCCCCATAGCGGGTCCAGTCCCCAGCCAAGTAGCAGGGCCAGGTCGAACAGCCCGATAGCGAGAAACGGCGAGACGAACAGGAGAGCCCGCTTCCGGTTCATCTCGCCCGACGATTCCGACGCCGACGAGTCCTCGTCACCCGCAAGGAGGTCTGCAGTCGTACGGTCACGGGGTCCGTCGTCGGCGTGGACGCTGGACTCGGCGGTGTCATCCATACCCGTCACTCGGAGTTCAGCAAGCAAAAAAACCGCGCTTGGTCGATCGTCGAAGGAAGAGCCGTCAGGTCAGGGGGATTACGCGTCGCTGTCGTCGCTTTCGTCGTCAGTGGACTGTTCGTCGTCCGCGTCCCTCTCGTCGGTGTCCTCGTCCGCATCCGCGTCGTCAGTGGACTCCTCGTCGGTGTCGTCCGCGTCCGCGTCAGCGTCCTCGGACGCGGATTCGGTTTCGTTCTCTGCCCCGTCGCTCTCGTCACCGGGGGTCAGGTCGCTGATCTGTGCGCCCAGGTCGCCCGCGAGTTCGCCGGCCTGCTTCTGCCCGATGAGCGTGTGGATCTCGCTGACGAAGTCAGGGACCTGTCCGGGGAGGTCCGACGGCGGGCCGCGCTGGTCGCCTGCCTGGCCGGCGTCAGCGGGCGGGCCGCGGCGGTCAGCTGCCTCGGCAGCGCCGCCCGATTCGTTCTCGTCTGCGGTCGTTGTTTCGTTCGCTGCCTGCTCGGCGGCGTTGTCCGCCTGTGCGTTGTCCGCGTGGTCATCGGCCTGTGCGCCTGCTGCGCCGGGGAGTGCCGCCGCCGAGCCCGTGATGACGAGCACGGCAAGCAGGCCGCCGGCAATCGTAGTGAGTTTCATTGTGATCGTTGCCTCCGCTCGTCTCTCTGGCCCAGTGGCATATGAAGAGGGCAAGCCGAAAAGGCGAATTAAGTCGAATTTATCCGAATTGGCCGTTCTATCGCCCGTTTTAATTCGGTTTAATCGCGATTCAGTGTGCGCTCACCAGGCCGTCGCGTCCAGACTGGACTGCTGGGCGGGATGGCTGGCGTGCGCGTCACGCGGTCGGTCCGGTCGACGGAGGCGTAGCCGGAGTCGGCCAGGCGAATAACGGACAGGATAGACCCCTGAAACCGCCGCCGGGGTAGCTTTTCATACCCGCAAACCCAACACTGGCCCATGGAACACGATGCCACGGTCGAAGGGGTCGGCGTCGGCGTCAGCGAAGAAGGGAGTGGCACGCCGGTCGTCCTGCTCCGTGCGCGCGAAGAGATTGTCCCCATCTTCGTCAGCAAGGACCAGGCCCAGTCGATGCAACTGGCGATGGCCGGCGAGCCCTTCGAGCGCCCGCTCACCCACGATCTGCTGGTCGAGATGGTGACGGAGTTCGGGGGCGCCATCGACCGGGTCCGTATCGACGATCTGGCCGACGGGACCTTCTACGGGAAGATCGACGCGGAGCAGTACACCGACGACCGGCGGAAGGACATGGTGTTCGACGCCCGCCCTTCGGATGCCATCGCGATTGCCCTCCGGGTGGATTGTCCGGTCGTCGTGACAGACGATGTTATCGACGAGGCCGGGCGACCGCCGGAACAGTTCGACCAGAGTGGGAGCGGCAGCGAAGACCTCGGACTGTGAGAACACGAAACATTTCTGCGTCTGTCCACCCTTGATACCCTTGATGGGGTACGAATCGGTCATTTTCGACAACGACGGCGTGTTGCTGACGCTGACTGACATGGACGCACACTACGTCGGCGCGCGCCGGGCCTTCGAGGAACTCGGCGTGCCGTCGCCGTCGACAGCCCACGTCGAGGCCATGAGTATCGGCGTGACTGTGCCCGAACTCACCGACATCTGTACCCAGTACGATATCGACCCCGAGCGGTTCTTCCGGGCCCGTGACGAGGCACTGACTACAGTGCAGCGGGCGCTTATCCGGGCCGGCGAGAAACAGCCCTACAGCGACGTGTCCATGCTCGACCGACTGGACTGTCCGCTGGGCGTGGTCTCATCGAATCAACGGGACACCGTGGCGTTCGCGTTCGAGCATTTCGATATCGGTCACTACTTCGACACCGTCTGGGCGCGCGAGCCGACAGTCGAGAGCCTCCGCCGGAAGAAACCCCGGCCGTACTACATCGAGCGGGCGATGGCGGACCTCGATGTCAGTGACGCCCTGTTCGTCGGCGACAACGAATCTGACATCGAGGCGGCACACCGGGCCGGAATCGACTCGGCGATCATCCGTCGTCCGCATCGGACCGACACCCGACTCGACGTGACGCCGGACCACGACGTGTCCGGCCTCGAAGACGTGGTTCGGATCGCTGGCCGACGCAGCGGGAGCGACTGAGCCGTATCCGGACCTAACAGATACATAGTCAGCACATTCTGGTACGTATACTGAAAGCAACCTTTCCCATGGCAAGTGCCGTGAAACGGTATGGAGAAGCCGGTCGGTGGAACGGACGAGAACGAACAAGCGGCACGCGACACACCGGCACAGCAGTCTCCCCCTGTGCTGTTGGAGACTCTCGCCGCGCGAATGCCCGAGCCAGTGGTCGTCACCGCCGCGGACGGGGAGATACGGACCGGGAACGATCACCTCTGTGACCTCCTCGACTCCGACCCGTCGGACGTGTTCGGGCGTCCGATAGCCGAGTTCTGCCCGGATCTGCGTGACGTTGACCTCGGAACCCACTGCAATCAGTCGCCAGGAACACCGCTGACGTCGTCGTGTTCCGCCGGCGACACGGAACGGTGGGTCGAAATCGCCTTCGAACCCCAGCAGTGGGACGGCGAGGAACTGTACCTGGGTATCGTCCACGACATCACCGAGCGCCACGAGCGGACGGAGATGCTCGAACAGTACGAACGCATCGTCGAGACCATCGAGGACGGCATCTACACGCTCGACGAGGGGTTCACGATGCAGACGGTCAACAGCGCCGTCGAGTCGATGACCGGCTACGACAAGGACACGTTGGTCGGGTCGAACGCGACGCTACTGGCGGACGAATCCGTTATCGAGGAGGCCGCGGAGATGTCCCGGCAGTTCATCGAGGGCGAGCGCGACGTCGGGACGCTGACGACGGACCTCAGAACCGCTGACGGGGACACGCTTCCGATAGAGACCAAGTTCACGACGTACGACCGCGAAGACGGAAGCTATCGGCAGGTCGGCGTCGTTCGGGACATCTCGGACCGGAAGCGGTTCGAGGAGACGCTCGCGGCGCTGCACGAGTCGACCAGAAAGCTGCTGCACACGGAAACCAAGACAGCCGTGGCCGAACAGATACTCGACACGGCCGTCGACGTGCTGGAACTCCCCGACGTGGAGATCTACCTGTTCGACCGAAGCGACAACACCCTTCGCAGCGTCGGCGACGCCGAAGCGGACCGAAGCGCGTCGGTCGGGCCGGGTCAGAGCGCAGTGTGGGACGTGTTCGTGCAGGACAGCGCCGTCGAGGTCGCCCCCGGCGAAAGCATCGACCTCGGAGCGGGACCGGTCACGGCGAACGCGAAGCGACTCTGCCTCCCGCTCGAAGACCACGGCGTGTTCTACGTCGAACTGGGCGAGCAACACAGCGACGCCAGGACCCGAGAGATGGTGGATCTGCTCGCCGCCAGCGCGGAAGCCGCGCTTGCGCGCGTCGACCGCGAAACGACGCTCCGCGAACGCGAGGCCGAGCGCCGCGAACAGAACCGCGAACTGCGGCGGCTCAAGCAGGTCAACGCGATCATTCGACGGATCGATCAGGTGCTGGTCGAAGCGGAGACCACCGAGGAGATCGAACAAGCCGTGTGTGACCAGTTGGCCGAATCCCAGTGGTTCTCCTTCGCCTGGATCGGCCGACAGGACGCGACGGAACTCGTCCCCAGAGCGTGGGCGGGCGACACCGCCAGCTATCTGGACGCCATCTCGCTGTCGCTGGAGCGCGAGGGCGGGCCGCCGGCCGTCCAGACTGCACAGTCCGAAGCGATGACTATCGTCCCGTCGGTGGCTGACAACCTCCGAGGCGACCATTGGCGGACGGAGGCGCTCTCCCGCGAGTTCCAGTCGGCGCTCAGCATCCCGCTCGAATACGACGACTTCGTCTACGGTGTCCTGACGGTGTATGCCGAGCAAGAAGACGGGTTCGACGAGATGCTTCAGGAGGTGTTTGCCGAACTCGGTGAGACCATCGCGAACGCGATACGGGAGGTCGAGTCCCGGCAACGCCGGGCGGGTGACGGCACTGTCGAACTCGAACTATCACTGTCAGCCCCGCAGTCGTTCTTGACGCACTTCTCGGATCGCGTCGGCGTCCCGGTCGTCTGTGAAGGGGCCGTCCAGCGGAGCGACGGTGCGATCCGTCTCTTCCTCGCTATCTCGGACTGCGACCCGGCTGTCGTCGAGGAGCAGATGCTGTCGATGGCTCGCGTCGACACCGCGCGAGCGATTTCGACCGACCAACTGGACGGGCTCTATGAGGTTGTCGTGACCGGCCAGACTGTCGCGGAGACGCTACTGGAGCAGGGCGGGCGGTTGAAATCGATCCGAACGTCGACGGGCGGACTCACGGTGACAGTTGTCGTCTCGGGCGAAACTGATGTCCGCCAGTTCGTCGAACAACTCGGCGAGCGCTACGCGGACGTCAAACTGATCGCGCGCCGTGACGGCGCACAGTCCAATGGCCAGCGGGACAGTACAGTCCGGTCGGCGCTGGAGGAGCAACTCACCGACAGACAGCTCGAAGTACTCCAGACGGCGTATCTGAGTGGCTTCTTCGACTGGCCTCGGGAGACGACCGGCCAGGAAATCGCGGCCAGCCTGGACGTGTCACAGCCGACGGTCAACCGGCATCTCCGCGTCAGCGAGCGAAAACTGCTCGAACTCGTGTTCGGCGATAGCTGAGACCGTCGCTATAGTATTAGTGACCAGTCCGGCGGGCTGTATCTGTATAGCCACAATCACCTTTTCAATCACTCATCAAGGGACAAACAGCGACAAACTATGTCCCAGGCAAAACTGGTCTACAGACCGACACCCAACGAACCGTTGAGCGAAACCATCGTCCACGCTGTGGCCGACACGCTGGGTATCGACCCCGTCGACCTCGATGACCGAATCAGTGACTGTATCGACCCTGATGCGCTGGACCGGCTGTTCCGTCCGGATACGGACGGCACCCCGAGCCCTGACGGGCTGGTCGTGTTCAGTATGGCTGGCTGTCGTATCGAAGTCGAAGGGAACCGTTCGGTGCTGGTGACACCGTCCCGCGACGTCTCGGCGGCAACTGGACTCGAAGCGTAACTCGACTCCGTGTGCGGGTGTTCTGCTGGCGCTGTGTACCCTTACCCGTGGCCCTCGTCAAGAGGTGCATTATTGTCGCCTTATTTTCCTCACTCATTTGAATATCATTGAGAAAGTTCAGTAAGCAGATATTTCCTTTGCAGTAGCAATTGAAAAACTGGTACGTAACTTGGAGTAAAATTGTGTAAGTATACCGTTAATAGCACATTACCAGCACCCTACAGGTCAGTACCACTATAAGCGCAACTTCGCCTCTCGAATGTATGGACCTCGGACACCAACTGATCGAAACCGGCTCGCAGTCGGGCAAGAGCGTCGAGGCAGTGACCGGCCAATCTGAAGAAGTAGAATCACCCAAAAGTCGGTTAATCAAACATTATTCCACTGCCGAGATGCAGGGTGCAAGCGTTGGGGGACAGTCACAATGAGTGTTGAGTCACCCTCGGTCGATACACAGGACCTTCTCGAAGAGGTTCGGACGACCAGTCTCCCCGACCGGGTTGCAGAACTGGCAGACGAGTACGAGCGGGTCTGTGGCGAGCGTGACCGGTTCCTCTGGCAGTGGATCTACTCGCTGTTCCCCGAGTTCACGCTCTCCTCCGTCCACCCGGACCACGCAGACCACGTCCGGACGCAGAAGACGGTACTCACGATGTACGTCACGATTCTGGATGACATCGTCGAGAACGACGGGGACCGAGACACCTTCGAAGAGGCCCGACGACTCGTGCAGGATCCGTCGTCCGTTGACCCGAGCCGTGCGGCGGTAAGCGAGGAATATTTCTCCTTTATCGAGCGTGTGTGGCGAGAGTTCGAGGGGGGACTAGCTGACGCGCCCCGGGTCGACGAGTTCTACGACGTGTTCACCTACGATATGCGACAGACGCTGAACGCGATGGATTACAGCGCCGTCGTCAACGAGAACCCACGGATTGCGAACCTCAGCGGGGCCGAAACATACGGGGCACATAACATGGTAATGTTCCCCTACGCGGCCGTTGACCTCATGTATTCGCCGGAATTCGAACTCGCCGATTACGGCACGGTCCGGGACCTGATCTGGGACCTGCAAGAAATGGCCCGCATCGGCAACTGGCTCACGACCTGGGAACGAGAAGTCAGGGTGGGAGACTACACCGCGGGAATCGTCGTGCTGGCCCTTCAAGAAGGGTTCGTCACTCCCGAAGAACTGGAAAACCCTGACGGAAAGGCCGAACTCATCGACAAAATCAAAGCCGAACAGTTCGAGGCCCGGTTCCGGGACCGGTGGGCCGACATCTACCAGTCCGTGCGCGACCGCGAGTTCGACACGGACAGCGTCGACCTCGACGCGCTGGTGGAGGGCATGGAAACCGTGTTCCAGTACCACGAAGCCAGCCGCGGACACAAGTAAGAACACGACTTTTCGTGGTCCGCGGAGAGGACCGGCCTGATTCTGCGCGCCTGAGATAGGTAGCTGCCGTGCGGTCAGTCGTCGGCGACGAGCGGGTCCTCGTCGTCGGTGACGAGGCGGTCCATCGCGTCGACCATCGCGCGCACGGACGCCCGTGTGATGTCAGAGTCGCTGGCGGAGACGACGACGTGGTCGTCGCCGCGCGACATCTCGATTTCGACCGTGACGAGCGCGTCCGTTCCGCCGGTGATGGCGTCGACGTGGTAGTCTTCGAGCGTCGCGTCGGCGGTGTGGGACAGCGCCACCTCGGCGGCGTTCATCGCGGCGTCGACCGGCCCGGAGCCGACCGCTGCCTCCTTGCGTTCCTCGCCGTCGACCGCGAGTCGGACGCTCGCCGTCGGCGTGTCGGAACCGGAAACGGCGGTCAGGCCGAGCAGTTCGACCCGGCGGTCGCGCGCGTCGCCGGTCACCTCGTCGGCGATGGTCAGCAGGTCGGCGTCGGTGACGCGCTTGCCGCGGTCGCCGATCTCCTTGACGCGGCTGACGATTTCCGAGAGCTGGTCATCGGTGACCTCGACATCGTGCTCGTCGAGGGCGGCCTCGACACCGGCTCGGCCCGCGTGTTTGCCGAGTGCGAGGCGGCGCTCGCGGCCCACTTTCTCCGGCGGGTACGGCTCGTACATCGAGTCGTCCTTGAGCGTGCCGTCGGTGTGGATACCGGACTCGTGGGTGAAGGCGTTCTCGCCGACGACCGCCTTGTTGGGAGCCAGCGGGATGCCGGTCCGGTTGGCGATGAGCTGGGCGAGGTCGTACACCTCGGTCAGGGCCATCGACTCGACGCCGTACCCGTGGTCAAGCGCGATAGCGACCTCTTCGAGGGCGACGTTGCCGGCGCGCTCGCCGATGCCGTTTATCGTCCCGTGGACGAGGTCTGCACCTGCCGCGATGGAGACCAGGGCGTTCGTCACTGCGAGCCCCAGGTCGTCGTGGGTGTGGGTACTGACTGGGCCCAGGTCGGAGAGCCGGGAGACGCATTCGAGTGCGCGGTCCGGCGTCGCGTGACCGACGGTGTCGGCCCAGCAGATGCGGTCCGCGCCGGCCTCGACGGCGGCTCCGAGCAGTTCTTCGAGGTAGTCCAGGTCGGCTCGCGAGCCGTCCTCGCCGATGACCTCGACCCAGAGCCCGTGGTCGGCGGCGTACTCCACCAGTTCGACAGTGTTGTCGACGTTCTCGGACTTGGACGTGCCGACCTTCTGCTCGACGTGCTTGTCGCTGGCCGGAACGACGAGATTGATGCCATCGACACCACAGTCGAGTGCGAGATCGATATCGTTCCGGATACCGCGACAGAAGCTAGTGACGGTACCGTCGAGGTCGAGCCCCGCGACGCGAGAGATCGTCTCGCGCTCGCCGGGGCCGGTACAGGCGCTCCCGGCTTCGATGACATCGATACGGGCCGCGTCGAGCGAGCGGGCGATATCGGCCTTGTCGTCCGGCGTCAGCGACACGCCGGGGGCTTGCTCACCGTCGCGAAGTGTCGTGTCGAGAAACTGTACCTCACCGACATCTGAGAGCGCACGCATCGCTGGGTGCCCCTCGAACAATGTGTTCTGACTCACAGAAGATGCTCCATCACGCGCCACGAATTTCGCGGCCAGCCGCCTCGCGGCGACTTCCTCTATCCTCCGTCGGGTATTCCGACATAGTGGTGTCTACTCTACTCTTCACGGTCTAAAAGGTGACGGAACTGATTACCACGACCCATGCTATTGAGACTCGTTATTCAAGACGGACCGTATCGCCCTCGGAAACGTCCGACGCCGCGCCACCGGGCAGTTCGATGACAGTATCCGCGTTCGCGTAGCCGACCGAGCGCCAGGGCTGTAGGGTTTCGACGGCCTGGACCTCCTCGTCGACGAGCCAGAGCACGTCGAGTGGGAACCGGACGAACAGCATATGGATGAACTGTCGGCTCGCGCGGTCGAAGGGGAAGACCAGCGCGTAGTCGTCGGGAATCGACGACCGGAACATCAGCCCCCGGCCCTGTTCGAGCATCGACTCGGCGTACTCCACCTCCGTCGCGAGGGAGCGAGCCGCGCCGTCGGGGTCGTGGACGAGACGCATACCACCGCGGAAGTCGTAGGCAGGCAAAAAGTCTTCTGTCGGAACGGAGGGTTTGAGGGGGCACGGCCACTCACTATGTCACATGGAGAAGGCTCCCGGGGGGACGTCCGTCGGCGTCGACGACCCATACGACCACGTCCAGCGGTGTGACTTCGTCACCGGCGAGGGGAAGTGTCGCTGGGCGCGCGAACACGGCCACCACGACCCCGAGTTCGCCAACACCCGTAGTGCCGACGACTTTCGCTGTCCGGCAGCGATTGCACCCGATGACGCGGACGCAGACGCGGAGCCGGAATGGGATTGGGTCGACTGCCCGCATTTCCGCTCTCGGAACCACGACCGGGAGTGTGTTCGTTGCGGACTTGAAGAGCGACGGATGGCCCACTCTGCGGACCGACCGCTGCTAGAGGAACACCACCTCTCGTACCGCGAAGGCGGCAACGAGCTATCACACGAAATAACGGTCTTTCTCTGCCGGTGGTGTCACGCGAAGATCCACCAGTCGTGGGCGCGGCTCGACGACGACGCAAACCCGGACCCTGAAGCCATTGCACAGCGGGAACAGCGCCGCTCTAAGGAGCAATCCGAACTGGGGTTTGAATCGGCTGCCGACCGCTACGACGACTCGTAGCCCCACTCGATTATCAAACCCGATAATCAGTGGCAGACGGATAAGTAGGAACACAGTAACTGATTAGTATAGTGACCTCTCCGGCGCTCACGAAGCAGTCGCTGGGGACGGGATATGTCGTCGCAACGGGTTTCGTGATTTCCGGCGCGTTACTTGCCCACGGCATGTCTATCGTCCGGCCGTCCCCGATAGACGTGGTCATCCTCAGCGTGGGGTTGACACCGGCGCTAGCCCTGGTAGCCGCGAACTACTGGCTCCCGGTGAGCGGACTGTCCGGAGATCAGATATGGACTGCCGCGGAGTGGTGCGGACTGGGCATCGCGCTGTTTACGCTCATCAAAATCGTCGTGCTGCTCGCCCCAGTACCGCAGTCCTCGATGATCCCGTCGATACTCGCAAGCGGGGTCGCAGTCGGCGGGTTTGGCGGGGTTCTGTTCGGGTGGCTGCTGGAGCTCCGGCGGTCCCGGCGCAGACTCACCCAGAGCAACGAGGTGTTGTTTCGAGTGCTCAGGCACGACCTCCGGAACGACCTCAACGTCGCACTCGGGCACCTCGGCGAACTGCAGCGGGAGACAGCAGAGCGTGGCGACTCCAAGTCGCGTGCGCACGTCGAGCAGTTGAACGGTACTATCGACGATATCATCGCCACTACGGAGAAGGCGAGGCAGATAGAGTTCGCGTTCGACGCGGACCGTCGCGCACAGCAACCGATCGACCTCGTGCCGTGTGTCAGAGAACAGGCGAAAAAAATCACGCAATCGCACCCGGAGACAACTGTTGAACTCGACCTCCCGGAGCAGTCGAAGGTGTACGCCGACTGGATGCTCGACACTGTGCTTCGGAACGTCATCGAAAATGCGGTCGTTCACTGCGAAAATACCCCGACGCTGTATATCTCAGTCGAAGAGCACGGCCGAACCGTGTTCGTTCACGTCGGCGATAACTGTCCGTCGATTCCACAGCACGAACGAGATGTCCTCAATAGCGGCGTGGAAACGCAACTGTGCCATTCAAAGGGGATCGGGCTCTGGCTGACGACGTGGATCGTCGAGAGTTACGGCGGGGCAGTACACCTCACGACCTCGGACGGCGGCAACACCGTGACGCTGGAACTGCGTGGCCCGACAGTTCTCGACGGGGTTCGCCAAACCCTTCGAGAGTGGCCCTGAAACCGGACGCGGGGGAACCGTCGACCGCATCAGGAGATATATACGCCTTCGTAGCCTTCGCGTCAGTAATGACCCGAATCGACGTTATCGACAATCACGGACAGTTCACACATCTGGAGCAGCGCGCGCTCCGGGACATGGGCGTCGACGTCTCACTCAGGGACAACACGACCCCGCCGGAGGAGATCGACGCCGACGGCATCGTCCTTTCGGGCGGCCCGGACATGGACGATATCGGGAACTGTCCCGAGTACCTCGACCTCGACGTTCCAGTGCTCGGCATCTGTCTGGGAATGCAACTCATCGCCGACGAACTCGGCGGCCGAGTCGGCGGCGGCGAGTACGGCGGCTACGCGGACGTGACGGTGGACATCCTCGATGATGACGACCCGCTGCTCGGCTCGCTGTATCCCGAAACGCGTGTGTGGGCCAGCCACGCTGACGAAGTGAAGGAAGTCCCGCCCGGATTCGAGCGGACCGCGACCTCCGATGTCTGTGGCGTCGAGGCGATGAGCAACACAGACGAAGCGATATACGGCGTCCAGTGGCATCCAGAGGTCGCTCACACCGAAGAGGGCGAGGAAGTGTTCGAGAACTTCCTGTCGGTCTGTGACCAGCAGTCTGTCGCTCGCCAGTAATCGCTGAAGCGTGATGTAACTGGTTTTATATTCACGCGTAGGATGTGATACATAAATGACGGCGACACAGGGAAATCTCGCTAGTCTTTCGCGGTTTATTTTCAGGGCTCCGACCTGGTATACGAGCCTGGCCTTTGCACTGGTCATCGCGGCGATGACTGGTATCGTTGCGTTCGATTCGCGGTTCATCCTCGACGACGCCTGGCAGGGCGTGTTTCTCATCGGCCTGCCGACCTCAATCGCCAGTGCCGTGACGCCGTGGGTCGACCGGCAGCTGGGCGGGCAGCTAACCCCGAACCGGGCCACGCTGCTTGCGGTCATCTGTGAGTTGATCACTATCGCGATGCTGACTGTCGCCGGCGTTATCGCCATCTTTACCGTCCGCCTCGGGCAGAACTTCGTCTTCGACGTGCTGTTAGTCGCGCTGGCGTCGATATTCGCCTTCCGGCTGCTGATACTGATGGCCGTCTCGCGGCACTCACTGCTGAAGGCGGCGATTCCGGCGAGCGTCCAGACGGTCACTGCCGCCGTGTTGCTGGCGATATACAGCGGGGCGACCGCGTTCATCCTCGAAGACCCGATGCTTCGGGAGTACCTCTCCCGCCCGGAGGAGGTCCCGCCGCAGGTACAGGGGTTTATCCCGCAGGACTTCGTTATTCTCGCGGTTATCTGTGTCATCTACGCGCTAGCAGTCTGGCTGTTCCTGGTCGTCATCGACCAACCATGGCGCTCCTCGCTCGGCGTTTCCGCGCTGGATTTCCTCCGGGGGTTCATCGGGCACATCGCCGAAGGCACGCGCGAACTGGAGGAGTTTTTCGAGGACATCGGCGAAGAAGCCGTCGTCCCGGTCACCTTGCTGTCGGTCCGTCGGCCGGGCGGCGAGGAGAAAGCCCGGTTCGTCCTGCCGATGATTCACCCCGGCCCGATGGGTGAAATCGGCGGCGGTAACCTCCCCAGACGCGTCGCCGAATCGGCCGACGGCCTGGCCTTCCCGCCACACGCGACCGCCGGCCACGACTTCAACCTCGTCACGGAGCGGGAGGTCGACACGATCCTGTCGACCGCAGAGACGGCGTACCAGAACCTCGAATACGACGACCAGGCGACGGCGGGCCTCCGTGTCACAGAGGGCGAGGCCACGCTGACGGGGCAGGCCTTCGGCACCGATGCGCTCGTCGTGAACACGTACGCGCCGGGCTGTGCCGACGACGTGGAGTACGCCGTGGGTCTCTCAGCGATGTCGGAAGCGCGGGCCGACGGGCTCGACGACGTACTCCTGGTCGACGCACACAACTGCAACGACGGGCTCGAGGGCGACGACCTCGGCCACGTCGTTCCCGGCAGTCAGCGGTCATTCGACATGCTCCACGGGGCCGGTCAGCTTGGAAACTTGCTCACAGATGCCGAAACCGGCCAACTCCGCTGTGGAGTCGCCTGGGACAGGACCCCCTGGGAGCCCGAGGAGGGCATCGGCCCGCTCGGAATCCGGGTCTGTGTCTTCGAAGTCAACGGCCAGCGGACGGCGTACGTGCTCATCGACGGCAACAACATGGAGCCGGGCCTCCGTCAGCGCATCATCGACGCCGCCGACGGCGTGGATATGATGGAGGTGATGACCAGCGACACCCACATCGTCAACACCGTCGAGGCCGAGAATCAGGTCGGACAGGTCATCCCCGAGAAGGAAATCGTTGCGCTCATCGGGGACCTCGTCGACAGAGCCGTCGCCGACCTCGAACCCGTCGAGGCCGGGATGGCGAGCGAACAGGCGACCGTGACGGTGTTCGGCAACGACCGGACCGAGACGCTGGCCTCGACTGCCAACGCGATGGTCTCGATGGGTGGCGCACTGGCCGGGGCGTTCATTCTCGTCGTAATGACGATCAGCGTGTTGATTTTCCTGCTGACCTGACGGCGGTCGGCCGGATACGATCCGATTCCTGCAGCACTACCGACTCGCTACGCTCGCCGACTCTGGTACAGAGAACGCCGAGGAGGAGATTTGAACCACGCCCAGACGGTCCGGGCGTGCGGCGCGGTGCGCCGTTCCGGGCTGCGACTGGTCTACTCCAACTCTCCACGCATCACGGTCCTGCAGCACTGCCGACTCGCTGCGCTCGTCGGAATGGCTGCAGAGAACGCCGAGGAGGAGATTTGAACTCCTGAGTCCGTGAGGACAGTTGCTCTCGAAGCAACCGCCTTGGCCAGGCTAGGCTACCTCGGCTCACCCATCAGTACCGCCGTTTGCTCTTTAGGGGTTTCGATTTCAGACTCGACACCCCTTTACCGGACCCGTAACATGACAGGCTATGGACGCTACCGAGGCAAGCGAGGTGTCGAGTCAGATCCTCGACGAGATCGGGAGTGCCGTCATCGCCGACCGCGGTTTCTTCGAGACAGTGCTGCTGGGGGTCGTCGCGAAGGGCCACGTCCTGCTCGAGGACGTTCCCGGCACGGGAAAGACACTGACCGCCCGCAGCGTCGCGACCGCGCTGGGGCTGTCGTTCTCCCGCATCCAGTTCACGCCGGACCTCCTGCCGGCCGACATCACGGGAACGCACATCTTCAACGAGGAGTCCCGGAGTTTCGAATTCACCGAAGGACCGGTGTTCGCCAACGTTCTGTTGGCCGACGAGATCAACCGCGCGCCGCCCAAGACCCAGTCCGCCCTGCTCGAAGCGATGGAAGAGGGACAGGTCACCGTCGACGGGGACACCTACGACCTTCCCGAACCGTTCTTCGTCATCGCCACGCAGAACCCAGTCGACATGGAGGGGACTTTCGAACTCCCCGAAGCGCAGGTCGACCGGTTCCTGGCAAAGACATCACTCGGCTATCCTGACGACGAAGGCGAGGTCGAACTCCTCCGGCGGCGTGCCGGCCGGACGACACAGAGTCCGACCGTGGAGCCGATACTTGACGCGGAGTCGGTCACGGAACTCCGGAGCGTTCCGGAGACGGTTACCGTCGACGACGACCTGCTGCAGTACATGGCTGCCCTCGCCCGGGCGACCAGAGACGATTACCGCGTGGACGTCGGGGTCTCACCGCGCGGGACCCAGCGGCTGTTCGAGGCAGCGCGGGCGATGGCGACCATCGCGGGCCGGGAGTACGTGGCACCGGACGACATCAAACGGGTCGCACAGCCAGTGCTGGCACACAGACTGGTGTTGACGCCTGACGCCCGCGTCGAGCAAGTCGACAAGGGGACCGTTATCCAGAGCGTGCTCGACGAGGTCCCCGTCCCGACCGTCTAACCCCACGTCCAGCGGGCGTCAAGCGCGTACCGGTACACACCCGTGATGACGATAGCCCCGCCATTGCCGACCAGCGGCACGACGCCGCCCCAAGTGACAAACGCGTAGAGGAGGCCCAACTGGAGCGGGATCGCCGTCCCACGAACGAGGTTCGTCTTCCCTAACCCGACTACGTACTCTCGCAGATCCGAGTGCTGTGACCGGTGGAACGTCCAGGCGTTGTTGAGGACGTACTGAAGCAGAATCGTACACTCGATTGCGATAGCGGCCGCGAGAATGTAATTCAGGCCACCGACATCGTTGAACAACCATAGCAGCGCTTGCTGAATTGACGCAGCAAACACACCGACGAGGAAGAACCGGACGAGTTGCTGTCGTCGGGCCGGTGTGACGACAGCGGACGCCATACAGCCTTACTGATAACCGAGCGCCTTTAACCGTGCTGTTATCTCGTCAGATGCCTCGGTGTTTTCCGCCCCCGTCCCGTCGCTATCGAGTTCTGCGAGGTGTTCGGCAACTGCATCCGAGAGCCGGTCGAGGACGGTCACAGGCGGATCGGCGTCCGCCGAGTCCGAACACAGATCGACCTGCTCTTCGGGATCGCTCGTCCGGTCGTACAGTTCCTGACGCCCCGATTCCGTGAATTCGATGTACGTGTAGCGCTCGTCGCGTGCGCTGAGGAGGAGCTCCCCGTCCGCGCGGCTCCGCGGGATCGGCTGGCTGGTCACGCTCTCGCCCCGGACCGCTGCGGAGACGATGGGGCCGCGGTCCTCGATGTCCGCGCCGTGGATCGCCGGGGCGACGGACGCTCCGTCCCACTCCGTCGCCGGCGTGAGCGACAGCAGATCGCACACCGTCGGCGCGATCGTGTCGAGGCCGACCGTCGTCTCGACCGACTGGCCCTCGCTGTCCGGTGTCGAGACGATGTAGGGAACGTCGATGAGCTCCCGATAGAGCTTGGGGTAGTGAGCGAGATGGCCGTGTTCGAGGAACTCCTCGCCGTGGTCGCCGGCGACGACGACGGCCGTATCATCGCGATGGCCCTCTGTTTCGAGGGTGTCGAGTAGCCGACCGACGCTGGCATCGACCTGCCGAACCGTCGCCTCGTACAGCGTCCGGAGCGTCTCCAGCGTCCGGTCGTCGACTTCCCAGCCCAGCCCGGTTCGGAGGTGGGAGGTGAGCATTCGGAGGACACCGAAGTGGTTGTCCGACACCTCGCGGATGTGCCGCGGGGCCGGCACGTACGGTGTGTGCGTGTCCATGTAGTGGACCCACAGGAAGAACGGTCCGTCGGTCGTCGCCAGAAACTCGGTGGCGCGGTCTTCGAGGTCGCCCATCCGGGACACGTCGGCGAAGGGCCGTTCGTCAGACCCGCCGCTGAGGACGGTCGCAGCACGACGGAACGGTGAAGTGCCGAGTTGGACCCACGCCTGGATGGTCGGGTGGGCCGCCAGGTACTTGCTGTAGCCGCCGCTGTCGACGAACGGCTCGAACTCGTCGAACCCGCGGTCGTATCCCCAGTGATCGGTGAGAAAACCGTTTGCGGCGTTGAACCCTGCCGTCTCGATACCGGCATCGGACACCTGCTCGGCCAGCGTCGGCGTCGACGCCAGACCGATGTCGTCGCTCTCAGCGAACACCGGCCGCGAGCCGTGGATGGACGGGAACGAGAACGGCGTCCAGTTCCCCTGTGCGACGGCGTTTTCGAAGACAACGCCCGACTCAGCGAGCGAGTCCAGGACTGGGGAGACGCTGTCAGCGCCACCCAGTGCGTCCGCTCGCAGCGAATCAACCGTGACCAGCACCACGTTGTTCGTTGCCGGGGCCGTCATTGTCGGCCCACACTCCTCCGTGATCGTAATGGTATCGACGTATCGCGTCCGCGATCCGGGGTTTGCACCCGGTACGTGCCACCGTATTTTCTCATACCCCCTATACCAGACACTGAATACTGAACGTTCCGGATAAATTCAGGGGGCTATAATAGAACCATACTCTGATAAGGTAGAATTAAACCCGTTCTCCGATAATGTGCTGTCCAGAACATATTCGATGACCAACTCCATTCAGCTTCGGTCCTACGACGACCGGGACGCCGACGCTGTCTGGTGTCTCCACGAGTGGGCAATGCGAGCGACCGGCAATGACCCCAGTGACATCCCCGGAACGTCGGACCTGCAAAACATCGAGACGCGGTATTTCGACACCGGCGGCGCGTTTCTCGTCGGCGTCGTTCCCGATGCCGACGATGACCTCCCACAGACGTTCGACGGCGGCCTAACCGCGATGGGCGGGTTCCTCCCGAATGAAGTCGGGCACGCGGACGAGCGAACCGTCTCCGGCGCGGCCGAACTCCACCGGATGCGGGTGGCTCCGTCCCGGCAACGACGTGGCTACGGTCGGAGCCTCCTCCACAAACTCGAACAGCAAGTGGTCGAGCAGGGATACGAGGTCCTGCTTGCGACGACATCACAGAGCCAGCCCGCCGCGGTCGCGTTCTACCGCGACGAAGGATACCAGGAGGTAGACCAGTCAACACAGGGCGAGTACGAACTCGTCCACTTCGAGAAACGGCTCTGACCCAACAATCGGACGCGGCGTTCAGTCACCGCTGTAGGCGTCGTCGGTGTCCTCGCCGAAGGAGGTGTTGAGCCCACTCGGGCTCTCCCGGTCCTGCTCACGCATACTCTGTCGCGTGAACTGCGGCTTGGCGCGGACGGCCTTTTTCGAGCGGAACGACCACCACAGCGCCAGAGAGAGCCCGACGGTTCCAGCGATGCCGACACCAGTGGCCGGCAGCGACGCCTGCGTGTAGAGGAACGCTGTCGAGAACAGCGTGCTCGCGAGCAACATCCCGAGGATGAGCCGCTTGGTCATCGTCGCGAGCAGGCCATCGGAGTCCTCAATGTCGGCCTGTACGCGGAAGTCCTCCCGCTCGACTCTGTCGAGGGCGGACTCCAGTTTTGGCGGGATACGGACGGCCGACCGGGCGGCGTCGGACACTTCGGTCGCCCGGTCCTCGACGAAGTTCCGGACGCCCTCGGCGAGATACCCCTCCTCGCGGAGATAGTCGGTAGCAACGCCGATGAAGTCGAAGTCCTCGTCGAGCGTGACACAGACGCCTTCGACGACAGTGGCGACGCGCAACACGAGCGCCAGATTCGCCGGCAGGCGAAGCGGGAACTCGTAGATGGTGTCCTCGACCTGCTGAATGATCTGCTGGACGCGGTACTGCTCGATGTCCTCGCCACGGGCGTCGGCGATGGCCAGTTCCATCACGTCACCCATCACCTGCCGGTCGGCCTCCGGCGAGAGCGTCCCCATCTCGATGAGGGCATCGAGGATGGCGTCGATGTCCTGATCGGCGACGGCGGCGTAGAAGTCGATGATCTTGTCCTGCACGAACGGGTCGACTCGACCGGACATTCCGAAGTCGTAGAAGACGAGTGTCCCGTCGTCCTGCACAGCGAGGTTCCCGGGATGTGGATCGGCGTGGAACACGCCATCGTCGATAATCATCTGGAGGTACGCCCGCTGGAGCGTCTCGGCCAGTTCCGTCCGGTCGATACCACCCGCATCGAGGCTGTCGATGTCGTTGATCTTCGTGCCCGGAACGTACTCCATCGTCAGGACGCGTTGCGTGGAGTGGGACTCCTTGACCTTGGGAATGCAGATACGGTCGTTGTCCCGGAAGTTCTCCCGGATTTCGGTGAGCATGCGGCCCTCCCGCTGGTAGTCCATCTCCTCGCGGATGGTCTTCGAGAACTCGTCGGCTAGCGTCTCAAGCGAGAACGACCGGGAGTCGTCGATGAAATACATCAACAGCGGGAGCGACCAGCGGACGACCCGCAGGTCGGCCTCGACGAGCGTCTCGATACCGGGCCGGCGGATCTTGACGGCGACCTTCTCGCCGTCGACCTCCGCCAGATACACCTGGCCGAGCGACGCGCCGCTTATCGCCTCTGTCTCGAACTCGTCGAAGCGGTCGTCGACGGAGCCCAGTTCGTCCTCGATGACGACCCGTGCCTCGTCCCAGTCCGCCGGTGGCACGCGGTCCTGCAACTTCGAGAACTCCTCGATGTACTCCGGCGGCAGGACGTCCGGCCGGGTCGAGAGTATCTGTCCGAGTTTGATGAACGTCGGGCCGAGCGTCAGCAGCGAGTCGAGCAGTTGCTGTGCACGTTTGCGACGCTGTTCAGGCGTGACACGGCGCGACGAGCCGACCACGAAGAACCGCTTTCGGTCTCGTGCGTACGCGACCAACAGGGGCAGGAAGTGGCGAGCGACGACGAGGAACCGCCAGTACGCGCGAAGGTTCACCGGCTTGCCACCTCTGGGTCAGTCCCCGTCGATCGGGATTGTAGTGCTCGGTGCGGCTGTCGCCTTCGGCAGGCGGAGCTCGAGGACGCCGTTTTCCACGGTCCCCTCCCCGCCCTGCCCGGTCGTGTCCGGCGGGAGCGGGAGCTCGGCGTCGAGGAACACGGAGCGGTCCTCGCGGACGAACGTGAACTCCCCGGGCACGTCTTTGGTCCGTTGCCCGTCGATACGAAGGCGGCCCCCTTCAACGGTCACGTCGATTGTGTCCGCGGTCACACCCGGCAGGTCGAGCACGAGCAGGTATTCGTCCTCGGATTCGAGCACGTCCGCGAACACGGCGTCGGGAAGATCCCGAAGCGCTTCACGCAGGGCTGGCATACGCCTGTCTAAGTGGTACGCAGTGGTAAACCCGACGGTCTCTGCTACTCTACAGGGGTACGGAGAGGAGGACGGCAGCACCGATAAGGACAGCCGCTAGTCCGAACACAGTTTCAGCGATAGCGCCGCGAACAATCCGTCGGGCCGTGCCACGCTCGCTGGTGTCGGAGATGACGAACACCGGCGTCCCATCGCCATCCCCGACGACGGCGTCGACCAGATTACTTCCCCACTCCGATGCGGGGCCGCGCATCGCCTGACCGTAGACGTACACGTCCTCGCCAACGTCCAGCCGGCGCTCGGTAAAGCGCTGCTTGTTCCCCAGGCTGATCTCAGTCACGAGCAGGTTCACGGACCCGTCCTGTGCCTCGACGGCATCCGTTCGCTCGACGTAGCCGGCCAGGCGCTCGGGGAGTTCAGTCCCGGGGGATACCGTCACGGACTGGGACTCGAACCGTACGTCCGCGCCGTCGGGATTCACGCGGACGCGAGCGTTCCCGTCGTCGACGATGAAGTCGACGCCGGCCTGCCCCTCGTCTAGCGTCTCCCAGCTGGAGTGTTTCCCCGACGACCGATACTCCTCGACCTCGTAGGTGTAGGCCAGACACTCGCTGCCGGTGAAGGGGGCTGTGACCGTGCCGGCGTCTTCGTCGGCGACGGCTGTGCCGGTGATTTCGACGGGACCGGAGTGCCCGTCGAGCGAGCGCACCGGGACTGGATCGTTCCGGAGGATGTGAAACACCGTTCGGAGTTCCCGGCCACCGCGGAGGAGGACGAAGCCGCCGATGACCAGGAACACGATGGCGACCAGTTGCGGGAGGACCATACGGCCACTCCGCGTCGGACCGAACAAAAGCGTTCCCAGTCCATGTAGGCGAGTGACTGATGGGACGTGGCCACTCGGGGCGTTTTTGCCATAGTACCCACTAGCAAGGGTATGGCTGGCACCCCGCCGTCGGAGGCCGAGCCGCTCGCGCTGGAGACTGCCCGCAGACAGCTCGGTAGCTTCGCCGTCCCCGTCGACCGGACAGACAGGATTCCGCTGTCCGTCGCTGTCGGACGAGTGCTGGCAACAGATGCGACGGCGAACAAACCCGTCGAGGAGGCAGGTATCTCGGTCGATGACACCGTCTTCGACCAGGGGCATCAGGTACGGCCCGGTGACGTGGGACTGCTGCGTGCGACCGGCGTCTCCGAGCTACTCGTCCGCCAGCGACCGCAGGTCGGAATCGTACCGACTGGCGACGACCTCCGAGCGGCTGCCAGCGCGGCCCGCGAGGTCGAGACAGCGGGGTTCACGCTGGCGCAGTACGCCGACCGGTGGGGCGGGAAAGTGACCTACCGGGACCCCGTCGCCGACGACGCACCGGCGCTCCGGATGGCCGTCCAGCGCGACCTCACCCGTGATGCGCTCGTCATCACCGGAACCGAGCCGGGGGATACGCTTCGAGAGGTCGTTGCGGACCTCGGCGAAGTGTTCACCGACTACGTCGATATCGACCCCGGCCAGCGGACGGGAGTCGCCGTCGTCGAGGACCGCCCGGTCCTGCTGTTGCCGGAGTCGCCGAGTGCAGCCCGCGTCGGCGCGGTACAACTCCTTCGTCCGCTACTGAAGGCGTTTGCCGATGCACCGCTGTCGGATCACCCCCACCAATCAGCCTCACTGAGCGACGGGGTAGACAGCCCTGCATCCGTCCGTTCGTTCGTGCCGGTCACCGTGACCGACGGGACAGCGGCGCCACTGCCGGGCGCTGACCTTGCCACGGCGACCCGAGCCGACGGCTGGGTATCCGTGCCTGCAGACGAAACTGGTATCGATGCCGGAACGACTGTCACCGTGGAAAACTGGGACTACCTCCCCTGAGACGACGCCAGATCGAGCAGCGAGGCGACGCGCCTGTCGCCGCGCACGCACCGACCCATCTCCGCCGGGGACCGCCGACCGACGTGGACCCCGTCGAGGCCCGCGTTCCACGCCGCGCCGATGTCTGACGGGTTGTCGCCGGCGAGCACGCCGCGGTGGCCGTTGTACCAGACGTCCATCTCCCGCATCGCCAGTTCCACCGGCTTCGGGTCGGGCTTCCAGCCGATGTCGTCGTCACAGCAGACGACCGTCTCGAACCAGTCTGCGATGTCGAGGTGATCGAGCACCGGTTCGGTGAGGTACTGCTGGCAGTGCGTGACCAGTCCGACCGGTGTATCGAGGGTGGCGAGGAACGCCTCGGCGTCGTCGTAGAGATACGTCGCCTCGGCCCGGGAAATGGGATCTTCCTCCTCGTGGAACAGCCGCCAGAACTCCTGCTGGTCGACATCGCGCTCTGCGAGTGTCTGCGACCGTGTTCCACCGAAACCGTACCAGAGCGCATCCCGCTCCCGGTCCGTGAACTCGACGCCGAGGCGGTCGCCGACGGCACCCATCACTTTCCGGGGGTAGGCTGGCTCGATATCGACGAGCGTCCCGTCGAGGTCGAACAGCCAGAAATCATAGTCGGTGGTCATGAGGGGTGATTTTATTGGGGATTTTCTAATAAAGTCTTTCGGGCCCTACGACTAGTTTTGCTGCGTATAACACCGCTGTAAACACTGACTACGCAGCGACGTTTCTTTTCACGCCACACGGATCGAACTGCCGAGGTACTTGTTGAGCACTTCGCTGACCGAATCAGCGTTGAACAGGGCCAGGTCGTCGGCGATTTCGGCTTGTAGCGCGTCGAGGTACGCCTCCTCGGTCCGGAGTTCACGGAACGACGCCGAGACGACCGGGCAGCCGAGTTCGTCCTCGACAAGCCGACGGAAGTGCGGTTCGTCGGCCAGTTCGCCCCGCCAGAGCGTGTCCCGGAAGAACAGCCAGCCGCCGGTCCCCGGGGTGTCGGCCGCTCGATACAGCGTCGTCTCGAACCGGTCGGGGTCAGTCCACAGCCCATCCGCGTCCGGCTCCAGCCGGATTTCGACCCGAAAGACGTACCGTGCGGTCGCCCCCTCGGGGTCGGTCGGCCGGAGCGACGCGAGTCCATCGGCGGTGTCCACGGTCACACCGTCAGTCGTGGATGCCGTTCAGCCGCTCGGCGAGATCGATGTCGTTCTCGGTGATGCCACCGGCGTCGTGGGTCGTGAGTCGGACTTCGACCTCGCCCCAGCGGATGGTCATCTCCGGGTGATGCCACGCGTCTTCGGCGAGGCCAGCGGCGGCGCTCAGAAAGCCCGACGCGTCCAGATAGCCGTCGAACTCGAAGACGCGAACGATTTCGTCGCCGTCGCGGGTCCACTCCTCGGGTAGCCGGTCGCTAATCTCTGCATCAGAGAGCAGGTCTGCCATATCGGCTACGTCGGGCGGCGTGGGCAAAAAGGTGGGCGTGGTCAGTCGTCAGAGAGTCGGTCGAGCATCGCGTTCGGGATCTCGTCGCGCATGCCGTCGGGGATGTCGTCGACCGACATGCCCTGGGTGAACTCGGGCGGGGTGGCCTGGTCCGGGCCGCCGAAGTCCGGGTCGAACAACTGGAGCGCCGTATGAATCGTCGACCAGTCGTCCTCCTCCGCGGCGTCGCGCAGGCTCTTGGTCGGCGCGGCGAGGATCTGCGAGACGATGGCGTCGGCCATCGCTTCGACGACTTCCGCCTGGTCATCGTCGAAGTCAGCCGCCGAGAGCGCGCTGTTTATCTCGGCCGCCTTGACCTGTTCGGCGCTCTCGTACATCGTCGAGATGACTCTGTCGGCGCGTTTGCGCTTGTACTGCGTGAGCAGGCGGTCGAACTCCTCGTCGACGATGCGTTCGACTGCCTCGGCGGCTCGCTGCCGCTTGTTCCGCGTTTCGGCGGTCACCGACTCCAGCGCGTCGAGGTCGTACACCGTCACCGACGGGAGTCGGTCCGCGCCGGCCGGAACGTCACGCGGCTGGGCAATATCGACGATAGATACGTCACCGGCATCGCTGAAGGTCCCGATATCGAACACCTGGTCGCCGCTCCCCGTCGCCGAGATGACGGCACTGGCCTCGGAAACGGCCGCTTCGATGCCGTCGAGCGCAACCGCACTGGCGTCGATGTCGACCGATTCGGCGACGTGCTCCGCATGTGGCACTGTCCGATTAGCCACGAGCAGCCGGTCTACCTCCTCGCTGAGCGCATCCGCAGCGAGTTGGCCCATCTCGCCGGCACCGACGACGAGCGCTGTCCCGTCAGTCAGCGAACTCTCCTGTTTGAGCAAGCGAACCGCGGCGGAGGCAATCGAGACGACACCCTCGTTGATCTTCGTCTCCGTGCGGGCGCGCTCGCCGACGTGAATCGCTTTCGTGACACCGTCTTCCAGCATCGGCCCGATGCCGCCAACGCCGCGGGCTGTCTCGTAGGCGGTCCGGAGCTGGCCGAGGATCTGGTCCTCGCCCAGCACAATCGATTCGAGCCCGGCGGCTACCCGGAGCAAGTGACGGAGGCTCTCCTCGTGACCCATCTCGACGACGACATCTTCGGGCACGGCGCGGGTGAACAGTTCGAGCGCGTCGAGCCCGTCCGCGTGATCAGAGACGACGACGTACCCCTCGGTACGGTTACACGTCTGTAGCGCAATCGCCTCTTCGACCTCTGGGTTGGCGAGCAGGGATTCGACGGCGTGGCGCTCGCTGTCCGCCGCAGCGGTCTCTAATTGGTCGACGCTTGCGCGTTCATGGGAGATACAGACCCCAACGATTGCACCAGTGTCCCCTCTCACGTTTGATCACCAGGTAACTCTCCGATCACGTCTCTAGCTACTTGCTCTCCCTTGTACCTGCCACTATCTAAAGCCTTCCAAACTTCCCGTGACCTGACAACGAGTCTAACGGCGTCACGTCGTTCGGCCGGCGGGACGCCCCGGTCGCGCAGGTCCTCACGGAGGTCACCAACGAGTTCCGCCATCAGACCGGCGTTTCCGAACTCGTCTTCGAAACGCTCGCGGAGGTGTTTCGACAGCGCCGGCGCGCGCCCGCCGGTCGCAATCGCCAGCGTCACCGGGTCGTCCCGCACTGTCGCCGGGACGACGACATTGCCGAACGACTGGTCACCGTGGTCGTCGGCACGGTTGACGAGCGCGCCGTGCTCCTCGGCAACCGCGGTGAAGGCGTCGTTCAGGGCCGAGTCGTCCGTCGCGGCGACGACCAGTGCCGGGTCGGTCCGCTCGACCCATTCTTCGGCATCCTCGGGGTCCGGGGCGGCCCGGACCTTTTCGGCGTCCGCGAACGCCCGGTCGGCGAACTCGGGACTGAGGACGACGACGCTCGCCTCCGTGGCGAACGTTCGGGCCTTGCGCGCACCGACCGGACCGCCGCCGACGACGAGCACTGTCTCGCCCTCGAAGTCGTGCATGAGCGGAATCATCGGTGCTCCCCTCCTGATCTGGCGCTGCTACACCAAGCGGACACGGTCACGCCGTCTCTGTGTTCTGCCGCGCTCGTTCGTCCAGCCTGATTCCCGTCTTCTTCAGGATGCGCGTCGAGAACAGCGTGTCCCAGTCGTCCTCGGACACGTCCCAGTGGTCGGCCATCCGGTCGCGGACCTGCTGGATGCGCTCCTGGCTCTCCGCTTCGCTTCGCCCGTGGGTCATCGCGAAGAAGTTGTACGGCCAGACGCCGTCGTGGCGCGGCCGCTCGTAGCAGTGGGTCACGAAGTCGAACTCGGCGATAGCCGGGCCGACCTCGTCGATGACCTCGTCGGGGACGTCCCAGACGGTCATCCCGTTCTCGCTGTAGCCGAGCGCGTAGTGGTTCGGGATGACCCCGACGCGGCGGACCTTCCCTTCCATGTTGAACCGCTGTATCGTCTCCAGCACCCAGTCGACGTCGGCGTCGATTTCGTCGGCCACGTCGGCGTAGGGCGTGGCGGTAATCGGCAGGCCGTCCTGGATTTCCAGCACGAGGTCCAGTTCGTCGGCGGTCAGGGACTGGCTGTCGGTCGGCGTCACGTCCGGCCCCAGGTCCGAACAGTCGATATCTTGCGTCTGTGGCCCCTCGACGGGGAACTTCGCGCCGACGTGGAACTCCTGCTGTTTCGGGAGGTTGTACGTCTCCTCGCCGGTTTCGGCCTCGATTTCTGCCAGGACCTCCTCAACCCGGCCTTCCTCTGCCACCGAGAGGACGAACCACATGTTCAGATGCGGATGTTCGCGTTCGTAGTTGTGCGCGACCTCCGGGTACGCGTTTATCATCTCGGCGTGTTCGTCGTAGCTGTCCTCGGGGGCGTGAGTTGCGACAAGGGTGGCGGTACCGCCGATAGCTTCGGCGTTGATGAGTGCCCCGAACCGCGTGAGAACGCCCGCGTCGTCGAGGTCCTGTACACGCGCTAACAGCTCGTCCGCGTCGATGTCGACGCCGTGGTCGGCGAGGGCCGCCGCGGCCGGTTCGAACGGCCGTTCGACGACCGGGAAGCCGCCCTGGAAGGCGTTCAACACCGCCCGGTCTACCGTCCCGAGGTCTTCGCTCATGCCGAAAGCTGGGGGGCCTGCGAATAAAAACAGTCCGGGACAGCCGGTACCATGTCCGGGTCGCCGGAGCGTTTTACCCCCTTGCGCCCCTAACCCGCGCGTGGCAATCTCGACAGCCGAGCTGGCGGTCCGGCTGCTGGTCTACCTGTTTGTCCTGATAGGGGTACCGCTGTGGTTCGTGCTGATGTTCCGGCTCATGGACTACGCCGCACACGATACGCTGGTCGAGCAGTTCAGTGGTCGACGTAACGGTCGCGACACCGGCCAGCTCAACGCCTACTTCGAACAGGCCGCCGTCGAGGCCACGACCTGTCGTATCTGTGGCGCAGCGAACGGCCCGGACTACACCTACTGTCACAACTGCCAGGAACGGCTGGCGGCCGGCGACTGATACTGTTGGACGTAACTTCGTACAGCTATTCGCAACCCTGGGAGTGGCGACATTCTTGAAAGGCTTCCGTCCGACAGTACGACGCGGTTACTCGCCTTCGACACCGGTTACCGCGTAGCCGGCGTCCTCGATAGCTTCGAGAATGCCGTCGTGGTCGGCGCTGGCCTCGTAGTAGAACACCAGATCGAAGGAGCCGTTGCGCAGGAGTTGCTGGCACTCCCAGACGAACTCCTCGCCGTCCAGCGTGAGGCCCTGGTGCTGGTTCGACGCGAACTCGGGGTCGTCGCTGCCGGAGTAAACGTACGTATCCTTCGGGTCCAGGCTCGCGCCTTCGGCGATGAGTTCGCCGACCTCGATGGTGGCCTGCATCATCTCGATCTCGTCGCTGCCGTCGTACTCCGTGTGGACGACAGCGCCGTTGAGCTGAATCTCGCCGGGCTCAAGCAGTTGTTTAGTCCGGCGGTAAAGGTCGTCGTCAAGTGCGTCGGCCTCGCTCATACCATGCGGTCGGTGTTGCTGTCCCTAAGACACTTCGGATTCCAAACGCTGGTCGGCTCTACCCGAAGATATTCGGTTCGAGGGGCGGCACAGCGACAGCGGTGGGAACCCACGCGCTGCCGAGTCGCACCGCTCGGTCAGTCGCGAACCCGTTGAAAAGCGAGCCGGTCTCGCTTACAGTCGCGTGAGGTTCTTCGCTCGCGGGCCTTTGTCTGCCTGTTCGATGTCGAATTCGACTTCTTGCCCTTCTTCTAAGTCCGGGCCGCCGACGTCTTCCATGTGGAAGAACACGTCTTCGTCGGCATCGTCGGTTTCGATGAAACCGTAGCCACCCGTATCGTTGAAGAAGTCGACAGTGCCTGTCGCCATGGTTACAGCCGCGTGAGGTTTTTCGCGCGCGGGCCTTTGTCGGCCTGCTCAATCTCGAATTCCACTTCTTGCCCCTCCTCGAGGTCAGGACCGTCGATGTCCTCCATGTGGAAGAAGACGTCCTCGTCGGAGTCTTCGGTATCGATGAACCCGTAACCGCCTGTGTCGTTGAAGAAGTCTACCGTACCGGTCGCCATTGCAATTTGAACGTTAAGCCGGGGTATATTAAAACTATGCGCATATATTTCGATAGATTAGGTGGGAAATAACTGTACCCAGTCCCTTCCACAAAGCCCTTATTGAGTGGTTGAAATGTACACAACGATGCTATCGAGGGGGAAGCGACTGGGATATGCGGCCTACGAGCGATTGCTCCAGTGGGAACTGTCAGGGACGCCCGACCACGTCGCAGTCATTATGGACGGGAACCGAAGATACGCGGAAAAGCAGGGCGCCAAAAAACAGGAAGGCCACAGAGAAGGAGCCCAAACAACGGAGGCGCTGCTGAACTGGTGTGACGAACTCGGCGTTCGTGAGGTGACGCTGTACACGTTCTCGACGGAAAACTTCGACCGCGACCCCGAGGAACGCGAACACATCTTCGACCTCGTCGAACAGAAGCTCCGAACATTTGCCGACGCCGACCGGGTCCACGAGGCCGGCGTGTGTATCCGCGCCATCGGCGAGACAGAGATGCTACCCGACCGGGTCCGAGACGCTGTCGACTACGCTGAAGGGCGAACCGCCCAGTACGACCAGCTCAACCTCAACATCGCGCTGGCCTACGGCGGCCGGGCCGAACTGCTCGGCGCGGCCCGCAACGTCGCCACTGCCGTCGAAGACGGAACCCTCGACCCGACGGACGTCTCCGCGGAGACTATCGAAGCGCGGCTCTACGAGGGGCCGACCCGCGACGTTGATCTCATCGTTCGAACCGGCGGTGACGAACGCACCTCGAACTTCCTGCCGTGGCACGCCAACGGCAACGAGGCTGCCACGTTCTTCTGTACGCCCTACTGGCCCGAATTCCGGAAGGTCGACTTCCTGCGAGCGATTCGGACGTACCAGAACCGAGAGCAGTCCTGGCGGACGACCCGTGCCGAGCGCTCGCTGGCACTGGTTCGTGCCATCGAGCAATCGGAGCTACCGACGGCCAAACGGATGCTCGGGCGATTCCGTGACGCGCTCCCGAGTACCGAACGCGAGCAACTCGACGAAGAGTACGACCTCGCGGACTGACCTCCTAGCGGCCAAAGCGCCGCTGTCGCTCCTGATAATCCCGCAACGCCCGCAAGTAATCCCGAAGCCGGAAGTTCTGCCAGTTCACGTCAGTGAAATACAGCTCCGAATACACGGACTGCCAGATCATGAAATCCGAGAGCCGTTCGGCCCCGGTCTTGATAACCAGATCCGGGTCGGTCGGGAAGACGAGATGCTCCTCGACCGCGGCCTCGTCGATATCGTTCGGGTCGAGTGAGCCTGCATCGACGTCTTCCGCGAGCTTCTGGACGGCCGTCGCGAACTCCGACTGTCCGCCGAGGCCGATGGAAATCTGGATCGGGGCGTCGGCCGTCGTCTCGTCGTCCGGTACTCTGACCGCTATCTCCCGTGGCGCGGTGACACTTTCGAGTTCACGCTGCAGCGTCGGGATCGCTTCCTCGTCGAGGACACTCACGTAGACGACGACGGTATCGGTGCCGTACTGAACGGCCCAGTCGAAGAATCGCTCTAAGGTCCGGTATGCACCGTCTCCCAGGAGGTCCCGCTCGGTGATCACCAGCGCGACCGTCTCGGGCAGGTCGGCGTCGCTGCGCCGAACGCGCATCGCGAGATATCGGTCGTATAGTCCCACGCCCGCCGGTATGCTGACAGCCCCAGTAAATCTCACGGTACCGTCGCCTCCGCAGTTCGGAAAGGGTAAGTGCCTCTCGGGGATACCGGTGGGACGTGACTGGCACAGTCCGTCGGGCAGGCGCGTTCGCCGCCGTGGGGACCCTCGCGGTCGCCGTCCCGGCCGCAACGGGCTTTCGCTCGCTCGAACTCGCGACTGTCGCCGCTATCGCACCCTTCGTCCTCGTCGCCGCGCTCGGCGTGACGGTCATCGGGCAGGACTCGCGGCTGTTCGACCTGTTCGCCCGTCCCGGCGACTACGAGGACGGGAAACTGTACGGCCTGGCGGCCTTCTCGCTTGCCGCCGCCGGGCTCGCGCTGCTTGCCGTCCGATTCAGTCTACCGGTGCCGGTGTTCGTCGGCGTCGTCGTCATCGTCGCCTACGGGAACCTCGGCCAGCGACTCGCCTACACCGTCCGCTCCGACGAGGTGGTCGCAACCGCAGGCTTCGTGCTCGTCGGCTTCGTCGCCGGCGTCGCGGGACAGGTGGCGGGAACGCGGATTCAGGCCGCCGTCGGCGAGGGAGCGGCCGCCGTCGACATTCCACTCGTGCTGTTTCTCGCCGCCAGCGGCGCGTTCGTCGCTGCCCTGCTTCGCTCGGTCCTGTTCGAACGGGACGACCCGCTGGTGATGCTCACGGTGGGACTGCTGCTGTGGCTGTTTTTCGAACTCGACCCGTCGGTGACTGCACAGCGCGTCGTCATCGCGCTCGCCGTGACAGTACTGCTCGGCTATCTCTCCTACGCGCTCGACACGGCGTCCCTCCCGGGGATGCTCACCGGCGTTCTCCTCTCGTTTTTGACCATCGTTCTCGGCGGTTTCGGCTGGTTCGCCATGCTGATTTCCTTTTTCGCGCTCGGTGGCCTCTCGACGAAGTTCCGCTACGAGGAGAAACTGGACCGCGGCATCGCCGAGGAGAACGAGGGCGCACGCGGGAGCGGGAACGTGCTCGCGAACTCCATCGTCGCGCTGTTCGCCGTCGTCGCCGCGGCGGCGAGTCCGAGCCACATCGCCGTCGACCCGCTGCTGTTCTTCTATGCCTTCGCCGGGGCCGTCGCCGCCGCGATGACCGACACGTTCTCCAGTGAGTTCGGCGGGCTCTACGACAACCCGCGACTCATTACGACGCTCAAACCCGTCGAGCCGGGCACTGACGGCGGCGTCACCTGGCAGGGCGTGGCCGCCGGGGCCATCGGGGCAGGCATCATCGCTGGCATCGCCGCGCTCACGCAGGACATCAGTACAGTCGGTAGCGGCGTCATCCTCCTCTGTGGGCTGGTCGGCATGACCGTCGACAGCCTGCTGGGTGCGACTGTCGAGGGCTCGGTCGTCGGCAATCAGGGCGTCAATATGCTCGCAACCCTGGCGGCCGCGCTGACCGGCGCTGGCGTCGTGCTGACCGCCGGCCTCCTATGATCCGCGAGGCTCGCCCCGAAGACGAGGTCCGTCTCCGGGCGATCCAGACGGACGCGCTCGACGAGCCGTGGCCGGAGCTCCTCGGCGTCGGAATCGACGGCCCGCCGCTCGTGCTGGTCCTCGATATCGGCGAACCGCTCGGCTACGCGCTTGTCGTGCCGGACCACCCGGTCGCGTACCTGGCGGAGTTCGCCATCACGCCCGGCAAACAGGGGCAGGGCCTCGGGACGACACTTATGCACGGGCTTCTGGACAGGCTCCGGACTGGTGGGTTCGAAACAGCGAGACTCACCGCGCGCGCTGACGACGAGCGAGCGCGCTCCTTCTACGACGGGTTCGGGTTCTCGGTCGCCGACGAGCTACCCGACCACTACGACGACGGCGACGGCGTGTTGCTCGTTCGCGAACTCTAGTCCTCGATGCGAACCTGTACGGCCGTCGGCTGTTTGACGTACTCGCCGTGGCCGGCGGCGACGACAACATCGACGCCGCGCTGGGCGGCGACATCGAGGAGCTTCTGCGTGCAGTCGGCATCGATGACGACGGTCTTGGGAACGGCCTCAGCGGCTGCAAGCAGCGAGACGACGGTATCAGCATCGCCTTCAGCGAGCAGCGTCGCGTCCTCGTCGACCAGCCTGGCCGTCCCGCTGTGGTTCTGAATGACGGCCTCGATGTGGTCCGAAAGCGAGGGGATGGTCGGTCCGTCGCCGCTTTCGGTCGACTCCTCGTCGGCTGTGGCATCCGCCACAGCGGTTGCGTTCGAGTTGTCCGCGACACTCGTCGCCCCCTCGGTCGTTTCGGCCTGCGCCGACCCGGCCTGCGGAGCGGGCGCGGGCTGGCTGTCTGCGGTGTCCTCCGACGTCGCGGCCGCCACGGCACCGCCGTCAGCGGTCGTCGACTCCTCGGGATGGGACATCTCCTCGCGGATGCTGTCGAGGCTCTTGGCGCTTGCGACCGTCTCGTAGGGAACCTTGTCCCGCAGCGCCGACATCACCTCGCTGCGTGAGAGGTCCTCGACGGACTTGCCGGTAGGCGTGACGGCGACATAGTCCACGTCGCCGACCTGCGCGAGTTCCTTCAGAATGAGGTCCCCGCCGCGGTCGCCGTCGAGGAACGAGGTCACCGTCCGGCCGGCCGTCAGGTCCGCAATGGCGTCGGGGACGTCCGTTCCCTCGACTGCGACGGCGTTTTTGATGCCGTATTTGAGCAGTTGCATCACGTCCGAGCGACCCTCGACGACGACAATCGCGTCGGAGTCGGCCACCCGCGGGCCGGCCGGGAGTCCCTCGTAGTCGGTCACGTCGGCGACCCGGACCTGCTGTCTGACCGTCTCGACGATGTCCGCGGTCTGGATCGACTTCTCCTCGAAGTCGTTCAGGAGTTCCGTCGCGCGCTCGACGACTTCGCGCCGCTTGGCGCTGCGTACGTCCTCTATCTCTGAGACCTCGATTTCGGCGCGACACGGCCCCACCTGTTCGATGGTCTCCAGTGCTGCGGCGAGGATCGCTGTCTCGACTCTGTCGAGACCGCTCGCGACGGTGATCTCGCCGAAGGACTGTCCGCCTTCGGAGCGTATCTCCACGTCGATGCGGCCGACCTTCTTCGAGTCCTGCAGGTCCCGCAGGTCCAGTTCGTCGCCGAGTAGCCCTTCCGTCTGGCCGAACACCGCGCCGACGACGTCGCTCCGCTCGACGACTCCCGCCGCCGTGATGTCGGCATGTATCAGATATTTCGCCGTGTCTTGCATGATTGTCCTGTTTTCCAGCCCGTCGAACGCTGTTCCGACGGACTGCTGTCACTATACTGATGTTGGGAAGTACAGCGGAATAACCTTGCGCACGCGAGTCGGTGGAGGAAAAACCCTCACTCAGTTGACTTTCGAGCCGACACTGCCTCGATGGATCGCTGTGCACCAGACGGGTCAGCCACTCACTCCAGCAACGGGCGCATACCGCCGATACCCGCCTGGATGGCGTCGACCGGGTCCTCGGGGTCGTCGTGTTCGAAAACGAGCCATTCAGTCCCGGCCTCGCGGGCCGCCTCCACCACCGCCTGGAGCGGTACAACGCCGTCACCGAGGGCGGTCGGCTCCCCCTCCTCGGTCATGTCTTTGAGGTGGACGACGGGAACGCGCCCGTCGAGTCGCCGAATCAGGGCGGCAGGGTCTTGACCCGCCGCGTGCGCCCAGCCGGCGTCGAACTCGAAGTCGATCGTCGTCCGGTCGACGAGCGCGTCGAAGGCGGTGCCATCGCCGAGCGGGACGAACTCGTGGTCGTGGTTGTGATACAGCAGGGGTCGGTCGAACTCCGTGTCGAGCATCCCGAGCAGCGTCGCGGTCGACTCGACGGCGCGCTCGCTCGCGAAGTGGTCGTCATCGAGATACGGAAGGACGATGTACGGCGCGTCGAGTGTTCGAGTCTGATTGCCAACAGTGCGCGGGTCGGACTGCAGGTCCTCCAGTTGGACGTGGACGCCGGCGATACCGAGCCCCGCCTCGTCGAGCGCACGTCGGGATGCGCCCGGGTCGCCGATGCCGGCGAACTCCACGCCGTCGTAGCCGGCGGCGCTGATGCGGTCGAGCACGTCCGATAGCGGCTCCCGGAGTTCCCGGAGCGTCCAGAGCTGGATCGCTGTCTGCATACCGTTGCTGCGAACGCTGTCGTAAAATAACTGGACGGACTACCGGGGGGCATGGGATTCACTGAAACGGAGATCGACCCCGCGCGGTTCCTCGAAGACGTAGAGATGCGTATCGGCGAAATCGTCGACGTCGAACCGTTCCCCGAAGCCCGCAAGGACGTGTACAAACTCGACGTGGATTTCGGCGACGAGACGCGCCAGTCCGCCGCGGGACTGACCGACGTGTACGACCCGGAGGACCTGCTCGGCTCGCAGGTCGTCGCTGTCGTCAACCTCGGAACGGTCTCCATCGCCGGCTTCGAGAGCGAGTGCCTGGTCACCGGCGTCGACAGCACGGACGGTGTCGTCCACCTGACGCCCGAGCGGGAGGTCGAACCCGGGACGCGCGTGTATTGAAGGCGATTCTGTGACGCGGACGTATTGAAGACGATTGTTCTTCAACGAGAGCTGGTGAAGATTCGTTACCCATTAGTACCGCCAGCGGCTAGCCTGTCGTAATATGAGTACGGTCAGGGCCGCTGGGTGGACAGTCGTCGCGCTCGTGTTGATGGCGCTGGCAGTGCCGTGGTTCCTCTGGGACACCAGCACGGTCGCGGCCGGGCTGCCCGTATGGCTGTGGTGGCACGTTGGATGGATGGCGCTTGCGAGCGTCGTCTTTGCTGTCTTTGCGCGCACCGACTGGGGCCTCGGCGTCGAAGAGGTGAACTGACGTGGCCGATACTGCGCTCCAGTTGGGTATCGTCGGCGCGTACATGGTCGTCGCGCTCGCGGTGGGCGCAGTCGCCTACCGGCTCACCGAGCGCACCGCCGAGGACTACTACCTCGCAAGCCGGACGCTCGGCACGGTCGTGCTGTTGTTTACCACCTTCGCGACGCTACTGTCGGCGTTTACCTTCTTCGGCGGCCCGAACCTCGCGTTCAGCGCCGGCCCCGAGTGGATTCTCGTGATGGGGCTGATGGACGGCATCATCTTCGCCGTCCTCTGGTACGTGCTGGGATACAAGCAGTGGCTGGTCGGCAAGCGCCACGGCTACGTGACGCTCGGCGAGATGCTGGGCGACCGGTTCGGGTCGACGGCGCTCCGCGTTGTCGTCGCCGCTGTGAGCCTCGTCTGGCTGTTCCCGTACGTGATGCTCCAGCAGAAGGGGGCCGGCCAGGCCATCGTCGGCCTCACGAACGGCGCGGTTCCGTTCTGGGTCGGAGCCGGCGGCATCACGCTGTTCATGATCGCCTACGTCGCGCTCTCGGGCATGCGCGGCGTCGCCTGGACAGACACGCTTCAGGGGCTGTTCATGCTCTCGCTGATCTGGGTCGCCGTCGCCTGGGTCCTGTCGGCCGTCGGCGGCGCGGGTGAGGCGACGGCCCTGCTGGCGTCCGAAAAGCCGGCGTTTGTCGGTCTCGGCGGCGGCCTCTACACGCCGCAGTACATCATCTCGACCGCAGTCAGTATCGCCTTCGGCGTGACGATGTTCCCGCAGATCAATCAGCGCTTCTTCGCCGCCGGCTCGAAGAAGGTGCTCAAGCGCACGTTCGCGCTCTGGCCGGTACTGGTCCTGCTCCTGTTCGTCCCGGCGTTCATGCTGGGGGCGTGGGCGGCCGGGCTTGGTATCACCGTCCCAGAGGGCGGCAACGTCATCCCGGCGCTGCTGGGCGAGTACACGCCGACGTGGTTCACCGCGCTGGTCATCGCCGGCGCGATGGCCGCGATGATGTCCTCCAGCGACTCGATGTTGCTTTCGGGGTCGTCGTACCTCACCCGTGACCTCTACCGGCCGCTGACCGGCCGCGACGATGCCAGCGACGAGGCGACCGACCGTCGCGAGGCGCTCGTCGCCCGCCTCGGTGTGGTCGCTTTCGCCACCCTCTCGTTCATTGCGAGCCTCTACACGCCGGGGACACTGGTCCAGATTGGTGACACCGCCTTCAGCGGCTTCGCCCAGCTAACTGTCCCAGTCGCGCTGGCGCTGTACTGGCAGGGAACCACACGCACCGGGATGTACGCCGGCGTGGTGGGTAGTCAGGTGTTCTACGGCCTGCATGTCTTCCCGGTCATTGCGACGGTTGGGGGACTGGTCGGCCTCGACGTCGCCCTGCCGACAGCGTACCTGGGCTGGACGCCCGGCATCGTCGGCATTCTGGTCGGTCTCGTGTTGACAGTCGCCGTCTCGCTGGTGACTGCCCCCGCCGCGACCGAGAATCGCACTGCCTACGCCGTCACCGGTATCGAAAGCGACTGAGACACGGTCGGTCTGCGTGCCGCCCTCCGGCACGGCAACCACTGGACGGCGGCCGCCGGCAGACATGTAAACCTACAAAAGCGTCCAGACCAATGTGCCGGTATGGACTCCGACCAAAACGTCGGCGGTCGCGACCGCCTGATCCGAGCGGTGCTGGCAGTCGTTCTGACAATCGTCTCCCTGCGCTGGCTTCGCAGCGGGAAGCGCAAGCGCGGCCTGCTCGCCGGAATCGGCGCGCTCGGCCTGGGATTCAACGCCTCGACAGGCTACTGTGGGTTCAACGATACGCTCGACATCGACACGTCGGCCGATGACGACGACGTGTTTGCCCCGGATGCGGACGACGAGCCGGCAGCCGACGAGTCGACGGACGTGAGCGTGGACTTCACCTCCTCCGGCGATACCGAGGCCTCGAACGGCCACGCCAGCGGTAAGCTGACCTGCGCCGTCTGCGAGGACCCTATTGTTCCCGGGGAGCGCCGTGGGCCGAACGATGACGGCGCTATCGTGCACGAAAGCTGCGAGTAACGCGCCGCCCCGATACGCGCTCGGCAGCCCGAGTCTGGTTCTTTTTATAATCACCGTCCCAGTCTTTCACGTATGCAGACCCACATCGTCCCGGTCGGATTCGACTACGACCGGCTCATCGCGCCGCTCGTGCGCGAGCAACTCGACGTTGACCGCGTCATCCTGCTCGAGGGCGCGGTCGGCAGCGAGGCCAACGTCGAGTACTCGCGAAACCTCGCCGAGAAGTTAGAGAAGGACTACCAGAACCTGCTCGGAGCGGAAACCGAGCGGTTCGTCGTCGCCGACGTGTACGACTACGACGAGGCCTTCGAGCAGGCCTTCGAGCTCATCAACGCCGAACTCGACGCGGGCAGCGAGGTGTGGGTCAACGTCTCCGCGATGCCTCGGACTGTCTCGTTTGCCTTTGCGACCGCAGCCCACTCGATCATGGTCGAGCGCGAGGGCGACCGGGACCGCATCCACACCTACTACACGGTCCCCGAGAAGTATCTGGAGACGGAACTCGCCGAGGAACTGCGCAAGCAGATCGACATGCTAGAGGACATGCGCACGGGCGAAGAAGTCGACGAGCGAATTGACGACCGACTCGAAACCGCGCGGGACCTGCTATCGGAGTTCGACGAGCGGGGGACAACCATCGGCGCGAAGGAGATCGACGGCTCCCACATCGTCGAACTGCCGGTCGCCTCCTTCTCGAACGTCAAGCCCTTCGAGGAGGTCATCCTCTTCACGCTGGGCGAACACGGCGAGTTCGAGTCCGTCTCCGAACTGGCCCAGCAGTTGGCCCGGGATCTGGGTGAGGAGTACACCGACTCCTTCCGCTCGAAGGTCATCTACAACGTCGACCGGCTCGGCCCCGGCGGAAAGGGGTACATCGAGCAGGAGGAACACGGGAAATCCTACCGGACGACGCTCTCCCGCATCGGGCAACTGTGGGTCCGGGCCCACTCCGCCGAGGACCGCAAGCACCGCGAGTCCGACCTGCCGTGAGCTGGTCGCTGGTATGAGCCCGTCGGGACGCTGGCGAAAACCGAAGTCATTAATCCTGCCGTAGGTCGAGTATTGTACAGATGGTGCGTCGACTCTCCCGAACGCTGGTTCTCGCGCCCGTCGGTGTAGGGGCCCCCACGCCCCACACCACCCCCACCTATCGACGCACGCACCGCTGATAACCACGCCGCAGTCCGATGCGACCCGGGTGTTACACCCACAGTTTGAATATGAGTGACACACAGGACCCACCGCAGGACGAATCGACCGCAGACGAATCAGAAAACGCCCTCGACGGGGAGTACGACCCCCGCGAGGTAGAGCCGGAGTGGCAGGACCAGTGGGTCGCCGACAAGACCTACGCCTACGACGAGGACGCCGACACCCGCTTTACTATCGATACGCCGCCGCCGACGGTGTCGGGGAACCTCCACATGGGCCACCTCTACCAGTTCACGCTGCAGGACTTCGTCGCCCGCTTCCACCGGATGCGCGACGACACCGTCTACTTCCCCTTCGGCTACGACGACAACGGCATCGCCTCGGAGCGGCTCACCGAGCGCGAACTCGGCATCCGCCACCAAGATTACCCGCGCCGAGAATTCCAGGAGAAGTGCCGAACGGTGTGTACGGAGTTCGAGGACGAGTTCACCGAGGACGTGCAGTCGCTGGCGATTTCTATCGACTGGGACAACACCTACAAGACCATCGCGCCGGACGTGCAGCGAGTCTCCCAGTTGTCCTTCCTCGACCTCTACGAGCAGGGTCGGGAGTACCGCCAGCGCGCGCCGACCATCTGGTGTCCGGACTGTGAGACGGCTATTTCACAGGTCGAGCAGGAGGACAAGGACAAGCACACGAAGTTCAACGACATCGCCTTCGATCTGGTCGAAACCGGCGAGGGACCAGCCGACGAGGGCGCGACGTTCACGATTTCGACGACCCGGCCCGAGCTACTGCCGGCGTGTGTCGCCGTCTTCGTCCACCCCGACGACGACGAAAACCAGCACCTCGTCGGTGGCTCCGCGCGGGTCCCGATCTTCGAGCAGGAGGTGCCCATCATCGCCGACGAGCGCGTCGACATGGAGACCGGCAGCGGCATCGTGATGTGCTGTACCTTTGGCGACCAGAACGACATCGAGTGGTATCAGGCCCACGACCTGCCGCTACGGCTCGCCATCGACGAGTCCGCGACGATGACCGACCTCGCCGGTGAGTACGAGGGGATGCATACCACCGAAGCTCGCGAGGCCATCATCGAGGACCTCGGCGAAGAAGGGTCGCTGCTGGAGAGCCGCGACCACGACCACACCGTGCAGGTCCACGAGCGCTGTGAGGAGGAAGTCGAGTACCTCGTCACCGAGCAGTGGTACATCGAGCTACTCGACAAGAAAGAGGAGTACATCGAGGCCGGCCGCCAGATGGAGTGGTTCCCCGAGAAGATGGCCACCCGCTACGAGCACTGGATCGAGGGGCTCGAATGGGACTGGTGCATCTCCCGCCAGCGCGACTCCGGCATCCCGATTCCGGTGTGGTACTGTGACGACTGCGGCGAGCCCGTGATGGCCGAGCGCGAGCAGCTGCCGGTCGATCCGTTGTCTGACGACCCGCCGGTCGATGCCTGTCCCCACTGCGGCCACGACTCGCTGACGCCCGAGGAGGACGTGTTCGACACATGGGCGACGTCGTCGCTGACCCCGCTCGTGAACGCTGGCTGGGACTGGGACAGTGAGAGCGAGGGGTTCACCTGGGACAACCCCGAGCTGTACCCATTCGACCTGCGCCCGCAGGGCCACGACATCATCTCGTTCTGGCTGTTTCACACCGTCGTCAAGTGCTACGAGCACACCGGCGAGGTGCCCTTCGAGAACGTGATGATAAACGGGATGGTGCTGGACGAGAACCGCGAGGCGATGTCCAAGTCCAAGGGCAACGTCATCCCGCCGAGCGAAGTCCTAGAGGAGTTCCCGGTCGACGCCACGCGCTACTGGGCCGCTGGCACTTCCATTGGCGACGACTTCCCGTACAAGGAGGGCGATCTTGAAGCCGGCGAGCGGCTCCTCCAGAAGCTCTGGAACGCCTCGCGGCTGGTCGACCAGCTCACGCCGGCCGCCCAGCCCGACGAGCCCGAGAAGTTGGCCGCAGTCGACGAGTGGCTGCTGGCCGAACTCGATGCGACCGTGGAGTCGGTCACGACGAAGTTCGAGGACTACGAGTTCTCGAAGGCCCGGAACGAACTCCGGTCCTTTTTCTGGAACACGTTCTGTGACGACTACCTCGAAATCGCCAAGCAGCGGCTGTCTGGCGAGGCGCGGAGCGCCTCGGAACAGTCGAGCGGGCAGGGCCCGCGAGACGACGGGGAAGACGCGTCGACCGAGTTCACGCTGCTGCAGGCCCACCGGACCTTCCTGCAGTTGTTCGCGCCGTTCCTCCCACACATCACGGAGGAACTGTGGGAGCGGTGCTACGAGGAAGATAGCTCGATCCACACGACGGACTGGCCGACAGCGGGTGGCTATGACGCCGACCTCGAAGCGGGCGAGACGGCGATGGAAGTCGTCTCCGCGCTCCGGCGGTACAAGACCGAGAACGGGCTGCCGCTGAACGCCGACCTCGACCACGTCGAGGTGTTCGGCCACATCGCCGGCTTCGAGGACGCCGTCGCCGAGGCGATGCACGTCACCCAGCTGGACACCTACGATGAGGCCCCGGACATCACGACCGAAGTCAGCGGCATCGACCTCGACTACTCCATCGTCGGCCCCGAGTTCGGCAGCGAAGTCGGCTCGATTGACGACGCTATCGAGAGCGGCGACTACGAGATCGACGGCGACACGCTGCGGGTCGCCGGCGTCGAACTCGACGACGAGATGTTCGCCGTCGAGGAGTCCCGGACCTACTCCGGCGAGGGCGAGATGACCGAAACCGAGAGCGCAGTCGTCGTCGTTCGGTAAGCTCGCCGCGTTTTTCCGACATCCGGCACTCCTATCCGGTCGCACCCATCGCCGCGACCAGTAGCATCAAGACCTGTGGGTCCGGTCATTGGAACCATGCGAACAGAGGAGACGATCCGGGACCGCATCGAGGCGCTGCAGGACGAGTACGACAGGCACGACCCGCCGTCGACCGAGCTAGAAGACGAGGCCGAGGTCGCCATCCTGCGCGCTATCGAGGAACTAGAGTGGGTCCTCGACGAGCGCGAGGCCGAGGACGGGTTCACGACCTGAGACCCGAGGAAACCACTAGCTGAGGACAGCGCCGGTCAGGCTTGCCGCTTCACTTTCTCTACGCGCGTCGCCAGTGCGAGAAACGTCGCCATGAGCGTCAGCACGACCGCCCAGCCGGCCGCGAGGTCGTGGGCCAGCACCGTGTGGTCGAACCCGCCAGCTGCGGCCAGCGGCTCGGCCCGCAGCCAGGTGTGGTGTGGCCCGTCGAGAACCGGGACGAAGTAGTCCACGATGTCGTTGAAGCCGTACCAGAACACCGCAACGGCGACGGATACGACGGAAAAGCTCGCGTAGCGGTGGATGAGGAAGGCCTCGGCGGCCATCGCCAGGTGGCTCAGAATCAGGAACCAGTAGAGCCACAGCGGAATCCCGCCGGGGCCGTTGAGAACGAGTTGGACGTACGGCGTCCACAGACCGAGCTTGATACAGCCGAAGAAGCCGAGCATGTGGAGCCATTGCGTATCCCAGTCGAGCCGCCAGGCCACAAGCGAGAGCCCGATGAACATCGTCGCGACGGGCGAGTCCGGAATCAGGGGGTAGGCGGCCAACGGAGCCGCGCCGAGTTGGCCCTCCACGAGCGGCGGCGCTGTGTTCAGCGGGCGGCCGGCGTAGTACCAGAAGCCGAACAGCGTCCCGACCAGATTGACGAGCGCGATTGGCCAGGCGAGTCGAAGCCCGACGTTCTCCAGCCACGCCGGCAGCGGCGCGACGTACCGCGGGAGCCCTTCGGCGTCTGGGAGCCGGCGGCTGAACACCCGTGCGACAGCCGCGTCGATGCGCGCGCCGACACCCTCGTCCGTAGCCATGTCGATGCAGTGGGGAGACGCGATGAAAACGGTAGTGGTCTCAGCCCCGTCCCCTGGAGAATATTGTGGTCGCTGGCGCGATATCGGGGCCTCTGCGCGTGGGTCAAACGCCGTTCTGTCCCTCGAAAGGACACGCGTTAAGTAAATCCAGTCCTAAGTCTGGGTAATGACTGAAGAGACCGACCTCGAGGACCTCCGTCGCGGGACTGACCTCGTCAAGCGCGGCTTCGCGAAGATGCAGAAGGGCGGCGTCATCATGGACGTCGTCAACCGCGAGCAAGCCCGAATCGCCGAAGACGCTGGCGCAGTCGCCGTGATGCACCTGGAGTCGGTGCCGGCCGACATCCGCAAGCGGGGCGGTGTCGCCCGGATGGCGGACCCCGGCAAGCTCGAAGAGATCATCGAGGAAGTGTCGATTCCGGTGATGGGCAAGGCCCGTATCGGCCACACCGCCGAGGCCCAGATCCTGGAAGCGGCTGGCGCGGACATGGTCGACGAGTCGGAAGTGCTGACACAGGCCGACGACCGCTACCACATCGACAAGCGGGAGTTCACCGCGCCGTTCGTCTGCGGGGCGCGGAACCTCGCCGAGGCGCTGCGCCGCATCGACGAGGGCGCGGCGATGATTCGCACCAAGGGCGAGGCGGGCACCGGCGACGTGAACCAGGCCGTGACTCACCAGCGCAACATCCAGCGCTCCATCGGGATGCTTGAGGGGATGGCCCACGAGGAGCGCGACGAGTGGGCCCGCGAACACGGCGCACCGCGGCGACTCGTCCACGAGACAGCGGACCGCGGCCGGCTGCCGGTCGTCAACTTCGCGGCCGGCGGCATCGCGACGCCCGCCGACGCCGCCCTGATGATGCAACACGGCTGTGACGGCATCTTCGTCGGCTCGGGCATCTTCGGCGCGGAGAACCCACAGGCCATGGGCGAGTCCGTCGTCGCGGCGGTCAACAACTACGACGACCCCGAACAGCTCAAGGAGATCGCGAAGAACCCCGGCAAGGGGATGAAAGGCCAGGCGAACGCGGACTTGGACGAAGAAGAGCAGCTGCAGGGTCGCGGCGTCTAACGGGAACCGCGACCAGCCGTATTTTCTCCGGTGTCAGGTTCATTACAGACGGCCGCTCAAAGACGAAGACACAAGTTCCTACGGCGGCGATAGGTGGCTGTGCAGGGGACGGCCACGCCGACGCCAGCGGCCAACGACACCGGTGAAGGCCTTTTGGAACTCTTTACCGTGTTACAGCGGTCGCTGGACCAGTTGGTCGCGACGCAGGGGCGACTCGTCGCGACGCTCATCCTCCTGGTCGTCCTGCTTGTCAGTGTCGTCGTCGTTCCCGCAGCCCTCTCCCGGCTTCGGTCTGTCACGTCGGACCGAACTGGCGACTGGCTGCAGGTCATGGCCGACTACACGCCGACGACCATCCGGGGTGTGTTTCTCCGGATCGCCCAGTTCTCGATGGTCGTCCTCGTCGTCGTCTCGTTTCTCATCGTCTGGGGAGTCCTCGATGTAGTCCAGACAGTAGGTCCGTACCTCGACGGGAGCGACCAGTCGGTGCTGGCGACGATACAGACGGTCGTCCTCGTCATGCTGGCCTTTGTCCTGTCCGACCAGATGCAGCGGTGGATCGGCCGGTTCAGCCAGGCCGTCACTGGCTTCACCGAACACCAGGAAGAGATCCTTCTCCGACTGGGGCAGGTCACTGTGTTCGTCACCATCGGCGCGACGATCTTCGCCGTCTGGGGCATCGATCTCAGCGGCCTGCTCGTCGGGGCCGGCTTCCTCGGTATCGTGGTCGGTCTGGCCGCCAGACAGACGCTCGGGTCGCTCATCGCCGGCTTCGTCCTGATGTTCTCCCGCCCGTTCACTATCGGCGACTGGGTGCTCGTCGGCGACCAAGAAGGGATCGTGACCGATATCACCATCTTCAACACGCGGCTGGAGAACTTCGACGGCGAGTTCGTCATCATTCCGAACGACCGCGTGAGTGACCGCGCGGTGACGAACCGTAGCCGCAAGGGGCTGTTGCGTCTCACGGTCGACATCGGTGTGGACTACGACACCGACGTTGACCGGGCGATGGACCTCGCTCGCGAGGCGATGGCCGACATCGAACACGTCGTCGATTCGCCGACGCCGGACGTCGTCCCGAAAGATTTCGGGGACTCCGCTGTGGTGATGGAACTCCGGTTCTGGATCGATCATCCGACGCCACCACGGAAGTGGCGCGCCATCTCGGCGGTCGTCCGGGGTGTGAAAGCCACCTTCGACGACGAGGACATCACGATCCCGTTCCCCCAGCGGACCCTCTCGAATCGCGTGGACGCGGCGGACGAGGAGTCGCTGGAAGGCGGCGTGGAGATGCGTCCGGACGGCGACGGTTGACCTACAGGTCGAGGCCGTCGAGAAGGAGTCCCAGTCCGAGAACCCAGCATCCCAGTGCGGTCCCGAGCGTGCTGACATAGAACAGCAAAGACAGCCCATGCTCTGTTGTCAGCGGCCCACTCATCGCGGCAGTCGCGGCATCGCTCGCGGCCAAGAGCGACCCAGAGGTCAGAACCATACCGGCGAATGTGCCGACGGTGACCGGTAGCGCCACGGCGATCAGCACCAGACCGACACGTTCGGCCAGCGCGGCGACTACAGCCGGGTCGAGGGATCGGCCACAAGTCGGGACCGGCTGCCGCTGTGCCATGCTACTTCATAACGTGTTCGAATGACATAAAAGTGCGTTCCTCGACGGAGACTGTGACACATATTCGGAGTGCACAGCCGATCCGGTAATCACACAGAACAGCTGTCTTAGGTGCTAAAAATGGTGTTTGCTGTTCTCTCTGGACGGTAGACACGCCGCGGCGGAACGGCCGCCGGTCGAAACTACTATCCCCAACGGGACGAACGGAGTGATATGAGCACTCCGCCGGGGGAGTATTACACCGAAGAACGCTGGCAGAACTGGCTAGACCGTATCGAGGAAGAAGAAGTCGACCCTGAAGACGAGGATTCGGCGCGGCTCCTGTTGAACCTCCAGGACGACGCCGCGATTGCGGTCGCGAAGATCCTCACGGACTACGAGGACGGACCGCTCGACGAAGAGGCGACCATCGACGAGCTTACCGGTGTCCGGGAGATCGTCCTTGACGACATCGACATCGACGACGAGGAGACCGTGATGCTGATCGACGGCGTCCAGACCTCGCTTTTGTGCGTGTTCTACGCAGCCGAGGAGTTCGTCGCGGAAGGTCCCGCGGACGACGCAACCATCACGGACTACATCGAAGCCGCCGCGGACGCGGAAGCCGAAGAGGACCTCGATGCGGCACTGGGCTACTGTGTGCAGGCCGGCACGCAGATCATTGGCGGGTCGGAGCTCCCGATGGAGGTCGCTGAGGACCTCGAATACGGACTCGTCTCCGAGTGGGTCAACGGACTCGACAGTCTCCAGACCGCGATGAGCGACCCGGAAGTCGTCGAAGAAGACGAGAGTTGATAATTCGGCAGTCAGGTTTTTACCGCCGTCTCCGCAACTCATCGGCATGACTTTCACGGGCGATGAGCGCGCGCAGTCAGTACAGGTCGGGGCTGTACTGCTGTTCGGCGTGCTTATCATCGCCTTCTCCTCGTACCAGGCGTTTGCCGTGCCGGAGCAAAACCGGGAGGTGGAGTTCAACCACAATCAGCAGGTACAGACGCATTTACAGGACCTGCGGAACGCTATCGTCTCCGTTCCGGGACAGCCGAGTCAGCAAGCCGTCTCAGTGCAGTTGGGGACGCGATACCCGAGTCGGCTGGTGGCGACGAATCCCGGGCCGCCGTCGGGGCTGCTGTACACGGACGGAACGACCAACGAGTCGCAGAACCTCACGGTTCGTAATGCCGAGGCGATTAACCCCGAGACGGCAGATTACTGGGACGGAACCGCACCGCGGCACTACAACACGGGGGCCATCGCCTACAAGCCGGAGTACAACGTCTACGGGGAGGCCCCGGAGACCGTGTACGAGCACTCGGTCGTCTACAACCAGTTCCGCGAGGGGAACATCACGCTCTCGGAACAGGCGATGGTCGATGGGCGCGACATCACGCTCGTCGCACTCAACGGGTCGATGAGCCGCTCGGCGAGCGATTCGGTTACGGTCGACGTGCGGCCGACATCGCAGTCGTCCCGAACGGTTCGCGTCACGAACGCGACAGAGACGTCGAACGTGTCGGTCTCGTTTCTCTCCCGGCTCCCGGCGGAGGAGTGGAGAGTGCTTCTCGAAGACGAAATCGACCCAAGTCCGGGTAACAAAAGCAACGACCGGTACATCGCAAACGTCATCGAGGCCGAGGGGCCAGGCTCGCTCTACAACGTCACAGTCGTCTTCGAGCGGGGAGCCACATATCGCCTGAAGATGGCGAAAGCGGGCGTCGGCACTCGTGTTGCCTCTGAAAGTGACGCGTACCTCACCACTGTCGGCAGTGAGAACGTTACTGTCGCAAAGGGCGACGACGAAGAGATTGTGCTGGAGGTTCGGGACGCGTACAACAACCCCGTAAGCGATGTCGAAGTGAACGGCTCAGTCGATGGGAGTAACGCGGGGTCGCTTACCACGGACACAGAGTCATCCGACAGCGACGGTCGCGTCAGGTTCGTCTACGAGACAAGCCAGTCGACGACAACTGGAACAGCCACCGTCCAGTTCAGCCTCGACGAGATCAATGGTTCGTTCGACGGCGAATCTCCTGAAGACGTCTCAGTGCCGGTGACAGTGACGGAAGCGAATCCCGGATCTGGGGGCGGGTCCGGCAACACAGGTCTCATCTACAACGAGGACGCTATTGCCCTCAACAGCAATGGGAACACTGATGGGGGCGTTGATGGGGGCGTCCAGTTTAGTGTCACCAATGAATTAGGCGAGGAGATCACAATAACGACGGTGGCAATCGACCCGGTTAACGACGATATAATCCGACTCAGTGACACCTTTAGCAACGACCGTGACCCAGCACCACAAGAGAACGAAGTATATATTCAGGCAGACACTAACGGATATACCGACTTCGGTGGCGGAACAGATGTCCCACGGACTGTTGATGTCGACAGTGATGGCAGCCTGAACGGTCCAAACCCAGTGCTGTCCGATACGTCAACGGCGACATTCCACCTGTTCGAGTTTATTCAGGATACCTTGTTTGGCTCTTCCGAGATAGATATGACTGGAGAGAGCGTCACGATAACCGTCACCTACGAGCTATCGAGTGGTGGTACCGATTCGAAGATGTTCACCGTCACTCCCGGAGGTGCGAACACGAACGAGCAACCGAACGCCGACTTCACGATAACCTCTGACGGGTCGGAATCGAATGGCAAGTGGGACTTCGACGCCAGCCCGTCCAGCGATCCGCAAGGCGACATCGTGACCTACGAATGGGATTTCGACGAAGACGGTATCTTCGAAACGACCGGCCAGACAGTAGAAAAGAAAAGAGTGGACTCCGGCACAGTGGTCGCACTCCGCGTCGTTGACTCAGAAGGGAATGCCGACACTGTCCGCAAAGAGGTTCCGTAACGGCCGTTCTCACCGCCCCTCAGCAGAGACTCACGGTAATGTAGACGACGCCGTCAGCGGTGGCCGCACCGACGCCGATGTGGTTCGCGTTCGCCACGTACAACGTGTCACGGGGGCCAGAGAGGTCGAACCAATGGTCGGCGACGGCGTCGGCCGTCCGAGTCGCGTTCGCGCCGTTGGGGTCGACGCTCGTGACCAGTTCGAGGTCGGTTACCGGGCGGATGTACGCGTTTCCTTCGTGGCGGAGGCGACACTGCTCGGACAGTCCGGCGGCCGCGTACCGGTCCGCCGTGTCTGACCCGTTCGCGATCGGTGAGGCCGACCCCTGCGCGGCCATTCGCTCGCTGTGGTTGCCGGCCATGGCTGACAGCGTCTGTCCGGTTTTGGTCTCATCCGAGAGGGAGCCGTCGAAGGCGTCGTTGGCAACCGGGTTGCCGCGTCGGTCGTTGATCGCCGCCACAAGCCGGTCTTCGAGGCGGACCGTATCGATAGCCGTCCCCGAATCAGCTGGCGTGGTCTGTGCCGCGTCCGGGGTCGCGGTCGGTTCTGCGGACTGCGTCACTCCGGCCGCAGTCGCCTCGGTACTCGGCGTCACCGGTGACGCACTTTCTGCACTGGGCGTCGCTGCCAGTGACGGCTCCGTGGATTCCGCCGGCGCTGACTCGGTCGCGTCTGCACCAAGCGTCCCTTCGACTGCTACTCCTGCGAGTCCCGAGACACTGAGTGCCGCCAGAACAATCAATCCGAATGTGATGACCGATCTGTTCATGTGAAACGTTCCTGTCCTGTTCCGAGAGATGATAGCTGAGATACAGTTCTCTCGGGACTGGGTCGAACGGCGTAGATTCGGCTCTCTCTCCACAAATATGTTTGGACAGAATCGGCGTTCTGATTACCAGCGACGAAAACCTGCCCGTAAACATCTTTACTGTGGCTGCGTGTGCTGAGGTATGGGTGACCTGTCGCGGCGCGGCTTCGGGGCCTCGGTGCTCGCCGCGCTCTCCGCCGGCTGTCTCGGGAATCGACCGACACAGGAGTCCGAGACGACGCCAGTTCCGGAACCGACAGCGTCACAGCGTGCTGCTACAACTGACCACGCCGGGGCTGCCTCGACGCCAGCGGCGGACAGTGCTGCGGCTTCAGCGGACCCCCCGACAGCACAGCGCGCCGAGGCGTCGCAGACGAATAGCTCGACGGAAACGTCGGCACGGCTGCAGGTCGAAACCGAGACACCGACGCCGACACCCGAGCCGAACCACCGGTCGGTCGATACGACGTTCCGGCTGGAGGAAGACGAGTACCAGGATTTCACGGTCGAGGCGACCGGCCAGACGACGCTCACCTACGACCTCATCGTTCGGCGTGGCCCGGCCGTCGATGTCATGCTGTTCACCGAGGAAGAGTACCGGGCGTTCCAGAGCCGCTACCGGGCCAGATACGCCGGTGAGGTGTCGCGGTTTCACGAGACGAACATCCGCGACAAGCGGATCACCATCTCGCCGGGGACGTATCGGCTCGTAGTCAACAACACCGACTGGTCGCGTGCCGTTCCGTCACCGGATGAGCCGTACGACGTTCTCGAAGGCGAATGCATGGTCGATTTCTCTTTTAGTACGGAACCGGCGACCAGCGAGTAACTGTCCCACAGAGAGTTCGCGGCCCATCGGCGCAATACTAGTCAACCGTCGAAAAGCCAGTCGACAAGCCCATATACATCCACGCTGACGCTAGACTCATGACTGCAGTCGGTATCGACGCCATGGAGATCTGGACCGGGAAGCTCAAACTTGACCTCGCGGAGACGTTCGCGCCGGCTCAAGGAGACGACCCGGGGAAGTACACGAAGGGGCTCGGCCTGCGCGCGTCGTCGTTCCCGGACGTGTACGAGGATATCGTCACGATGGGGGCGAACGCGGCCCATCGCCTGATGGAGCGCAAGGGGCTGACGCCCGAGGACATCGGCCGGATCGACGTGGCGACCGAGAGCGCCTTCGACAACTCGAAGCCTGTCTCGACGTACATCGCGGGCTGTCTCGAACAGGTGTACGACGAGAACTTCCACCACGCCAACAAGGGCGAGCGGAAGTTCGCCTGTATCTCGGGGACACAGAGCCTTGACGACGCCTACAACTGGATCCGCGCCGGACGGAACCGCGGCCGAGCCGCACTCGTCATCGCAACTGACACCGCACTGTACGCCCGCGACGACCCCGGCGAGGCCACGCAGGGGGCCGGCGCGGTGGCGATGCTCGTCGATGAAGACCCGAATCTGGTCGAACTCTCGACCGAACAGGGGTACGGCAGCGCCGACGAGACTGACTTCCTCAAGCCCAATCAGCAGTTCCCGTCCGTCGACGGCAAGCGCTCGGTGAACGTCTACCTCGCCCGTATGCGCGAGGCGCTGGAGGACTTCGCGGAGGTGGCCGGCGACATCCACCCGGGCGACTACGAGATGATTCCGTTCCACACGCCGTTCCCGGGGATGGTCCGGAAGGCCGCGGCACTCGGCTACCGACACATCATCCGCGGCACCGACGTGGGCGACCTGATGGCCGAGGAAATCGGTCACCAGCCCATGCGCGCGGACTTCGAGACCGACGACGAGTTCCACGCCGCTATCAAGGAGTACACCGACGCACTCACGGAAACCGAGCGCTATCAGGACTGGTACGCTAACACCATCGAACCGACGCTTGCGATCTCCCGCGAGGTCGGCAACTGGTACACCGGCTCCGTTCACATCGCCCGCGCCGCCGGCCTGAAACACGCCCGCGAGAGCGGACTGGATCTGGACGAGGCCCGTTTGTTAGTTGCCTCCTACGGGTCCGGCGCACAGGCGGAAGTCCACGCTGAGACCATCGTCCCCGGGTGGGAGGAGGAAATCGGCGCGCTCAACATCGACGAGCAGATACGGAACCGCTACGACCTCTCCTTCGCCGAGTACGAACAGGTCCACGACGTCCATAATCACGAGACCGAGACCGATGTCGAGGAGTTCACCGCGCCCGAAGACGAGTTCGCCTTCGACGGCTGGGGCCGGATGGGTGAGCGGAAATATCGGTACGTGGAGTAGCGAGAGGCACGACCGAAGGGAGTGGCTCTCGAGTCGGAACGGCGACCGCAGGGAGCCGTGGAGAATAGCGAGAGCCCGAGCGAAGCGAGGGGTCTCGTACAGACGAGCGGCGCAGCCGCGAGAATAGCGAGGTTCGGAGCGAGCAGCGCGAGCGAGAACCTCGAATTGAGAGGGATATGTTATGGGCTGCTGCAAATATCCCAGCACTATTTGTGTCGGCAGTGAACAGTACGGAACAACCACCTGTCAGCTCGTCAACCAGATGCGTGCTTGAAACGTAACCAAGGAACCAATGATCGGATTGGAACGAGGGACAGTCGACCTCGTACCGTATCAAGAGGGGTGGAAAACCTCCTACGAGGAAGAGGTTGAGCGCCTGAAAACCATTGCCGGTGAGCGACTGCTCGATTTCGAACACATCGGTAGTACCGCAATTGAAGGCTTGCCAGCGAAACCGATAATTGATATCCTCGCAGTTGTCGAGAGCCTGGAAGAAGCGAGAGACTTGGTTCCAGTTCTTGAACAGAACGGGTATGAGCACCGGCCCGATGAAGACGTATACGGTCGGCTATTCTTCGCCAAAGGCCCACGTACGAACCGGACGCACTACCTCTCACTCGTTGAATGTGACAGTGATTTCTATCACGAAAAAATCGCCTTCAGGGAGCACCTCAGAGAACATCCAGAGGTTGCTGAACAATACGCGTCGCTAAAGAGGGCACTAGCAGAGAAGTACCCGAAAAGGCGAGAGAGATACACTGCTGAAAAAGGTGATTTCATTCGAGATGTACTTGGCAGTGCAATGAATGAGTAGCAGTCCGACAGACGGTTGTGTCACGCTGTCCGGTGAACAAAGAGATCGCAGTCACGACAACAGTCGTTTTCCAGAGAGTACGTCGACGGGCGCGAAACAGCACGGCCGGAACCGGTGCGCTCAGGGAAGACGCCGCAGCCCGCCGAGCAGGTCCTCCAGATCGATATCGGTGATCGCAAGGGAGAAGTCGTCGATGCGGGCGAGGTCCTGTGCGTGCTCCCAGACCGCCTCGTCGTCAAGCCCGTGGAGGATAACCGCGTTCGGCGTCGGTGAGACGACACGGAGCGCGACCAGCGGGGATTCGCCGCGGGTCACGTTCGTGAACACGAGGGCGCGGTTCGTCGACTGCCCGTATAGCTGGTAAAACTCGTCCGAGGAGAGGCGCGTGATGGCGGCGATGGAGTTGATGACGGTGTGGCCCGCGACGGTGTCCTGACTGCCCCGGAACAGTTCTTCGGCGTCGATAGCGTCGTAGACGCGCTCGACGCCGACGTTGGCGGAGTACTCGCGGAGGTCGTGGACAACGTCGCTGTCGAACCCGGCCGAGAGCACGCGGGCGTGCTGGCGGATGTGGTCGCCGCCGCGGTTCTCGTCGATATCGAGCAGTGCGACGACGAGTCGCCTGACCACGCCGATACCGGGGTTGTCGCGCCGCCCGCTCTCGTAGTCCGAGACCACGGACGGAGAGACGTCGAGTTCGTCGGCGAGTTCGGTCTGTGCAACGTCGAAGTCAGTGCGCCACTTCCGCAGGGTCGCCCCTGGGTCGTCGCTCAGTGCCACTTCACCCGCCATTTTCTCCGCGAGGTCGTCGCGTGCGCCCCCTGCCATTAGTTCACACGCTGGAGGGTCGCGAATAAAAGGGTATCGGAACCACGGGCGCTTACCGGCGGGCGGTCAGTTCGACCGCAGCGAGGACGCCGTTTGTGGGAGCGTGAACGACGCGCACTTCGATGCTATCGCCCGGGTCGACAGTGCCGCCGCCGGCGTTCAACTGGAAAGTGATGGCCCGGCCCGCTGACCACCGCTTGCCGCCATTGGCGATGACACCGCCGACACAGTAGTCGTAGACGATGTTGTCGGAGTCGTCGGTGTTGCTCGCTGACAGCGCCGTTCCGGAAACCGGTAAGTCGACGATGCGGGCGTCGGTGTCTGGCAGTGCAACAGCGATTGCCAGTTCGTCGGCCGGGACCGGGTCGCCGCCGGCGTGTCGAATCGCTACTGTGTTCCCGCCGCATCCCCCCGACGGGTCAGTCACGAAGTTTCCGGTCGAGCGGGCGACGGTGGGCGTCCGCTGGTCCAGGTCGGTAGTCGCAGTGAGTGCGAACCCACCGACTGTCGCGGCTAAGAGGACGGTGACCGAGAGCATGAGCACCACGCCAATGACGGGGCTGACGCCGCGACGGTCTCGGCTGAGGCTGGAGGAATACACGACTGGGACGTACTGTCCTCCTTTTCGGTCAAAAGTCTCAGGAGTGGGGGCCCGCTATGAGTCCCCGAACGCGGTCGCGATTGCGGCCCCGACAGTCCCGAAGACGGCCGGGTAGACGATGCCGGCGAGGACAACTGCCGTCAGCAGCGTCGGCGCGCCCTGTCCGGAATCGCCGGCGCTGACAGTAAACAGCACCACCCCGAGCGCCGCAAGCGGGAGGTAGCCTAGGACGACAGCGGGACCGACACGGACCGCACGGCTGAGGTCAGTTGTCCCGTCGATACGAGCCGTCGCGATCCCTGCGGCCGTCAGCACTGCCGGCGGGAGCAGGTACAGGATCGGCGACAGCGACTCGTTCTCGGCGATGAAGTTGACCGCCGACGTCCCGCCGAGGAAGGGGATGTTGACCGTAACTGTCGTTGTCACGAACTGGGCGTTGAAAAACACCCAGCCGACGATTTTCCAGGCCGCCCGGTCGTCGCCGAACGACTCGGCGATGTTCGTCAGCAGCGCGTCCTGAACGGTGGAGATGCTCAGGGCGTAGACGAGGACGTACGCCAGAACGAACGCCGCGGCACCGGCGAGGGCACCGACCGCGTAGCGCTGACGGGCTGTGTCACTCATGACGGTTAGCCCGCGGCCAGTAACGGGGATATGTCTTCTGGCTGCGATGGAGAGAGAACCAGTTTTGATGGGTTCTGCCCTACTTCGGGGAACTTTCTTGAGTATTCCCATCGTTTACCCGAATATGTCCGAGGCGACGCTCGATGACCGTGGCCGCCTGACGCTCCCCAAAGAGCTGCGCGAGCGCTACGGCGACCGCTACCACATCGTCGAACTCCACGACGGAATCAAACTGGTTCCGGTTGCAGAGACCCCCCTCGATGCGCTCCGAGACGAGTTCGCAGATGTCGAAAAGACAGCGGAGGAACTCCGTCAAGGGGCGCGTGACGCGGCAGTAGATGAGGCTGGACGCTGAATGTACGTCGAGACTGACTTTTTGCTCGCCCTCATCAAGGACGAGGACTGGCTTGGCGATGCCGCCGAATCGGTGTACCGGGACCACCGAGACGAACTGTGGACGTCACAGTTCACGCTCATCGAACTCCTCATGGTCGCCTATCGTGAGGAGCGCAACACCGAGCGGGTCGTCACGAACGCCGCCGCGCTGGTGGAAGTGCGCGGCGACGTGGACACAGTGGTAGCAGCCGCGACGTACGTCGAGGACCACGGTTTCACGCCCTTCGACGCGCTCCATCTCGTTGAGTCCGACGGCGACACGATCGTCTCCAGCGACGAGACGTACGAGTCGGTCGCGCCACATCTCGACCTGAAGACGGCGGACGAAGAATAGCGCTCCGCAATCCCTAAACGCCGGTCGCGCCAATCACGACCCAATGGATTGGACGGAGAAGTACCGCCCGACGACGCTGTCGGAGGTGCGGGGCAACGACAAGGCCCGCGACGCACTCAAGAAGTGGGCGGACACGTGGGACGACCACCGCGAGGCGGTCATCATCCACGGGTCCCCGGGCATCGGGAAGACCTCGGCCGCCCACGCGCTGGCAAACGATATGGGGTGGCCGACCATCGAACTCAACGCCAGCGACTCCCGGACCAAGGACGTTATCAATCGGGTGGCCGGCGAAGCCGCCAAGTCCGGCACGCTGACCGCCGGCGGTGGCGGCCGTCGACTGGTCATCATGGACGAGGCGGACAACATCCACGGCAACGCCGACCGCGGCGGCGCGCGGGCCATCACCGCGCTGGTGAAGGAGGCCAGCCAGCCGATGATTCTCATCGCCAACGAGTACTACGAGATGTCAAACGGCCTGCGGAACAACTGCCAGGACATCGAGTTCCGGGACGTCTCGCCCCGGTCTATCGTTCCCGTCCTCCGTGACCTCTGTCGCCAGGAGGGCGTCGAGTACGAGTCCGACGCGCTGCAGGAACTCGCCGAGCAAAACAGCGGCGACCTGCGGGGCGCGGTCAAGGACCTCCAGGCCATCGCCGAGACGACGGAGCGCCTGACCGCCGACGACGTGGTGACCGGCGAGCGCGACACGACCGAGGGTATCTTCGAGTACCTCGACGTGGTACTCAAAGAAGCCGGCGCGCAGGAGGCGCTGGAGGCCAGTTACGACGTGGACGAGACGCCCGATGACCTCATCAACTGGATCGAGGACAACATGCCCAAAGACTACGAGGGGGCCGAACTGACCCGGGCCTACGAGTTCCTCTCGAACGCCGACCAGTGGCTCGGCCGCGTCCGCGAGACACAGAACTACTCGTTCTGGCGCTACGCCGGCGACAACATGACCGCGGGCGTCGCCGCGGCGCGGGACGGGACCAAGGGCGGCTGGACCCGCTACGGCCCGCCGAGCTACTGGTCGAAACTCGGTCGGTCGAAAGGAACCCGGAACACACGGGACTACGTCGCCCAGCAGATAGCCGCCATCGACGGCGTCTCGATGCGGACCGCCCGCCGGGAGATCATGCCCTTCCTCTCGACGATGACCCACCACTGTCGGAACCGCGAGCTAACGGTGGCGATGGCGGCGACCTACGATATGGAGGCCGAACACGTTTCCTTCGTCACCGGATCGGGCAAGGACACGAACAAGGTGCAAGACATCGTCGCTGACGCCGAGGCGCTCAAGGAGGAAGCCGCCGTCGAACACTCCGGCGGAGTTTTCGAGGGGGCGAGTGCGGACGGCGGTGACGGAGCGGGTGTGGCGGATGGCGACGAAACCGCCGACGCTGACGAGGAGAACGGCGACCAGCAAGTAACGCTTGCGGCCGACGACGAAGCAGGGTCCGATGACACCGGAGCAAGCGATGCGGCTGACAGCGACGATACCGAATCCGCGAGCGAGGCGGCCGAAGACGACGACCAGCAGTCCGGCCTCTCTGACTTTATGTAGTCACCGCCCGGTCGTGCCGAGACCGGGAATCGCGACACGGTCTTCGACGTACTCCATCAGGAGCGACGCCGAGATGACCAGCGCCAGGTACAGCAGGCCGGCGAGGACGAACAGCTCCGTATAGCGGTAGGTCTCACTGGCGATAGAGTCGGTTCGCTGGAACAGTTCGCGGACGGTAATGAAACTCGCGAGCGAGGAGTACTTGATGAGGTACACCAGTTCGTTCGACCAGCCCGGAATCGCGTAGCGCAGGCCCTGGGGCAGGACGACGTGCCGGATTCCATCGACCTTCGAGAGGCCGATAGCGCGCGCGGCGGTGAGTTGCCCCTCCGGGACGGAGTTCAGCGCTGACCGAATGTACTCCGACTGGTAGGCGGCGCTGTTAAGCGTGAACGCGATGACGGCCACCCAGAACGCCTGTGCGGGAATGAATCCAGCCCCGACCGTGGGCAGTTCACGGATAATCGTCGTCAGCGGCGTCGCGAAGTAGAGGACGAACAGCTGAGCGAGCAACGGCGTCCCGCGGAACAGTTCGGTGTACCCCAGCGCGACCGAGCGGGTGGCGCTCCCGCCGTACACTCGGGCGACGCTGAGCGGGACGGCGATGACGAACCCGAGGGCGATACCCAGCAGCGTCAGCAGTATCGTCGCCCACACGCCGGTCGCCAGCGGTGGCAGGTAGGGGATCGACGCCGCCAGGAACTCGAAGAAGCCGGCGACCCAGCCGACGGGGAACCCGACCGGACCGAGACTCGCCGCGAGACCGCCGAGCGTCGACGCGGCCGACTCGAACGGTGCCGTCGGGAAAAACGACGTGTTGCGCTCGATGAGCGCGCCGTCCAGCAGGAAGTCGTTCGTCCAGCGCACGACGAGCCACGTCCAGAAAGCCCCGACAGTCAGCAGCGTCAGCGGCTGGTCGGTCAGTCCAGCGGCACGGGCGCGGATCGTTCGGCCGGTCGTCGTGGACTCCGGCGTCCCCATCGGTCACTCCCCCTCGTGGGTCGTCTCCAGGCGACTGAGGAACTCGCCGGTTCGGGCCGCCTGCGGGTTCTCGAACAGCTGTTCCGGCGGGCCGTGTTCGACGATTTCACCGTCGTCGAGGAAGATGATGTCCGACGCCGCCGACCGCGCGAACCCCATCTCGTGGCTGACGACGAGCATCGTGATGCCCTCGGCGGCGAGGTCGCGCATCACCTCGACGACTTCCCCGACGAGTTCCGGGTCGAGCGCGCTGGTCGGCTCGTCGAACAGCAGGAGCTTCGGGTCCATGGCGAGCGCGCGGGCGATGCCGACCCGCTGTTTCTGGCCGCCTGAGAGTTCGGCGGGGTAGGAGTCAGCCTGATCCAGTAGCCCGACCTGTTCGAGGTGTTCGTAGCCTTGTTCCTGAGCCGCCGCCTTGTCCATGCCGCGGACTTTCCGCAGGCCGAGCGTGACGTTCCCCAGCGCGGTGAGATGGGCGAAGAGGTTGAAGTCCTGGAACACCATGCCGACCTGTTTCCGGAGTTCGTTCACGTCGGTGTCGGCATCGGTGACGCACTCACCATTGAGGTAGATGGCACCGCCGTTAATCTCGGTGAGACGGTTCACACAGCGCAGCATCGTGGATTTGCCGCTGCCGCTGGGACCGATGACCACGTCGACGTCGCCGGCGTCCATCTCGAAGCTGACCCCGGAGAGCACCTGTTCCTCGCCGTAGGACTTGTACACGTCGTCGAGTTCCAGCAGCGGATCGCTCATGCACGCTCACCGCCGGGGATGCTGAAGTGATCGTCGACGTAGTCGAGCGAACGGTTCGTCACGAACGTGAGAACGAAGTAGATGAGGCTCACAGTCAGGAAAATCTCAAGCGCGGCCGTGCTCTGACCGCCCTGATAGAGGTTCTGGCCGACGGTCAGCAGTTCGCCGAGGCCGATGACGATGGCGATACTCGTGTCTTTCAGGACGATCGTGAACTCGTTTTGGAAGCCGGGCACGCTCCGGCGCAGCGCCTGCGGGACGACTACGCTGCGGATCGCCTGCAGTCGGCCCATGCCGACGGCGCGAGCGGCTTCCAGTTGCCCCTCGTCGACGCTCTGGAGCGCGCCACGGAATATCTGTGATTGATACGCGGCGCTCCGGAGTCCGAGCGCGATAGTCGCCGTCACGAAGGCGCTGCTCGACACCGAGAGACCGAAGAACAGCAGGATAATGATGACGAGCAGTGGCGTCCCGCGGAGGACGACACCGGCCGTCTCGACGGCGCGTTTGAGTGGGCCGCGGCCGTACACCTCGACGGCGCCCGCCGGGAACCCGAGCAGAAAGCCAAGCAGGATGCTCGCCGCTGTCAGGGCGACCGTGACACCCGTACCGACGAGTAGCAGGTCGAGGTTCCCGACAACGAACGCCCAGTCACTCTGCAACGGGAGGGGTGGCATCGGTTACTGCTGGCCGAACCACTTGTTCGTCAGGTCCTGGTAGGTGCTTCCATCCCTGACGGTGGACAGGCCGTCGTTGAGTGCCTGCGTGAACTCGTCGTCGCCATCGCGGACGCCGAAGCCGAAGTTCTCGCCCGTCTCGTAGGTGAAGGCGATGGTGACCGGGCGCTGGGCGGCGAATGTCTGTGCGACCGGCTCGTCGATGACGACGGCGTCGATGTTGCCGTTTTGGAGGTCCTCGACAGCCAGCACGTAGTTGCCGTAGGAGTTGTAGTTCGACTCGTCGAGGTTCCCCGGTTCGATGAGCTCCGACTGAACCGTACTCTCGCCGGTAGTCCCCTTCTGTGCGCCGATGGGGCGTCCGGAGAGGTCCGACAGCGAGGACGGGGAAAAGTCACCGTCTTCGCGGACGACGATTGCCTGATTGGAACTGTAGTACGGGTCGGTGAAGTCGATGGTCTCGTCACGCTCGTCGTTGATAGTCATCCCTGCGGCGACCACGTCGATGTTCTCGTTCGTCAGCGCCGGAATCAGGGACTTGAACTCGAACTCTTCCCAGCCGGCCAGGGTGTAGTCGGTCTCGTCGACGACCGCTTCAAGCAGGTCGATGTCGAACCCGACGAGTTCGCCGTCCTGCTTCATCTCGAACGGGGGGAAGCCCGGTGCAGTTCCGGCAGTGATTTCGGTAGTGCCGTCATCACCGCCACCGCCGCCGCCGAAACAGCCGGCGAGCGATACGGTCACTGCAGTTCCACCGACCGTGGAGAGATACTGGCGTCGTGAAAGGCCGTCGTCTGACATAATCCCCACCACACGACAGACCGGAATATATCTTACGTGTTAACCACGGGGGTGGTACTCGTGTTCAATCGTCTGCGCGTGCCGTGTGCTGGCTGTCGGCTGATTGCACCGACGGCGACTCCGCCGTATCGGTGTAGGCCCACGCCGTCGCCGCGACCATCGCGCCGAAGATGAGTTGTGCAGCCCCGTGGTGGAGGACCTGCGCCGTGGCACCGAAGTTGAAGATGGTGTTTGCGCCGAGGAGGACCTGCACCGGGAGCACGACCGTGGCGACGCCTGTTGCGAGCTTGATCCGCCGGCTGTACTCACCGCGCCACGCGGCGATTGTCGAACCGAGAATACCGAAGCCGGTGATCATCGCGACTAAACGGTGGAACCACTCGACGAAACTCGCCCAGTTTGCGGGGAACAGACCCATCCAGCCGTCACAGAACGGCCAGCGTGCCTCACAGGTCAGCCCGGCGCCGATAGCCCCGGTGTACACGCCAAGCAGGATGAGTGCGAACGTCAGCACCGTCGTCGTCGCCACCAGTCGGCGGAAACGGGTGGTCATACCTATATCTTCGGTTGCACGTACTTATGCTCTCTTTTCGCGCCTTGCCAGCGAGTACCATTATCTTTACTGATATTCTCGGAGTCATCTTTATCTACAGGTGTTCTGGAATGTAACATAGCTACCTTATGTTCGAACAGATCCGCACCTACATCTACGGCCAGGGGTCCCGTTCTTCGGACGCTGCGGCCCGACGGGCGGACGGAGGCCTCGTCGCGAGTGACGGGCAGACCCGCTTTCTGGCCGACGCCATCGACCCGGACTCGCCACGCCTCAACGACCGCTTCGACGACTCCGAGAAGGCCGCTATCGGGACCCAACACGTCGAGCGGCAGTTCGAACTCGAACCCGACGAACTCCGAGAGCTGATCGACGAATACGAAACCGCCGGAATCAGCCAGAGTGAGTTCATTGCGGCCCAGGGCTTCGTCACCGAATCGCTCGTCGAAGGCGCGTTCGAGCAGCTTCGGGACGAACTCGGCCCGGATGCACAGGCCGCTATCGACTCCGTCGAGGTGGAGCTCCAAGAAGGGCTGGAAACGACACAGTCAGTCTCCCGGGCCGGTGTCGATGCGTTCACCGACTCTGCGGCGGACAGTGGCTCCGGCACGGGACTCGACTACCACAGCGTGTTGCATCACATCGGGACACCGCTCTTTATTCTGGATACGAACGGCGATATCCTCAGCTGGAACCGTTCGATCGAAAACCTCACCGGCGTCTCCGAGGCCGAAGCAAAGGAGATGGAGATGGCGAGCATGGCGTTCTATCCAGACGGTCGGCGCGGGAAGACCCTCGCCGACAAGGTTCTCGACGCCCCGGAGACCACCCATACGGAGTACGACGTGCCGAAGGTCGAGGACGAGGAGTTCACGCTGTACCGCGACACAAGCGTGATGGCCGACCAGCACGGGAACGAACGCCACATCTCCTTTAGCGCTGCCCCGATTTACGACGACGACGGCGAACTCATCGCAGTCGTCGAAATGGTCCAGGACCGGACTGACGAGGCCAACCGCCACGAGGCCGTGACGAGTCTGGTCGATGAGATCAAATCGACCATGGCCGCGCTCAAGAACGGCCGCCTCGACGCCCGGGCGTCGTTCGACCGGACCGACGGCGGCGAGTACGTCGACGACCAGTTGTACGAAGTCGTCGGCTCGCTCAACGATATGGCCGAACAGGTCGAGCAGTTGGCGGACCAGGTGGACGCACAGGCGCAACAACTTGCGACCACTATCGAGCAGGCGAATTCGTCCGCAGAGGCTGTTGAAAGCCGGGTTACCGAACAGACCGACTCCCTTACCCAGGCGGCCGACAACATCCAGGATATCGGGGCTGGGATGGAAGAGGTCGCCGCGACGTCTAGCGAAGTGGCGTCGGCAGCACAGCGTGCGAAGGCGGCCGCGGAAGACGGGTCAGACGCCGGCGAAGCTGTCATGGACGTTACCGACGGGCTCGCCGAGACGAGCGAAGACCTCGTGGACACCGTCACAGACCTCGACGACCAGATGGACGAAGTGAGTGAGATCGTCGAGATAATCGCCGACGTGGCGGAGCAGACGAATATGCTCGCCCTGAACGCCAACATCGAGGCGGCCAGAGCCGGCGAAAGCGGGAGCGGGTTCGCTGTCGTGGCTGACGAGGTGAAGACGCTCGCTAACGAGACGAGCGAGTACGCGTCCGAGATATCGACGAGTATCACCACGATTCAGGACCAGGCGTCCGAGACAGCCGAAATGGTCGAGACGTCACACGAGCAGGTCGAGCACGCGGAATCCGAGATCGCGGACGCCCTGGATGCGCTGGACGAGATTTCCGACGCCGTCGAGGAAGCGACGCGAGGCATCCAGGAGGTCGCCGACGCCAACGACGATCAGGCGAGCGCTATCGAGAACGTGACTTCGATGGTCGAAGACGCACAGAACCACGCCCAAGAGGCAGAAACGGCGACGAAAGAGATCGTCAAAGCGACCGACCGACAGGAAGAGGCGGTCACCGAACTGACCGACCGGGTCGGCGAACTCACCAACACGAACTGAGGTCCGCGGCCGGTCCATCGGGCGGGTCCCCGGCGGCGGCTGTTTTCCAATTGATGGGACACGACCGGGGCAAAAACCGCTGCAACAAGCCGATATTCGACAACCGTCGTTGTACCGCTCGTCCGTTGACAGTAAACTTGTCTTTTTTACAGTAGGGTTCGACATCCGGATATGGGACTTGACGAGGATGCACTGGAGTACCACCGGAGCAAGCCGCCGGGGAAGATAGAGATTGCGACGACGAAGCCGACGAACACACAGCGAGACCTCTCGCTGGCGTACTCGCCCGGCGTGGCCGCACCGTGTGAGGAGATCGACAAAGATCCCGAGAAGGCCTTCGAGTACACCGCGAAGGGGAACCTCGTGGGCGTCGTCTCCGACGGGTCCGCCGTGCTCGGCCTCGGCGACATCGGTCCGGAAGCCGGGAAGCCGGTCATGGAGGGGAAGGGCGTGCTGTTCAAGCGGTTCGCTGACATCGACGTGTTCGACGTGGAGCTGGACACGGACAACGCCGAGGCGATGATACAGACGGTGGAGGCGATGGAGCCGACCTTCGGCGGCATCAACCTCGAAGATATCGCCGCCCCGGAGTGTTTCGAGGTCGAGCGCCGACTCAGCGAGAAACTCGACATCCCGGTGTTCCACGATGACCAACACGGGACCGCGATCATCTCCGGCGCGGCGCTGGTCAACGCGGCCGACATCGCCGACAAGGACCTGGAGGAGCTGGAGGTCGTCTTCTCCGGGGCCGGAGCCTCCGCTATCGCCTCGGCGAAGTTCTACGTCTCGCTTGGCGTCTCGAAGGACAACATCACGATGTGTGACTCCTCGGGCATCATCACCGAGGAACGAGCGACCCACGAGGAACTCAACCGATTCAAACAGGAGTTCGCCCGCGACATCCCCGAGGGCGACCTCGCCGACGCGATGGACGGGGCCGACGTGTTCGTCGGGCTCTCCGTCGGCGGCATCGTCGACCAAGAGATGGTGCGGTCGATGGCCAGCGACCCCATCATCTTCGCGATGGCGAACCCGGACCCGGAGATCGGCTACGAGTCGGCCAAGGCCGCCCGCGACGACACGGTCATTATGGCGACCGGCCGTTCGGACTACCCGAATCAAGTCAACAACGTCCTCGGGTTCCCGTTCATCTTCCGCGGCGCGCTCGACGTGCGGGCGACCGAAATCAACGAGGAGATGAAAGTCGCAGCGGCCCGCGCACTGGCCGACCTCGCCAAGCAGGACGTGCCCGACGAGGTCGTCAAGGCCTACGGCGACCAACCCCTGCAGTTCGGCCCGGACTACATCATCCCGAAACCGCTGGACCCGCGGGTCCTGTTCGAGGTGACCCCCGCCGTCGCCGAGGCCGCCATCGAGAGCGGCGCGGCACGGACGAATATCGATACGGAGGCCTACGTCGAAGAGCTCGAAGCGCGGCTGGGCAAGTCCCGCGAGATGATGCGCGTCGTGCTCAACAAGGCCAAGAGCGACCCCCAGCGGGTCGTGCTCGCCGAGGGCCACGACGAGAAGATGATCCGCGCGGCCTACCAGCTGGTCGAACAAGGAATCGCCGAGCCGGTCCTCATCGGTGACGCCGACCGCATCGAGTCCACGCGCCGGAAGTTCGGCCTGGAGTTCGACCCCGTCGTCGTCGACCCCGAGACAGCCGACGTGGCAGACTACGCCGACCGACTGTACGAACTCCGCCGGCGGAAAGGCATCACCCGCCGCGAAGCCGACGAACTCATTCGGGACGGGAACTACCTCGGCAGCGTGATGGTCGAGATGGGTGACGCCGACGCGATGCTGACCGGGCTTACCCACCACTACCCCTCGGCCCTGCGCCCGCCGCTGCAGGTCATCGGGACGGCCGACGACGCCGACTACGCGGCCGGTGTGTACATGCTGACGTTCAAGAACCGCGTCATCTTCTGTGCGGACACCACGGTCAATCAGGACCCCGACACGGACGTGCTGGAGGAGGTCACCCGTCACACCGGGGAACTGGCCCGTCGGTTCAACGTCGAACCGCGAGCGGCGATGCTGTCGTACTCGAACTTCGGGAGCGTCGACAACCCCGGGACGAAGAAGATCCGCCGGGCGGTCTCGCGCCTGCAGGACGACGACCGCGTGGACTTCCCGGTCGACGGAGAGATGCAGGCCGATACCGCCGTCGTCGAGGACATCCTGCAAGACACCTACGAGTTCTCCGAACTCGACGACCCCGCGAACGTCCTCGTGTTCCCCAACCTCGAAGCCGGGAACATCGGCTACAAGCTCCTCCAGCGGCTGGGCGGCGCTGAGGCCATCGGGCCGATGCTCGTCGGCATGGACAAGCCGGTCCACGTCCTCCAGCGCGGCGACGAGGTCAAGGATATCGTGAACCTCGCGGGCGTCGCCGTCGTCGACGCTCAACAGGAGTAACAGACGCGAGCGTGGCGAGCGTTTTTCGCCGCCGAAAGACTCGCTGCCCTCGTCTTTCGAGCCCTCGTTCGCTCCGCTCACGAGAACCACGTTTTTCGAGGAGTGGTGTGCGAGTGCTGCGAGCACACCCGAGCTGAAAAAGGTGGTAGCGACATCGTGAACCTCGCGGGCGTCGCTGTCGTCGACGCACAGCAGGAGTAGCGACTAGCGACTGCTTTTTTTGAGCTAGGTCGGAATCATCCGTCAAAAAACGTAGCGTTCAGGCCTGTCGCCGGAACGCGATGTCACGTATCGCCTCGCCGTCGGCCGCGGGTCGGTGGGTGGACGAAGAGTGCGTCAATGACCGCCACAGCACCGACAACTGATGCGCCAGCGATCGCTACCTGCATCGAGAGGCCCAGAACGACCGCGGCGACGAGTGTGAGGACGAACACCGCGGGGATGACGGCGAGAACGAGGTCGTGCCGCGTCGGCGACTGACGCGGCAACAGCTGCTCGACGTACTGTCCGCTGAAACCGTCCGGTCCGTCAGTTCTGGTACTCAACGTTGCTCACCTCCCACTGCATACTATCTCATTTCTAATATATAAAATTTGGTCTGTGTGACGTTCCCCAAACGTACGCTAGAATGGTTCCAACTATCTACATAACTTATAGCGATTATCTTCTGTGAAACGTGACTGACAGAGAGCCTCGGAACCACCAGTTACGATGATTTCTGGCTGTGGCCAGATTTATCCACAGAATCGCGGTCGTATGTGATATTTCAGGTACGACAGCTGTGTGCCGGTCGAAGGGCTGGTACGGCTACGTGCTACTGTCGGCAGCGGCGTGAGAGAATGGGATACCGTGGCCGGCAGGGGTGCCGGTGCGCTCCGTCAGTCAGATGCGCCGCCACGCTCCGCGCGTGATGGCGGCGGGACGCGTTCGTTTACCGTCGGCGCGTCAGGGAGGACACATCGGTCCGGCTCGCCGTTGACGTGAGCGTACTGGTCGGGTGCGTTCGCCAGCGGATGAGCGGGGTTACGGTCGCCGGAGATCCGTGCGGCACGGACCTCGCCGAACCCGTTGATACGTGCCTGGATTCCGCGCCAGTGCAGTCCCGTTGCCGGCGGGACCGACACGGAGTGTGGCGGGTCGTAAGCGGAGCCATGGGAGGCCAGCACCTCCGCGTTCACGTTCTCGGCGAGCTGGTCGTGGTCGATGAGCAGGCCGACGCGGGCGTTGGGCGGGGCCCGTCTCGCAAGCACGTCGAGCCCCAGATGGAGCGCCCGGTACTCCGCGACGTTGTTGTCGGGGCAGGTGTCTGGGACAGACAGCCTGACGACGCGCTCACCGTCGAGCGTTTCGACGACGACACCCAGCCCGCCTGTCGGGCTGTCCGAATCGCTGTCGGGCGATGTCGTGCCGCCGTGGGGCCTGAACGACCCGTCTGTGGCAACGTAGAAGTCTCGATGGTGACTCCGCGGCGGATGCGCGATATGCGGCGTCGGTGATTCATCGAACAGGTCTCGAAGTGACGGCCGGCCGTAAGCGGCCATAGTTTCCGTTGGGTAAGCAGGGTATTAAATATATTCCCTCGACAGGCTTCTCGTCTCAGTACAGCGGTTTGACGGCTTACTGGACGGGCTACTCTCTACTTCAGACCCGCACCCCGTGTCGAATCTGTTAGCTGGTGAGAAAGAGTTATATCCACGTAGGCCCATGTTACCAACACACATGACTCCGACGAAAATTCGTGAACGACTCGAAGAGGCAGAAGGCCGGGTCGACACAGAGCAGTTCGTCAGCGCGTTAGAGTACGTCCGGGACGACGGTCGTACGCGTCGCTAACCGTATTTTTATCCTGGCTAGCGGAGGCGCGTACTGGGCCTAGCGATGGTGAGCGACGAGACTAGCGGATCTGAGCGATACCTGTTGGGCCACTTCGTGGCCCGGTTCAGTCGTCGGTGAGTTGCCAGCCGTCGCCGACCGATTCGACGACGCCGCGCCGCTCCATCTCGGTCGTGACCTCGCCCAGTCGATTCGGCTGTGCGATCTCTAAATTCGTGCGGCTGACGCCGTGGTACTCCCGCAGTAGCTGACGGATGTCGTCTTCGTTATGGGTCTGCTGGTCGCTCTTTTCCATCACGCCTGCGACGAGTTCGACCATGTCCTCGACGAAGTTCCAGGGGTAGACGACCCAGGTCCACTCCTCAAGGCGCTCGCCGACGAACTCCGGCTCGTGGTCGCTGGTCTGGAGCAACTGGAGCGTCGCTGTCCGGACGCTGCTCGGGTTTCGGTCGCGCACGCACTCGGCGGCCGTTTCGATGGACTGGCCAGTGTCGGCGATGTCGTCGACGACCAGCACGTCCTTCCCCTCGACCGCGCCGTCAGCCAGCGGGTATTTCACCTGCGCCTCCTCGCCTTTCGCCGCGGTCCCGACGTAGTGTTCGACTTTCAGGCTCGCCAGGTCGTCCAGCCCGAGGAAGTCACAGAGACAGCGCCCGCCGAACCAGCCGCCCCGTGCCAGCGCGACGACCACATCGGGTTCGAACTCGGCGGCCTTCACGTCGTCAGCCACGTCTCGACAGAGGCCGTAGATGTACTCCCAGTCGGTGATGGTACACGAGAACTCATCCGGTAGCTCGCCCATACGAGATGGCGTGTGTGGCCGGACTTAACCGTTGCATATTCCGCATCAGTTGCCGAGCACGGTTGAACCGCTACGCGTTCGGGTCGCCTTTCCGGAACTCCCGGAGGAGGACCGTCGCGTAGCTCCCCTTTGGCAGCGAGAACGAGAACGTCAGGTCGGCGTCGTCGCGCTCGACACCGAGGTCCGTTCGGAGCAGGATGGCCCGCCGCGTCCCGTCGCTGTCGAACGCGCCGGGGAGGTCGAAGTCGCCCTGTTCGAGGCCGACGTCGTCGAGGACTTCACGGGCGATGTCGCCCGGTTCGCCACTGCCCAGCTCAGTATCGGTCCCGACCAGCGGCGCGGTGACAAACGCTCTCCCGCGCTCGCAGTGGCGCTCAACGGTCGACAGCCGCTTGGCAGTGACTTCCTGGGTGCGGTCGGCGTCCGGAATCGGGAAGGCCTCGGGCGCGTCGCTGTCACGGAAACAGACTATGTCGCCTTCCACGGGCCGGTCGAAGGGGAGGCCCCGTTCCAGCCGCTCGGAAAGGATGCGGTTGAAGACGTACGACTGGGCGGCGTTGACGAACAGCGACTGGAGGTTCGACGGCAGCGCCTCCAGTGCCTCGCGGAAATCCGCCGGCTCGCTGGCTCCGTTCTCGACCAGCCGGTGACAGATGGAGCGCTCGTAGCCCAGCGCGCCGGGCAGCCTGTCCAGCGCGCCGGCCCAGTCGTGGGTTTCGTCGACGTATGCTCGCGCCTCCTGCGTCGACTCCGGTTCGCGCTCATCCGGGTTTCCGACGTAGGCGAGGACTGCGTTCTTCCACTCGCCGCGGGCGATGGCCAGCCCGACCTCGTGGGTGACCGGCCGGCGAGACCCGAACCGCTGCTGGCCGAAGTAGTTGGGGACGCCGACCGTCGTGTCGCCGTCTGGCAGCGTGGCGTCGCTGGACCGGGCCCTGTCCCCCGTCGGGTCCTCTCCGCTGGCGAACGCCTGCAGGTCGGCCACCACGCTGGCGGCGTTGTCGGTGTTCTCGGTGTCCCGGACGACAATCTCGAAGGCATTGCCCGCCAGATCGCCGAAGAGGATGGGGCGGCCGGCGCGGCCGATAACCTCGATGTCCGTGCCGCCGATCTCCGGCAGGTCCTCGGCTGCGACTCCCTTTACCGAGAACAACTGGGTCGTGACCGCGCGCTTGTCTTTCGTTCCCGCCCACGACACCCGCTCGCGGGAGATACCCAGCCTGTCGGAGAGTTTGCTGGCAAAGTCGTTGGTCTCCCAGTTACGAAGCTCCGCCCGGAAAACGAGATGCGGATACGCCCCGGTGTCGGCGTCGACCGGTTCGGTGCCGAACGCCTCCAGTTCCCGAACCCGGAAGTCCGCAGGGGAAGCGCGGAGGTGGCCGCCCACCCCGTCGGCGTCGCTGACGTAGTACTCCATACCGACCGCTCGCTCGATTGGGTGGGCCGCTTGCATTGTGTGGCTGTTTGCGGGTCAGCGCTTAGGGCTGGCGTTTGCGGACGCACCCTCGTTTTACGCCGTTCCTCGCACCTAGTGTTATCACGACACACAATCTAGCTGTTTACAGGTCGTGGCTATGCGGGCGACCGGAGAGCACCACGATGCCAAAGCTAGCATGCGAGAGTTGCGGACGAGAGATAACGTTCGACAGGGACGGTCAGGAGTCCCGCGCGCCGATGCGGTACTGTCCACGCTGTGGCGAGGAGTTCCCGCCGCGCGACGAGTGGTAGGCCGGCACGGCGATTATCTGTAGGCCTCGAACTCCCGGCCGAAGATAGCGAAGTAGACGACGCCGACGAGGCCGACGACCGTAGCGACGCCGAAGGCCAGTTCCGGACCGGCCTGTATGACGACATCGCCAACGGGCACTGCCCACTCGCTCCCGTAGAGCCAGCCGCCGAGCGCGGCGCTCGGGATGACCAGCGTGTTCCGAAGCAGGTAGTACGTCCCGGTGACGCGGCCGCCAGCGTCCTGTTCTGCCGGGCCGACGATGAGCGCCTTGTGGGCGGGCAGGCCGGCAAAGCGCAGGCCGGAGAACGCGAACAGGAGCACCAGCACCCACTGGTTGCCCGGCGCGAAGATGAGCAAGAGCGGGAACACGGCGTAGACGAGAAAGCCCAGCGCGACGGCGGGCTTGAGGCCGGCCCACTCGGTGAGCTTTGCGACGGGAGCCATCGAGATGATGGCGACGACCATCTCGACGCCGAGCAGGACGCCGAAGAAGGCGTCGGGCCGTAGCTCCACGCCAAAGCCGGTGAACCCCACCGAGAGAAATTCCGTGACCACGATGACGAAAAACACGTACACCATACCGTTGGCGAAGCGGACGAACGTATCGGCGACCAGAAGGGGGCGGAGTGTCGCCGGCATCGTCCGCAGGTCGGCGAGTATCTGGTCGATGCCCTCGAAGGACTTTCCGAGCGTGTCCTCGCTGGCGTCGTAGAGGAAGTGCTGTGCAACGGTGGCGACGAGACCACAGGCCAGCGCGACCAGTAGCACGCGCTGGAACCCATCGACGAAGGTCGCCGTCGTCGCGAGCAGCGCCGCGGCAGCGAGGGGCCCGAGCAAGAAGCCGATGCGGCGGAACATCTCCGTACTGGCAAACCCCATCGCAAGGCGCTGTGACGGGACGCTCTGTTTGACGATGGCGAAGGTCGCACCCAGCCCGAAGGACTTCCAGGCCTGTGCGAGAAAGAGCCCGACGAACACGAGCGTCCACGCCGGCAGCGTCGTCGCGCCGAGCGTGATGTCGCCGACGACCGAAGCGAGATACCAGATACCGAAGCCGACCGTCGCCAGCGTCGCGAAGGCAGTCAGTGCCAGCCGCGAGCCGATGCGGTCCGACACCGCGCCGCCCGGATAGGGATACACCGCGCTGATGAGGTTCCCGACGCTCCCGTACAGGCCGATGACGCCGGCGCTGGCCCCCAACAGCCGCATGTACTCGGGGATGTAACGGCTGGTCATCTGGAACGCGAGGCTGAACGCCAGCATGGACAGCGACAGCACGAGCACGTCCCGCTCCAGCGCGAAGAACTGCCGGAAGGAGTCGAGCAGGTCCACGTCCTCCTCGGCTCCCGTCTCGGTTGCCATTATCGGAGTGCAGTTTCTCTAACAACTTAACGCTCGAAGAAGAGGCAATCAGCCTCGGCTGTCCCGCCGGGTCCCTGCTCAGTACGGCAAGACGAACAGCACGACCGCCAGGAACGGCGTGAGCGCGAGCATCATCGCGATAGCGTAGCCGAACATCTCCCGGGCCTTGATGCGGGTGATGGCGAGCAGCGGCAGCGCCCAGAAGGGGTTCAGGAGGTTCGTGTGGGCGTCGCCGACGGCGTAGGCCATCGTCGCCTGCCCGGCCGGGACGCCGAGGTTCTGCGCGGCTTCGAGAATCGGCGGCCCGAGAATGATCCACTCACCGCCGCCGGAGGGAGCGAAGATGTTGACCGTCGCGCCGGTGAGCCAGGCGATGACCGGGAACGTCTGTGGCGACGAGACCGAGATGAGCGCGTTGGCCATCAACTGCGCCAGCCCGGAGGTGGCCATCATCCCCTGGATGCCGGCGAAGAACGGAAAGAGCAAGACGATGCCCGACGCGGCGGTCGCCGCCTCGCCGAACTTCTCCCGATAGGTCTGTGGGTCCATGTAGATGAAGATCCCAATCGTCAGGAAGCCGAAATTGACGATGTTCAGTCCGAGCGCGTCGATGCCGGACTGAACGAACTGCGAGGCGACCAGCGCGATGCCGGTCAGGCCGATAATCCCACCGAGAACGCGGCTGTGGTTGATGCGCTCGGCCGGGACCTGCTTGGATGTCGCAGTCGCTTCCACGCCGCCGTCGCTTGCGGACTCGAACAGGTCGTCTTCGGGGATGTAGTGCGTGATGCCCCGTGCCTGGTCGCCGGTCGGCGTGATGACGTAGAGGACGACGAGGGCGTAGGCTATCGAGAGCCCGGTCAGAATGAGGCCGTAGGGGTGGAAGATGGTCTCCGAGGCGGAGACGACAACGTCGATGACGCCCTGCTGGATGAACTCGTTGCCCTCGGTTGCGAGGAGGAGCGGTGCGGACCCGGACAGCCCCCAGTGCCAGGTGAGGCCGAGGCCGAGATAGCCGGCCACGCAGAGGACCGGATAGTGAGCGTCGATGTCGTTCTCGTGGGCGGTCTTGCCCATCTCCCGGGCGAAGATCGCACCGAGGATGAGGCTCAGTCCCCAGTGAACCCAGCCAAGCAGCATCGTCAGCAGGCCGACGAGAACGACCGCCTGTTTCCCGGTGTTGGGAATCTCCGTCAGCCGGCGGATGCCGGCGTTGATACGCGGGTGGTACGCCACGACGAAGCCCGTCATCAGGATGAGGACCATCTGCATCGAGAACGTCAGGAAGGCCCAGAAGCCATCGTACCAGAACCCGACCATCTCGACAGGGCCGGACCCGGTGAGGCCGACGCCGGCCAGAAACACGACGTAGCTGAGGATGAGCGCGAACAGGAACGGACTGGGCATCCACCGTTCCACCCACGCGGAGAGTCGATAGCCGATACGTTCGAGGGAAGTTTCATCTGTGTTACCAGCCGACATACTGTTGCCACCTCCTCGCGAATATGTCATAAAAGTTTGCTGCTATTTTGTCAGTTCTCCGCTAGTCACCGCTGTGCAGCCACAGTCCTGTGACGCGATTCCGACGACCGGACCGATCCTGACAGATGATTTTATCTCGGGTCCGAAGCAAGTCAGAGTATGTCATACAAAGTCGTCGTCTCTGACACCAAAGTGATGGACGGGGAGACACGGGCGGCGGTGCTGAACGCGGTCGACGCGACTGTCGAAACGATAACGGCGAAAGAGCCGGCGGCAGTCGCACGCGCAGTGAAAGACGCCGACGCGTTAATCGTCGACGCCGGCACGCAGGTCACGGCCGAGGTCATCGACGCCGCCGACTCGCTCAAAGTGGTGGGCCGGGCCGGCATCGGCGTGGACAACATCGATGTCCAGGCGGCAGTCGAGGCCGGCGTGGCGGTCGTCAACGTCCCAGAGTACTCTGTCGAAGAGGTGTCGACCCACACGTTCGCGCTCGTACTCGCCTGCCTGCGGAAGATACCCACGTTCGACCGCTCGGTCAAGCGCGGCGAGTGGGAGTGGTCGGTCGGGCAGCCGGTCCGTCGCCTCGCCGGCAGCACCGTTGGCCTCGTTGCCTTCGGCAAGCTCGCCAGCCGGTTCGCCGCGAAGCTCCGGGGGTTCGACGTGGACGTCGTCGCCTACGACCCGTACGTTCCCGAGTACCGGATGGGCGACCTCGGCGTCGAGTCGGTCACGTTCGGGACGCTGCTGGCCGATTCCGACATCGTCTCGCTGCACGCGCCGCTGACCGACGAGACTCGGGGGATGATCGACGCGGACGCGCTCGACCAGATGCGCGACGACGCGCTGCTCGTAAACACGGCCAGGGGCGGGCTCGTCGACGAGACGGCGCTGTACGACGCGCTCGCCGGCGGCGACCTCGGCGGGGCCGGACTGGACGTTCGCGAGGCGGAACCGCCCGGTGACTCGCCGCTGCACGACCTCGACAGCGTCGTCTGTAGCCCCCACGTCGCGTGGTACTCCGAAGCGTCCCGGGTCGAACTGACACAGACCGTGGCCGAAGACGTCATCCGGGTACTGCGGGGCGAGGAGCCGGAGAACCCCGTCGACCCCGAGACCGGCTGGTTCTGACGGTCTCGGCGGCCGAGACGGTTATGTGTCGGCTTCGGCGAGGAGTTCGACCGCAAGTTCGGCCGCCTCGACCGCCGACTCGCCGAAGACGTAGGTTATCGGTTCGATGCCGAACGCGCCGCTGTGGTAGATGACACGGGGGACGCCGCCGCGTTCGCGGAAGGCCGCTTCGAGCCGTTCGTCCCGGTCCTCGTAGCCGGCGTCGAACTCCAGCAGCTCGATGCCCTGCTCGTGGGCGGCGTCGAGGACCGCCTCGTCAGTGCTCAGATTGAGCGCCGCCCGGCGCGAGGGGTCGACGGCCATCGCCGCCAGTATCGTCCCCGCGACGTGTTCCGACGCGCCGAACTCGGGGTTCGACGGGACGTTGACCCGCCCCCGCAGATCGTGAATCCGGCCGGGGACCGCCGCCACGTCGAGGGCGTCCCCGGCGTCCGGCAGCGCCATGCCGACGTTCATCCCCACGTTCGGGATGGCGTCGACGACGACGGCGCTGTCCGCCAGCAGTCGCGTGGCTCGCCGGACCGACGACAGCACGGCCCGTTCCGCTTTCACGGCGGTATCTGTTCCCCGAACACAGAGGTCACAGCCCATCCCCTGTAGCGCCGGCATCTCCTCCTCGTGGACTGCACAGATGGGCCCCCTATCCTCGAACTCCCGTACCAGGGCGAGCAGTTCGCCAAGCACCGCGAACTCGTCCATCTCGCCCGCGGCCAGTCCGTCGGCGATCCGCTCGATAGTCTGTTGCATCCGGGCGTCCTCTCGAAACCGCTCTTCTACGGTGACCGAGCCGCTGCCGTACTTGCTTACTGCGGCCTGTGTCACTCCGAGCTGGTCGGCGATCTCCTGCTGCGTCCACCCCTTCTCGTCGAGTCTCGTGGCGAGCATCGCCCGGGCCGTCGGGAGGAATCGCTCGACCACGATTTCGCTCGGCAACTGCAGTGTCATTGCCAGAAGTGAGGGCCGTAGTTCGTTTAGCAGTTTGGACTACGAAAGCTGCTGGTCGACTGCGGCGTTCTGGAAGCAGACAGCCGGAGGGGCCCGCTCGTACTCGGAGTTCGCCGTGTGCGTCACGGATCACCTTGTTACAACTTGGTTGTATTAGCAGGATATAATACGTCGGAGGTTGTTGTGTTGGCCACCAATGGCGTTCAGCGACCACCTGCTCGACATCGGCGAAGACATCTGGGACGCACAGAAGGACCACCCGTTCGTCCGCGAACTGGCCGACGGGACACTCGACGAAGCGGCGTTCGAGCACTGGGTGAAACAGGACTACCGGTACCTGCAGGACTACGCGCGGCTGTTCGCGCTCGCCGGCGCGACGGCAAACGACGAATCGACGATGACGCACCTGCTCGGGGTCGCCCATCAGGTGCTCGACACCGAGATGGACCTCCACCGGGAGTTCGCGTCGGACTACGGCATCTCGCGTCGTGAGTTGGAGTCTACCGAGAAAGCTCCGACCTGTCTGGCGTACACGAACTTCCTCGTCCGAACGGCCTATGAGGGCCACGAGGCGGAGATCGCCGCCGCGCTATACCCTTGCATGCAGGGTTACCTCGACGTGGCCGAACACATGGCCGACCTGGCCGACGGCGAGCACCGGTACACGCCGTTCATCGATATGTACACCAGCGACGACTTCCGCGAGGCGACGGGCTGGTGTCGGGCGTACGTCGACCGCTGTGGCGAGCGCTATCCCGGCCAACACGACGCCATGGAAGACGCGTTCCGCACGAGCGCGAAACTCGAACACCGGTTCTGGGAGATGGCCTACACGCAGGAGGGGTGGGAGCTATGACTGGCGAGACGTACTCGGCGTACGCCGACCGCGTCACAGACCCCCGATTCACCGACTGGCTCCGGGAGCAGAGTCAACCGGACTGGGACGCCGCCGTCGAACACCGGTTTGTCGAGGAACTCGGGGCCGGCACGCTCGACGAAGACGCGTTCGCCGAGTATCTGGTACAGGACTACGCGTTCGTCGACGAACTCGTCGGGACGTTCGGCCACGCGGTCGGGCAGGCCCCCGATATGGCCGCCAAACGCCAGTTTGTGGAGTTCCTCGATACCGTGACCGACGAGGAAGACGACTACTTCGAGCGCTCCTTTGCCGCACTCGGCGTCGAAGATTCGCGCTGGCAGGACCCCGAGCAGACGCCGGCGACGAGGGCGTTCATCGACCTGCTCGCTCGTGCCGCCCGAGAGGGGGGCTACGCCGAGACGCTGGCCGTCCTCGTCCCGGCAGAGTGGATATACGAGTCGTGGGCGACGGCCGCCGCGGCGGCCCACGGCGACCCGGACAGCGACGGCCTCCCCAGCTCCGGGATGGGACTGCCGTTCTACTTCGCCGAGTGGGTCGATCTCCACGCCGTCGACTCCTTCGTCGCGTTCGTCGACTGGCTCCGGGGCGAACTCGACGCCGTCGGGCCGACGCTTTCGCCCCGCCGGGAGGCCCGCGTCGCGTCGCTGTTCGACCGCACGGTCACGCTCGAACAGCAGTTCTTCGAGACGGCCTACGAGGAAACCGCTGAGACGCCCGACCACGAGGTGAGCCCGTAGATGGTATCCTCAGCTATCGTTCTCGGTCTGACCGCGGCGACCGTTCTCGTGTTCACCGGCATCGGCCTCTTCGCCGCCCGCGGCCGAATCGACTCGGTGGAGACGTACATCTCGGCCCGTGACTCGGCCGGTAGTGGGACCCTCGCTGCGACGGTCATCGCGTCGATGATGGGCGTCTGGATTCTGCTGAGCCCCGCCGAGGCCGGGGCCGCCTTCGGTGGGCTGCCCGCCGTGCTGGGCTACGCCATCGGCAGCGCGATTCCACTTCTCCTCTTTATTCCAGTCGGCGCTCGCATCCGCGAGGTGATGCCCGCAGGCCACTCGCTGACGGAGTTCGCCTACGCTCGCTTTGGCTCCGGGATGTACCTGCTCGTCCTGCTAGTCTCAGTGTTTTACATGTTCATCTTCCTCGCCGCGGAGATGACCGGCATCGCCGGCGCGCTCGCGCTCGTCGCAGACGTGCCGCTCTGGCAGACCTCGCTGCTCATCGGCGGCTTCGTCCTCGTCTACACGGCCTACGGCGGCCTGCTTGCGAGCATCGTCACCGACACCGTCCAGACGCTGGTCATCCTCCCACTGCTAGCCGTCGGCTTCGGCGGCGCGCTCCTCTCGCTGGGCGGGACGAGCGAGTTCCACGCGACGGTGGTGTCGGCCGACCCGACGCTGCTGGACCCCGGATTCGGCCCCGGCCTGGAGTTCGGGCTGTACGTCGCCTTCGCTCTCCTGGGCGCGAACATGCTGAACCAGGGGGTCTGGCAGCGGGTGTACGCCGCCGACGGGGAGCGCGCCCTCCGTCGCGGACTGGGCATCGCCGCCGTCGTCGTCGTGCCGATGCTCCTGCTCGCCGGCCTGTTCGGCATCGCCGCCGCGGGGCTGGGCCTCACGGAATCCGGTTCCGCCAGTATCGCCTTCTTCCTCGTGGTGGCGGAGGCGTTCCCGACGTGGGTGACCCTCGCCATCGTTGTCCTCGCCGTATTGCTGGTGATGAGTTCCGCCGATACGATGTTCAACGCTATCGCCAGCGTCGTTACGGCCGACCTCGCCCGGTTGCTCGACGATCCCGACCAGCGGACCCTGTGGCTGGGCGGGCGCGGGCTGACGGTCGCCGTCGCGCTCGCCGCGATGTTCATCGGTGCGCAGGGGTACAGCGTCCTCCAGTTGTTCCTGACTGCCGACCTGCTGGCCGCTGGCGTCTTCGTGCCCTTCCTCGCCGGTCTCTACACTGAGCGGCTCGCCGGGCCGGGCGCGCTGGTCTCTGGCATCGCAGGATTACTCGTCGGCTTCACGTACTTCCCGTCGCTCCGCGGCCTCGTCGCCGCCGTGCCAGGCGTCGGGAGTATGCTGCCAGCGCCGTCGTTCCTCATTGCCTTCGCTGGCGCGACGCTCGTCTCGGCCGCCCTCACCGTGGTTGCGACGCTTCTCGGCGGGGCCGACGCCGACCTCGACAGCCTCGGCCGGGAGGTCCGTGCGCTTGACGATCCGGTGGCCGACGGGGGGTCCGAGCAATGACGCTACCAGCCGTCCTCCCCCTCGCCGCACTCGGGTCGACGGCGTTCGCGGTGCTGGCCTGGGGGTCGATTCTGCTTGTGCTCGCTGTCTTTCTCGCCGTCGGCTGGCTGGTCCTGACCGAGTAGTCCGGCGACCGTGAGAGTCCGGATATACGGCGTTTCGTGGTAACAAGACACATACTTATCATGATGGGTGAGGAACGTCGCATATGCAGACTTTCGTGCTCGCAACCAATTCCGAGACAGTCAGCCAGACACTGTGTTCATACCTCGAAGACGTCCTCGACCCGGACGACAGCGTATACGCGGTCAACTCACAACCGGGCGGAGACAGGACGCCACCGGATGCGGTTGCCGACGGGAAGGCCGCACTCGAAGTCGTCTCGGACCGTCTGGGCGACCAGGTGTCCGTCGAGACCTACCAGATAATCCGGGGGAACAGCCCGGCTGAAGATATCTTCGACATCGCCGAAGAGGTCGATGCCGACGAACTCGTCATCGGCGTCCGCAAGCGGAGCCAGACCGACCGGCTCATCTTCGGGAGCGTCGCCCAAGATATCATGCGGCAGTCGAACTACCCAATGCGGGTCGTGCCGCGGGAGTAGCGACTGGCCGCCGGTAACGGACCGCAGAGAAAGCAAAGACCGAGACAGCCGCGCTATTCGGCCGACTCGTAGTCGTCGAAGGCGTCGATCTCGACGCCCTCGTCGGTGATTTCAGCCAGCACGACACCGTTGCCGGACCCGGTGTCACGCTCGGCCGCGGCGTTGACCGCGCGAATCGCCAGATTGCGAGCCTCGGAGAGACTCATCTCGGGGTCGTACTGCCCTTCGATGGTCCCCGTCGCGACCATCGTCCCGGAGCCGGTGACGGTGTAGTCGTCTTCGAGCACGCCGCCAGCTGGGTCGACGCTGTAGACGTGGCTGCCTTCTTCGTCGACGCCGCCGACGATCGGGTTGATGGCGAAGTACGGGCCACCGCGGGCGAAGTTACCCGCGAGCGTCGCCAGCGCGTGAATCGAGAGCGGTTCGTCGCGGCGGACCTCGTAGAGGTCGGCCTCGGCGCGCAGCGAGCGGATGAACGACTGGGCCCCGCCGACGCTGCCGACCAGCGTCATCGCGGCCGTCGGGTGGATCTGCTCGACCTTCTGGACCTGCTTGTTCGAGACGAAACGGCCGCCCAGCGAGGCGCGGCGGTCCGTCGCGATGATGACGCCGTTCTCCGTCGAGATGCCGACGGTCGTCGTCCCGGTCTTGACGACGTTCTCCTCGTCGCGGCCGCCGTCCTCGTTCGGCAGGTTGCCGACCTCGGGTTCGTAGGCGTCGGTCAGTCGGTTCTCGGGGTCGTACATCAGTTCTCACCTCCGAGTTCGAACTCTTCCAGGCGCTCGGCGATGTCGTCCTCGGCGAGCTTTTCGAACTGCTCGCTTTCCACGTCGATGGTGGCGATGTCGACGCCGGTCGCGTCGAGGCCGTCCTCGTTGACCGAGGCCAGCGCCCGGAGCGCGAGTTCGATGCCGGCTTCGAGGTCCATCTCCTCGGCGTACTCGTCTTCGAGGAACGTCTGGATGTCCTCGCGGGAGCCGCCGATGGCGACTGCCTGCCACTCGTAGGGCGTTCCCGAGGGGTCTGTCTCGAACAGCCGGGGTTCGCCGTCCTCGATACCGGCGACGAGTAGCGCCACACCGAACGGGCGTGCGCCGCCGGTCTGGGTGTACTGCTGGATGTAGTCCGTAATCTCCTTCGTCAGCGACTCGACGGAGGCGGGCTCGTCGTAGCGCAGACGGTTGACCTGGGCTTGGCGGCGCGCCACGTCGATGAGCTGGCGCGCGTCGGCCACGTGGCCCGCGCTGGCGACGCCGACGTGAGAATCGATCTCGTGGATCTTCTCGATGCTGTCGCGCTCGATGAGCGGGGACCGGGCGTGGCGGTCAGCGGCGATGACCACGCCGTCCTCGGTGCGGACCCCGACGCTCGCGGTTCCGCGCTTGACGGCTTCTCGTGCGTACTCGACCTGATAGAGGCGTCCGTCCGGGGAGAAGATGGTAATCCCGCGGTCGTAGGCCTGTTGTTCGTTTCCTTGCATGATGTATCGTGTTGTTGTTCACCTGAGGTTAGGGTTGCTCTTATATAACCGTATCGCGGACCGCTGCCCTCAGAACAGCGGCAGGTCGCCGGTGACGCGGTCCACCAGCTCGTCCTCGGCGGGGCCGACGGCGAGTGCCGTGACAGTCCCCGGGTCGAGCTGTGTGTGGCCGGCGTCTCGGACGACCGCATGCGGCAGGCCTTCGCGCTCGGCCACGTCCGCGAGTTCGAACAGCTCGGACTCGCTGGTGACCTTCAGGACGACTTTCTTCTGCCCCGCGCCCTTCCAGGCTTTGCGGGGTTTCGGGCCGGCGTCCTCGTAGGCCGACAGCGAGGCGTGGGCAACCTGGGCGGCGAGCTTGCCCTCGCCCATGCCGATGTCGGCCCGCGCGACGATAGCCTGCTTCATACGATTACATGGCCACCCGTACTTAAACGCCCGTCGGACTCCCTCCACGGTTGCACATACCACAGAGTACATACGCCGTGGCCGAGCACACCCCGGAGATGCCCTCCATCATCCGAACGTTCCTCCTGCGACCGGGCGCGTTCTTCGAACAGCGACGTGACCGGCTGAACGGACTCCGTGGCGGCGGCCTCGCTCTCGGCATCGCTGTCGTCGTCACAATCGTTCTCGGAGTCGCGCTCCGGCTGTTCGCTGACCAGTTCACCGGCACCGTCGAGCGAGACAACCCCGCACGGCCGCCGGAACAGCTGTGCGAAGACGGCGGCGTCGGCGGAATAACCGTGTCCGGCTGTGACGAACCGGCGACACAGACCGTCGAAGTCGGGTCGTTCATCTGGGACTACGCGACTAGGGCCCTTCCAAGACTGTTTTTCGGCTTGATTATCGCCTGGATCGGACTGATGATCGGGCTGTATGTCGGCGCAAAGCTAGCCGGCGGCTCCGGGCGGTTCGGCGAGACGGCAGAGATCACCGCCTGGGGACTGCTCCCGTCCGTTGTCGGCGTTGCCGCTGGCGGTGCTGCACTCGTCTTCTTCGCTGCCACCACCGACCTCTCCGCGTCCTCGCCGGAGCTCCTACTCGAACAGGTACGGCGTCTACAGAACGGCCTCTCCGGACTCGTATTTCTCGCAATACAGGTCGGGACAGCGGCCTGGCAGGCGTACGTCTGGGCTGGCGGCCTCCGGGTCGTCCACGAGATCAGCAGGTACGCGGCAGTCGCCATCGCCGTCATCGCCGCGACGCTCCCCGTGATTGCCTCCTGAGAATCGGGGAGTTTAGGCTTCCGGCCGCACACGCCACTGTCATGATACTCTCAGATGCGGATATTCTCCGGCGGCTGGAACAGGGAGACCTCGTCGTCGAACCGCTCGACGACCCGGACATCCAGATTCAGCCGGCCAGCGTCGACCTCCGTCTCGGTCGTGAGTTCCTGGAGTTCCAGCACGCCAACATCCCCTGTATCCACCCGAACTCCGAGGACGAAGTCGCCGACTACGTCGAGGAGACTGTCGTCGAGGAAGACGAGGAGTTCATCCTCCACCCCGGCGACTTCGTGCTGGGGACGACCCACGAGCGCGTCGCCATCCCCGACGACCTCATCGCCCACGTCGAAGGGCGCTCCTCGCTGGGCCGACTTGCGATTGTGGTACACGCGACGGCCGGCCTGTGTGACCCCGGCTACGAGGGCCAGATTACCCTCGAACTGTCGAACCTCGGCACTGCGCCCGTTGCGCTCACGCCCGGAATGCGAATCTCGCAGCTCACCTTTACCGAACTCAAGACACCCGCCGACCGCCCGTATGGGGCCGAACGCGGCTCGAAGTACCAGGGCCAGTCCGGACCGCAGGCGAGCAAGATACAGGGAGATAGAGAATTCGGGGGCGACCAATGAACGGGACGGCTCACGGTGGAGGGCGGCGATAGATGCGGTTCATCGAGGAAATCGTCGTCGACGACTTCCTGCCGACGTTTCGCTCGCTGCTGGCCGACGCCCTCAGAGAGCGCGGGCTGACACAGTCCGAAGTCGCTGACCTGCTGGGCATCAGCCAGAGTGCGGTCTCGAAGTACGTCCACGGCGACGTGGCGCGCCACGACGACCTGCTGGCCCACCGCGGGCTGGAGGAACTGGTCGAGCGACTGGCCGACGGGCTGGCCGACGGCGATATGAGTTCCGTTCAGGCGCTGGTCGAAACGGAAGTGTTCATCCGCGAACTCGAACAGGGCGGCGTCCTCGCGCAGTTACACGAGGACGCGGTCCCAGAGCTGGGCGACTACGACGACGAGTTCGCTGTCCACGACCCGGACTCGCAGCTCCGGTCGGCCGAGCGGACGCTCGCGTCGGTGCGGCGGGGGCTCAGCGTGCTGGAAAACACCAGCGGGTTCGCGACGCTCATCCCGGCGGTCGGGTCGAACCTCGTCCAGTGTCTCCCCGAGGCCGACAGCATCGAGGACGTGGCCGCCGTCCCGGGGCGGATTCTCGACGTGAAAGGACGGGCAACGATTCCGGCGGACCCGGAGTTCGGCGTCAGCGAGCACGTCGCGTCGCTGTTGCTGGCGGCGCGGGCCGCCGGAAGCGACGCCCGCGCAGTGTTGAACGTCCGCTACGACGACGGTGTCGTGACCGCACTTCGAGATGCCGGTCGGACCGTGGTCGAGTTCGACGCCGAGGAGAGCGTCGAGCCGGCCGTTGCGGCCGCGCTGGCTGACGACCCGGGGGCCGACGTGCTCTACCACACCGGCGCGATGGGTATCGAGCCGGTGGTGTACCTGCTCGGGGACGACGCTGTGTCGGTCGCTGAAACGGCGCGCGAAATCCTGTGACCGACGCGCAATCATTCTACGGCCGGTGGGCGCGAGTGTACGACTGGGTAGCGAATGCCCCCGGCGTGGCGTCCTGGCGCGACCGGACGGCGGACGCGCTGGCGCTCTCGCCCGGCGATACCGTCGTCGAAATGGGCTGTGGGACCGGGGCGAACGTGCCGGCCCTCCGCGAGCGAGTCGGGCCGTCGGGTCGGGTCGTCGGCATCGATGTGACCCGAGCGATGCTCGACCGCGCACGCGAACGGCCCGCGAGAACCGGCGAGACCGTTCATTACGTGCAGGCCGACGCCGCCCGCCCGCCAGTTCGAGCGGCGGATGCCGTCCTGGCGACATTCGTTGCCGGTATCTTCGAAGACCCCGCTTCGGCCGTCGACGCGTGGTGTGACAGCGTTGGCCCGGGCGGCCGTGTCGCCCTGCTGAACTTCCAGCGAAGCCCCAGCGCTCTCGCCGCACCGTTGAACCTCGCGTTCGAGGGGTTCGTCCGCCTCTCCGCGCCGGGAACGCGCCTGTCAAGACAGTCACACGCCAGCGCGTTCGAGCGACGGGTGCGGGCGGCCCGCGAACGGCTCACCGAGCGGACGGTTGCGCGCCGCTACGAGACGATGGCCGGCGGGTTCGTCGGCCTGCTCAGCGGGACCGTCGCGTAGCGCACGCGGGTTCCGGCGGGCACCGGGAGGGCCGAAACGCTTCCAGCGGATTCGGCGGGCGGAGAGGGGGCAGGGCGGCCCGGTCACGCCACCTCGGACCCCGTCGCACGGCCCATGAGCCAGACGGAGACGGCACCGAAGACGACATCGAGCGCACAGAGAACCGCGAGCGCCGGCACGAGGGTGTCGTAGACGCCGCCGAACGCCGTCACCTCGACGACTGTCAGCACGTCCCGACCGAGGACCAGCGCTCGAATCGCGTCGACGCCATAGGTGACCGGATTGACCGTGGCGACCACCTGCACCGACTCTGGCAGCGAGGACGCGGGGAGAAACGCCGAGGAGAGGAACAGTAGCGGGAACAGCAGGAGGTTCCCGACCGCGTCGAGCGTCTCCTCGTCCCGGGTCGCCACCGCGACGGCGTTCGAGAGCGCCATGTACCAGAGCGCGAAGAGGACACAGACGAGGACGATGCCGAACAGCCCCACGAGTCCGGTCTCGACGGTGGCGCCCATCGCCAGCCCGAGGCCGAAGATGACGAACACGTAACAGACGAGGCGGAACAGTTCGGCGGCGGCCTTGCCGGCGAAGACGGCGGTCCAGCGCATCGGCGAGACGGTCACCTTCTCGAACATCCCCGTCTGGAGGTCCTCGACCAGTCCGAGGCCGGAGGAGAGCGACGACGACATCGACACCTGGACGACGGCCGCGGGGAGGACGAAGGGGAGGTAGCCGACGCCCTCGAATCCGGCCCGTTCGAGAGCGAGAGTGCCGACGTCGCCGAAGACGGCCGTGAACATCAGCAGGGAGAACACCGCCATGAAGAGTTCGAGAAAGACGACGGTCGGATTCCGAATCGCCTTCCGGGTCCACCGCTTGAAATTGACCCAGATGTCTCCGACGAGGGAGTTTCCGGCCGACCGCGACGGACCGGCGTCGACGCCCGCGGAACTCATCGTGTCCCTCCGGACGGCCCCGGCCCGGTTTCGCCGTCGTCCCCAGCGGTGAAGCCGTCGGTTCGCCCGTCCGCGATGGCGAAGAAAACGTCGTCGAGCGTCGGTTCGTCCACGTCGAACCCGGTCACGGCAACGCCCGCCTCGCGGAGCGCAAGCAGGTAGTCCGTGCCGCGCTCGGCGGCGTCCGTCGTCGTCACCCGAACCGTGTCGTCGACGGTTTCGACCGTCGCGTCCGGACCGAAGCGCGTTCCCTCGCGGGCCACGTCGGCCGCCGTTTCGGCGGTCTCACGGCCGCCGTCCACGTCGACTTCGAGGATCTGACCGCCGACGCGGCGCTTCAGTTCGGCGGGCGACCCCGTCGCGGCGATGCGGCCGTCCCGGAGGACGGCGACGCGGTCACAGAGCGCGTCGGCTTCTTCGAGATACTGGGTCGTGAGGAATATCGTGGTCCCCGTCTCGTTGAGCCGGCGGAAGTGGTCCCACAGGCGGTTTCGTGCCTTCGGGTCCATCCCTGTCGTCGGTTCGTCGAGGAAGACGAGGTCCGGGTCGTGGACGAGGGCCGTCACGGCGTCGAGTCGCTTCTTCATCCCGCCGGAGAACCGTTTGGCGGGCGTGTCGGCGACGTCACCGAGGTCCGCGAGTTCGAGCAGTTCCTCGATTCGCTCTGCTCGCCGACCACGCGGGACGCCGTAGGCCTCGCAGGCGAACGCGACGTTCTCCCGCGCGGTCAGTTCCGCGTCGACACTCACGTCCTGTGCCATGTATCCGATGGTCTCCCTGACCGCCGTCTGCGCCGCGGTCGCGTCGTGACCGTTGACGACGACTTCGCCCTCGGTCGGTTCCAGCAGCGTCACCAACACCTTTACCGCGGTCGTCTTGCCAGCACCGTTCGGCCCGAGGAACCCGAAGAACTCACCGCGAGGGACGGTGAGCGACACGTCCCGGACGGCCGTCGTTCCGTCCGCGTAGGTGACGCGGAGGCCGTCGACGCGTATCGCCGCCGTCGACACGGCGGCCGGCCGGTCGGGATCGTTCGCGACACGTCGCTGTTTCGGTTTCGTCATCGCCGTCAGAGTGGTCGCTCGCCGGTACCGAGAGCGTTCTGTGACGTATGAGAGGTGGGTTTATGTGGCGGTTCCGGCACACATCGGACATGAAACACCTCCGGGTCACCGCTCGCATACCGCCCGACTACGCGCCGGAGTTCTTCGACCTGCTGGCGAACGACCCCGAAATCGAGGAGTCGCGCATCGTCGACTGGAACCGCACCCCCGAAGGGTGTGATACCGTGCTGTTCGCCATCGACGGCGACGCGACCCGGTTCGTCGACCGCGCGCCCTCGACGCCCGGCGTCGAATCGGTGACGCTCTCGGGGGCCAAGCGGCGACGGACGTACGCACTCGTCGAGAATCGGCCGCTGTCGATGCCGATGTTCGACGCGATACACGACGCCAGCACTCGGCTCGGTATCGTCGTTCTCAAGCCGCTCATCTATCGCGACGGCACGGTCTCCTGTCGCGTGGTCGGCGAAGCGGGGCCGCTGCAGGATGCCCTCGACGACGCGCCAGCGCCCATCGACGTCCGGCTGGACAGCATCAGCGCCGTCAGCGACGGCCTAGCGCGACCGTCGTCCAAACTCAGCGAGCGTCAGCGCGAGGCCGTGAGGACGGCCCTCGCTCTGGGATATTACGACCGGCCTCGCGGTGCGACCCACGAGGACGTGGCCGCCGAGCTGGGGTGTGCCCCCGCGACGGTCAGCGACCACCTCCAGCGCGCCGAGGCGAAACTCGTCCGCGCCGTCATGGACGACTTCGGTCCGACGGTCTAGCGCCGATAGCGCCCGGCGTGGCGGGGACAGAACTCGGGTTCACGTAGCTGCGCGGTGACGACGCCGGGCTGGCGGTGAGGATTGTGGAGCCGGCAGGTCTCCTCGTCACAGAACGCCTCGCCCGTGTCGAGGTAGTGGTACGCCTGCAGAACGTACCCCTTGATAGCCTCGGTCGTCCGCGGGTCGTCCTCGACGAGGAACTCGCCCTCGACTTCGTTTTCCAGCACTTCTCGGGGCGGTGCGCCGCCCCCGAACAGGGCGTGTTTCTGCTGTTCCTTGTAGTACTGTTCGGGCTTTGCGGGGGCCTCGTAGAGTCCCGGCACCGAGACGACAGCGGGCTGACCGAGGACGTTCACGCGCTTGTGCCAGCGGCCGTCGTGGTCGCCCCAGGTGCCAACGACGCGGTCCAGCAGCGGGACGTGGAGGTGGTCGAGCGAGCGCTCGGCGTCGGGCAGTCGGTCGCCGAGGGCGCGCTGGACCGCCAGGCCGTCGTAGATGACGCCGCCGGCCCGCTCGGGCGAGTCGAGGGCGCGCTCCTCGTAGCGAACGATACCCAGCATCGTGTTGCCGGTCTCGCGGTCATAGGGCGAGAGCACGCGCGCCTCGGCGAACGACTCCGCCAGGGCCGAATCGCCGTGGCTGGCGAGAAACCGGTCGCGGACAGAGACAGTCGCATCGACACGGGCGTCCAGCCAGTCGGCGATAGCGTCAGCATCGGCGACAGTGGTCGGCGCGCGATACAGTGTGACAGACTCCATATATTGGCCGGTGGTATCGCCGAGTAATACCGTTTACGTCTCGTGGGCCCGGCGGATTTGATACCGGGTGGTGAGGGCGGCGCCCGATTCGAGTTCACCGGTGTCGGCGTCGCCCACTTCAGCGACAGACTGCCCGTCGCTGGAGTGAGCTACGATCCTGTTTCGTGGGGGAGTTCTGGACTCTCTTCGGTGAGGGCGTCGATGAGGTCCATGACCGACCACGTCGTTCCGTCGTCGGTACATGGGTACACCCCGACGAGGTCATCGTCAGCGTAGGCGGCGGCGACAAGCATCGGCAGTCGGAGCACCTCTGTACTCCCGCCGACCAGCAACGAAGACGTTCGCGTTTCGAACGGCGGTCGGAGACTCAGTCCGTGTTCCTCGGCCCACTGTTCGTACCGGTCGACGGTGGCCAGCACGTCACCGTGGCCCTGCTCCTGTGCCATCGGAACCTCCTCGGGCCAGGTCTGTACGGTGAACTCGTCGATGACCCCGGCCGCGTTGAGTTCGGTAAATCGGTCAATAGCCGTTGTTCGCGGCCCACAGACCGGCCGCCTGCTCCAGAGCTGGACGGTAAACGCCCGGGTGGCTGACTCCTCGGCGCTCTGGTCGGTGGTCCGCTGCATCTTTTCAGACATTGGTTGATAATTACTAACATGATGTTTCCACGCTACCATAATTGTTGGTATTTGTGCGATATTAGCGCCGCTATAGCACAAATAATGCAAATATAACCGCACATTTGGTCCCTTATTATCTATATAAGTGGACAGATTTCAAACCAGTAGCTATGGGACGGTATCGGTACCATGGGTGTTTTTATACATTAGTGTATAGAAGTGTCCATAATGGCAGACGCATTTGAAGTACAAGAGGAGTTCCGGTTCCTCGGCCGAACGTTTGCGGAGTACTGTCGGCTGTTCGGGCTGGACCCGTCGTCGCTCGGGGGCCACTCGGTGCTGGACTGTCCGGGCGGGCCGGGGTCGTTCACCGCTGTCGCGAGCACGCTGGCCAACAGCGTGGTCGCAGTCGATCCGATGTACGGCCGGACGGTCACTGACCTACAAACAATCTGTCATGACGCCGTCGAACAGACGGTGGCCCAACTGCAGGCACAACGCGAGGCCTTCGTCTGGAGCGAGTACGGCAACCCGGCGACACGGGGCCGGTATCTCAGGGCGGCCGCCGAGCGGTTTCTGGCAGACTACGCGCGACATCCCGGCCGGTACGTCCAGGCTGGCCTGCCCGAGCTCCCTTTCGAGTCGGACGCGTTCGATATTGTGCTGTCGGCGAATCTCCTCTTTCTCTACGATGACCGTCTGGACGAGCAGTTTCACGCTGACGCGATGCTGGAACTGGCCCGCGTCGCCCGCACCGAGGTCCGGGTGTTTCCGCTGCACTCCCTAGATGGCAGTCGCTCGGCGTTCGTCGACCCTGTCCGCAACCGAGTCGAAGACGCGGGCCTCACGACCCGCTTCGAGTCGGTTCCCTACGAGTTCCAGCCCGGCGCGACCGAGGCGCTGGTGGTGACAGACCCCGCCCAGTGGGTATGACCGGTCACAGACAGCGTCGGCTTCGTGCTGGCCTGTCGCTGCCTCCCAGCCCACTCGCTTACAGCGTCAGTCGCAGGAAAACCCTGAGAACTGCATCGCGCCACAGGAACGACCTACAGAGAAGGGAGGGCGTTAGTCGTCAGCAGGGGAGGCCGCGTCGCGGCTCGTGACATCGACCGGTTCGGCGTCGACTTCGAGTTCGTCCAGGGCGACCTGGGCGGCGCGCTTGCCCGAGACGAGCATGGCCCCGAACGTCGGCCCCATACGCGGGAGGCCGTAAGTCGTCGCGGTGGCCATCCCGGTGACGACGAGGCCGTCGTGGGCGAGGCCGGTGTGTTCGACGACGGCGTCCTCGCTCTCGCCGACCCACATCGAGTCGTGACCGGGCGAGTCGTGGCCGGGCGCGCCGTAGGTGTCGTCGTCGGTCTGGTCCATGCCGCTGGCTTCGTCTTCGAGGCCCGGCGCGTTCAGGACGCCGCGCTCGTCGAGTTTCTTGACGGCCATCGCGTCGTGGCCCGTCGCGTCGATGACGAGGTCAGCCTCGACGGCGATGGGGTCGACGCAGGTGATTTCCCGTGGCAGCGCGTGGACTGGCGTCCAGTTCATGACGATGCCACCGACGCGGTGGTCCTCGCGGATGACGATGTCGGTGAACTCCGTCATGTTCTGCATCTTCGCGCCGGCATCGCAGGCGGCCTTGATGAGGCCCGAACACGCTTCCGGTCCGTTAGCGACGTAGAGGCCCTCGCTGTCCTTGGACTGCTTGTGGTCGACGTCGAGTTCATCGAGCACCTGCTGGGCCGGGTCCCGAACGGTAACCTTGTTCATCAGGAAGCCGCCGAGCCAGAAGCCGCCGCCGAGGTAGTTGTTCTTCTCGACGACCATCACCTGGACGCCGCGCTCGGCGAGTTCCTTTGCGGCCATCAGCCCCGATGGGCCGCCGCCGACGATGATGACGTCGGAGTCCGAGAAGTCCATGAACTCCTCGGTCCACTCCTGCCCGATTGCGCGTGTGACCTCTGCTTCGCCAACGTCGCTGAACTGTTCGAATGAATCTGAATCGCTCATACCACCTAGTGATATTCTTTGGTGGTACATAGTCGTTCTGATGGCCTCGTCTGTTTGCTGAATCTCGCGCACGGCCGCTGGCGTGGAAGGCAGTAATAAAAATGGTTCCACACGGTGGTTTCAGGACTAACTATCAAATGAGAGTATTGTGTGCTAATGTCTACCGAAACAGGCAACACGTACACGGTCGACACTGAACCGGCGGCAAGAGACATCGACGATATCGACCTGCACGAATACGAAACGCGGCCGGTGCTGAAGTTCCTGATCGCGTTTCTCATCGGCGGGGTGTTCTTTCTTCTGCCGGTCCCGTACCAGGGCGAGGTAACAGTCCCGTTCGACATCGTCGTCAGCAACATAACCGGGGCGTTCCCGAACGTCATCGGCGTCTACTCACTGGCGATCATCCTCGCCGGCGGGATACTGACGACGCTCGCGATGGCCAGTGACGGCGAGGTCGCGGGGTACGACCTGTCATCCTTCGAAACCTCGGGAGTCTTCTGGGCGCTCCGAGTCGCCGGCGTGCTCGTCGCGCCAGTGATGTTCTTCAAACTCGGTCCAGAGTGGCTCCACACACCCAGCACCGGCGGGCTGATGTGGGGGACGCTGGTGTACAGCGTCGGCGTCATCATCCCCATCGGGGCCATTTTCATCACGATATTCGTCGAACTCGGCGGGCTGGAGTTCGTCGGAACGCTTGCGAGGCCGATAATGCGACCGTTGTTCAAGGTCCCGGGGCGGGCCGCACTGGACAGTCTCGCATCGTGGGTCGGCTCCTACAGCGTCGGCCTGTACGTCACCCGCAATGTCTTCGAAGACGGCGGCTACCACAAGCGCGACGTGTTTACCATCGCGACGTGCTTTTCGACGGTGTCAATCGGCTTCGTCGGCGTCGTCGCCGCCACGCTCGGGATGCTCCCGAAGTTCCCGCTCATCTTCGGGGCGTACTTCTTCTGTGTCGTCGTCACCGGCGTTATTCTGGTCCGGGTGCCGCCTATCTCCAGGATTCCCGAGGAGTACATCGCTGAACCCGACCCGGAACTCGCCTTCTCCGGGACGCCGTCGGATTACGTCCGGCTGGCGGTCAGCGAGGCCGTCGGCAAGGCCAAGGACGGCGAGACGTTCGCACAGGCAGCCAAACGAGGCTTCGTCGACGGCCTGAAGCTCACCAGTCTCATCCTGGGAACCATCCTCGCTGTTGGACTCGCCGCGACGCTGCTCTCGGCACACACCCCAGTCTTCGACATTCTGGGTCGCCCGTTGACGCCGGTCATCGCTGCGCTCGGAATCCCGAACGCAGAGGTGGTCGCGCCGGCGACCATCGTCGGTATCACCGAGATGTACGTCCCCGTCCTGCTCGTGAGCGAGACAGCGACGAAGGCAAAGTTCTTCGTCGGCGTGCTGGCCGTCTCTCAACTCATCTTCTTCTCCAGCGTCGGCCCGATGATGATGGACATGTTCAGTGACGTCCCCATCCGGTTTCGGGACCTCGTGGCGTTGTTCATCATGCGGACGGTGCTTCTCGTGCCGCTCATCGCCGGCATTATTCACGCTCTCGCTGCGCTGGGCCTCCTATAGGTATTCGACCAGCGCTTCAGCCAGTTTCTTTTCCGCCCGCCGCAAGTGGTCCTCCGCGGTTCGGCGCTCCACGCCCACCTGTTCCGCAATAGCCGCCGTTGTCGTCTCGCGGGGCAGTTCGTAGTACCCCTGCTCGTAGGCCGTCAGGAACACCTCACGCTGCCGCGGCGACAGATCGGGGAGCATAGCATCGACGGTCAAAAGCGGTGCGTCCGGCGTTACGGAAGTAATCTCACGTTTCGATTCGACGGTAACGTCGAACTGTCCTGCCAGGGACTGGTACACTCTGGCCAGTGCGTCGGGGCTGAGACCGAGTGCCCGGACGAGCTTGCCGCCACTGGCGTATTTCAGCGGCGGGACCAGCAGACAGCCCTCGTTCGCCAGAAAGCGCTCGACGTTGTTGTCGAGCTGTGCTTTCAGACACTCCTCAGTGACCAGCACCTGCTCGTCGCCGTTTTCCAGCCGCTCACCGATACCGACGGTGGTGCGCACCTGCTCGATAACGTCCCCGACGTCCCCGCCGCTAACGTGCAGAAGGTCGCTGTGGTCGTTACACCACAGCTCGATGCGGGTGCCGGTCCCGTCGGTTGCCGCCTCGTAGGCCCCGTCGCCGTAGACACGGAACAGTACTTCGTACATAGCTAGCGGTGCACAAGGATATATAAAAACAGTTCCGAACGGTGACGCTCTGCTAACACGGTTCTCCACTAATGGTGTGGTATGGCACAGCAGTCTTCCCCAGACACCGACCACGACGTCGGGACGCCCTCGGAACAGTGGCGCGAGTACCAGGGTTCACCCACCGGCACCGACATCGAGTGTGAAGGGTGGCGACAGGAGGCCGCGCTCCGAATGTTGAACAACAACCTCGATCCCGAAGTCGCCGAGAAACCGGAGGAGCTAGTCGTGTACGGCGGAACCGGGCGTGCGGCCCGGTCGTGGGACGCCTACGATACTATCGTCGACGAACTCCGTGAACTCGGCGACACCGAAACCCTCCTCGTCCAGAGCGGCAAGCCGGTCGGTCGGTTCGAGACCCACGAGAAGGCCCCGCGCGTCCTCATCGCGAACTCGAACCTCGTCGGCAAGTGGGACACCTGGGAGCATTTTCACGAACTCGAAGCAGAGGGACAGATCATGTACGGCCAGATGACTGCCGGCTCGTGGGCCTACATCGGCACACAGGGCATCATCCAGGGGACCTACGAGACGCTGGCTGCGCTCGCCCGGGAACACTACCCGGACAACGACGGGCTCCGCGGGAAGATTGTCGTCACCGGCGGCCTCGGCGGAATGAGCGGTGCGCAACCGCTCGCGGTGACGATGAACCACGGCGTCTGTCTCGCGGCCGAAGTCGATGAGGACCGTATCGACCGGCGCATCGAAACGGGGTACTGCCAGGAGAAAACCGACGACCTCGCGACGGCCATCGAACGCGCACAGACGGCCGCGGCGAACGGTGAGCCCTACAGCGTCGGCGTCCACATGAACGCCGCGGACATGCTCGCGGAGATGTTGGACATGGGGTTCGTCCCCGATGTAGTGACCGACCAGACGAGCGCACACGACGAACTCGAAGGGTACTACCCCGCTGGCTACACTGTCGAGGAAGCCGACCGGCTCCGCGAACGCGACCCCGAGACGTACGTCGCGGAGAGTCTCGATACGATGAAGCGCCACGTCGAAGGCATTCTGGAACTGCAGGACAGGGGAGCCATCGCCTTCGAGTACGGCAACAACATCCGGGGGCAAGTCGAGGACCAGCGCGACCTCGACACAGCATTCGACTTCCCGGGGTTCGTTCCCGCATACATCCGCCCGCTGTTCTGTGAGGGCAAAGGACCGTTCCGCTGGGCCGCGCTCTCGGGCGACCCCGCGGACATCCACCGGACAGACGACGCGGTCAAGGAGCTGTTCCCGGAGAAAGACGACCTCCATCGCTGGATCGACCTCGCCCAGGAGCAGGTATCCTTCCAGGGGCTTCCCTCGCGAGTGTGCTGGCTGGGGTACGCGACAGAAGACGGGCTGACCGAGCGCGCCCGCCTCGCGCTCCGCATCAACGAACTCGTCGCCGACGGCGAGATTACGGCACCCATCGTCGTCACGCGGGACCACCTAGATGCCGGGAGCGTCGCCTCGCCACACCGCGAAACGGAGGCGATGAAAGACGGGACTGACGCCGTCGCCGACTGGCCGATTCTGAACGCCCTGCTGAACTGCGCCGCCGGCGCGGACATCGTCAGCGTCCATGACGGCGGCGGTGTCGGCATCGGCAACTCCCTGCACACGAACAACCACGTCGTCCTCGACGGGTCTGATCTCGCAGCCGAGAAGGCCCGCCGTGTGTTCACGACCGACCCCGGGATGGGCGTCATTCGCCACGCCGACGCCGGTTACGAAATCGCACAGGAGATGGCCGACAAGAACAACGTCGCGGTCCCGATGCGTGACCGCAACCGCGACCAATGACCGACCTGACAGACCCGTCACCGTGGACCGGCTCGTCCGACGACCCGAACGACGAGCAGTTCGGTGACGTCGTCGAAACGGCCACACTCGCGACCGCTGACGAGTACGACGTCGTGCTGGTGGGCGAGCCGTACGACGGGGCCGTCATCGGACGGCCGGGCGCGCGTGCCGGCCCGGCGGCTCTCCGACGCGAACTCGGCGGAACGAAGACGCATCACATCGAACGCGGACCGGTCCGCTCAGTCGCCGACCTCGGCGACATCGAGATTCCGGCCGGCGGCGTCGAACGGGTCCAGAGCGCTGTCCGCTCGATAACGGCCGAGATTCACGCAACGGGCGCAGTGCCGGTGTTTCTCGGTGGCGACAACTCACTGACGTTCCCGAACGCCGCGCCGCTGTTGGCTCACGAAACGGTCGGCGCAGTCAGCTTCGACGCCCACCTCGATTGCCGTGCCGTTCGGGACGAACCGACGAGCGGGACGCCGTACCGTCAGCTCCACGATGCGGGCCTCGACACGCTGGCCGTCGTCGGCGCGCGCCACTTCGAAACCTCGACCGCGTACCACGACTACCTCGCCGAGCAGGGCGGGACAGTCCTGCCGCCGGCGTCGGTGGCCGGCGACCCTGCCGGCGCGGTGGACGATGCGCTCGCCGCGCTCGGCGACGTGGACGCCGTCTACGTGAGTCTGGACCTCGACGTGCTCGACGCCGCAGCCGCGCCGGGCGTGAGCGCGCCGACGCCGGGCGGCCTCTCGACGCGAGAACTGTTCCGGATGCTGGGCCGCGTGGCGTCCGACGACCGTATCGCCGGCTTCGAGATAGTCGAGTGCGCGCCGCCGCTGGACGCCGGGAACCGGACCGCCCGCGCCGGTGCCCGCGCCGTCGCACACTTCCTCAGTGGCCTGGGAGGTGACCGATGACAACCCTCGATGCGGTGGTCTACGGCGCGTCCGAACTCGTCGCGGGCCCGGCGGCGGACGGCCGCGGACTGGAGACCTACGAGGATGGCGCAGTCGCCATCGTGGACGGCACTGTCGCCGCTGTCGGTCCGACCACTGAGGTGACTGCCGAATACCCGCCGGAGAGCGCCAACCACGCTATCGATGCCAGCGGTCAGGCCGTCATTCCGGGCTTCGTCGACCCCCACACCCACGCGCTGTTCGCCGGCGACCGCTCGGACGAGTTCGCCGCCAAACTGCGCGGGAAGTCCTATCAGGACATCCTCGCCGAAGGCGGCGGCATCCTCAGAACGGTCCGAGCGGTCAGGGAAGCCGACGAGGAAACGCTGCTGTCGAACCTGCTGGCCCATCTCGACACCATGCTCGCTCACGGGACGACGACAGTCGAGGTGAAGTCCGGCTACGGACTCGACACGGAGACGGAGCTACGGATGCTCCGAGTTATCGACAGGGCCGACGACGTCCATCCCGTCGACGTGGTCCCGACGTTCATGGGCGCACACGCTGTTCCCGAGGGGTGGGACGCCGACGACTACACCGCGGCGGTCGTCGACGAGCAGCTTCCGGCTGTCGAATCGCAGGGCATCGCCGAGTTCTGCGACGTGTTCTGCGAGGAAGGGGTGTTCTCGGTCTCGCAGTCCCGACGGGTCCTCGAAGCAGGCGCGGCCGCGGGGCTGACACCGAAGGTCCACGCCGAAGAACTGGCCCACATCGGCGGGACGCAGTTGGCGGCGGACGTGGGCGCGGCCAGTGCCGACCACCTCCTGCACGCGACCGGCGAGGACATCGACGCGCTTGTCGACGCTGCCGTGACGCCGGTGTTGCTCCCCGGAACGGCGTTCGGTCTCGGCGCAACGTACGCGGACGCGACGGCGTTCCGCGACCGGGGTGCGCCCGTCGCGGTGGCGACGGATTTCAATCCGAACTGCCACAGCCACAGCATGGGCTTTGCGCTGTCGCTGGCCTGCGTCGAGATGGGGCTGCCACCGGCTGAAGCGCTGGTCGCTGGAACGAAACACGCCGCGCTCGCGCTGGACAGGACCGATGGGCTGGGGACGCTCCGCGAGGGTACGCCCGGTGACGTCGCCGTCCTTGCCGCGCCGAGTCACGTCCACATTCCTTACCAGTACGGGACCAACGTCGTCGACACCGTCCTGAAAGACGGCTCGGTCGTCAGCACCCCAACGCATGAGTCATACGCTCGGGATATGCAACCATGACCGCCGAAGTTGTCCTCGACGGCGAGTCGCTCACGCCCGCCGAGGTGGTCGCTGTCGCCCGGAACGGCGCGACCGTCACCGTTGCCGACACCGCCCGCGAGCGAATCCGCGAGTCCCGCGAGCGCGTCGAGAGCGTGCTGGACAGCGGCGAGGCGGTGTACGGCGTCACCACCGGTTTCGGCGACCTCGTCGACGAGCGCATCCCACGCGAGGACCTCGATGCCCTCCAGCGGAACCTACTGCGGAGCCACGCCGCCGCGGTCGGACGGGAGTTGACGACCGAGGAAGTCCGGGCGATGATGGTCACACGGGCGAACACGCTGGCGAAGGGGTATTCAGGCATCCGTGAGTCCGTCGTCGATCTGCTGGTGGCGATGCTCGACGCTGGTGTCCACCCGGTCGTCCCGTCGCGGGGCAGCCTCGGCGCGAGCGGCGACCTCGCGCCGCTCGCCCACATGTCGCTGGTCCTCATCGGCGAAGGAGAAGCCGAGGTCGAGGGGGACCGACTCCCCGGCGACGAGGCGCTCGACGCAGTCGGCCTCGAACCGGTGACGCTCCGGGCCAAGGAGGGGTTGGCGCTCATCAACGGGACACAACTGACCGTCGGCGTGGCCGCACTCCTCCTCGCCGACGCGGAACGGCTGGTCGCCGCCGCCGACATCGCCGGTGCGCTCACGACGGAGGTGACCCTCTCCTCGACAGTACCGTCCCACGAAGCCATCACCGACGTCCGGCCCCACGCCGGCCAGGCCGCGAGCGCGCGAAACATCCGGCGGCTGACGGCCGACTCCGATGTGGTCGAGTCCCACCGCAACTGCGACCGCGTGCAAGACGCCTATGCGATGCGCTGTCTGCCGCAGGTCCACGGCGCGGTCCGCGACGCCGTCGCCCACCTCCGGGAGGCCGTCGAGGTGGAACTCAACAGCGCGACCGATAATCCGCTGGTGTTCCCCCGTGAGGCGGTGGGGGACCGGGCCTCCGGCTCCGACAGCGCGGGCGTGCTGTCCGGCGGGAACTTCCACGGCGCGGTACTCGCCATGCGCCTCGACTATCTGATGAACGCGCTCACCGAACTCGCGGCCATCTCGGAGCGCCGGACGGACCGGATGCTCAATCCGAATCTGCAGGAGCCACACCTCCCGCCGTTTCTCACCGAGCGAAGCGGCGTCCGGTCGGGCTACATGATCGCACAGTACACCGCTGCCGCACTGTTGAACGAATGTCGGTCCTTCGGCCGGCCCTCGATGGACAACACGCCCGTCAGCGGCAATCAGGAAGACCACGTCAGCATGAGCGCGCAGTCGGCCTATCTGGCCCGAAACGCAGCCCGAAACGCCGCCGCGATTCTCGGTATCGAGCTGTGCTGTGGGGCACAGGCCGCTGATTTCGTCGACGACGCCCTCGAACTGGGCGTCGGGTCGGCCGAGGCCTACGACGCCGTCCGTGCAGTGGTCCCGAAGCTGACGGCGGACCGACCCATTCACGAGGACATCGAGGCCGCGGGCGCGCTCGTCGAGTCGCCGGCCTTCACCGAGCGGGTTGCTGCGGCGCTCGACGAGGAACTGGAGTGACCCGGCCTCAGGACCCAAGCCCCAGGTCCGCGGTCCCCTCTACTCCCTGATAGCGCTCCCGGTCGTCCCAGTCGGCGATGCTCGAATGGGTCTCCCGGACGGCGATTTCGAGATGCTCCTGTGTTATCTCCGAGCCGTCTCGCAGGGCGTGCCGCGCCGCGTCCTCGGCGACGAGTTCGAGGTCGCTGGCGGCGTAGCCAGCCGTCGGTTCAATGATGGCGTCCCAGTCGATGTCACCGGCGACGGGCCGGTCCTGCAGGTGGATCTCCAGAATCTGTTTGCGAGCCTCGGCGTCCGGTGGCGGGACTTCCACGCGCTCGTCGAAGCGGCCCGAGCGCCGCAGCGCCGCGTCGATGTCCTCGACGAAGTTCGTCGCGGCGACCACGACGATGTCGTCGGCCGCCGCGCCTTCGAGTTCGGTGAGCAGTTGGTTGACCAGTTGCTGCTCGCTCGTGTTCATCGACCCGCGCCGCGAGCCCGCGATGCCGTCGATTTCGTCGATGAACAGCACGCAGGGCGCGTTCGCGCGGGCCACCTCGAACACCTCGGCGACGTTGCGGGCCGGCTCGCCCATCCACTTGCTAGTCACGTCTGCGGGGCTGATCTCGACGAAGCTGTGGTCGAGTTCGCCAGCGAGCGCGCCGGCGAGGTGGGTCTTCCCGCAGCCGGGCGGACCGTACAGCAGCAGGCCGGAAAGCACGTCGATGCCGTACGTTTCGTATTCCTCGGCGTTCTCAAGCGGATCGAGGACCGTGTCTTCAAGTCGGTCCTTCAGTTCACCCATCCCGCCCACGTCGGCGAAGTCGCGTCCGGCGTCAGTCTCGACGAGCGAACTGGCCTGCAGGTCGACGCCGTCGGGCTGGACGACGCCGTTCTCGGCGACCATCTCGGGGTCGACCCAGTCCGGGATGCTGGTGTCGGTCTCTGTGGCGGCCTGCAGCAGATGGTCCGTCCCAATCGGGGCGTCGGCCCGCAACGCCTTTCGGGCGGCGTCCTCGGCAAGGAGTTCGATGTCGCTGGCCGCGAAGCCGGCCGTCTCCTCAACGACGGGGCCGAGGTCGATGTCGGCCGCTGTCGGCCGGCCGGCGAGGTGAATCTCCAGAATCTGCGTTCGCGCCGCGGGGTCCGGCGGCGGGACCTCCACGCGCTCGTCGAACCGGCCCGAGCGGCGGATCGCGTCGTCCACGTCCTCGACGAGGTTCGTCGCGCCCAGCACCACCACGTCCTCGTCGGCGATCCCTTCGAGTTCGGTGAGCAGTTGGTTGACCAGTTGCTGCTCGCTGCTGTTCATGTTGCTGTCGCCGTCGCGTGCGCCGGCGATGCCGTCGATTTCGTCGATGAAGAGGATACAGGGGGCGTTCGCGCGGGCGATCTGGAACAGTTCCTCGACTTTCTGTGCGGGTTCGCCCATGTACTTGCTGGTCACGTCGGCGGGCGTGACCTCGATGAAGGCGTGGTCGACCTCGCCCGCGAGTGCGCCTGCGACGTGTGTCTTCCCACAGCCGGGCGGGCCATGCAGCAGGACACCGTTGACGACGCCGATGCCGTACTCCTCGAAGGCACTTGGGTCCTGCAGCGGCCGGACGACCTTGTGGTTGAGCGTCTCAAGTAGCTCGGACATCCCACCGACATCGGCGAAGCTCCGGGACGGGTTTGGGTCGACCAGCCCGTCGGCTTGCATATCGACGCCGTCGGGCTGGACCACCGTCCCGTCGTCCGAGGGTCGTTCGCGGTTTATCGAGGGCGGGCCGTCATCGTCGTCGTCAGAACTACCACGACTGGGAGTAGAGTCCCGGTCCGTCCCGGCCGAGCCGGAGTCGTCGGATTGGTCGATCCGCTCTCGGATGTTCCGTTCGAGCCGGTCGGGGTTGACCTCGTAGCCGTACTCGGCCAGCCGTCGGGGTTCGGCGCTGAGGAATTCCGCGAGCCAGCCGTGGCGCTGCAGGTCCTCGGTCGGGGCGTCCGGGTCCCGGAACGTGACGAGCTTGACGTCCGAGCTGTCGGGCGAGTGGTACTCGGCGAGCCAGAAGGGGAGATACAGGCGCTCGATGCCGGTCACGCCGTCGAATCCGTCGGGGTCGAAATCCCCGGGGAGCCCGTAGGACTCGCGAAGCTTCCGGAGGAACACGTTCGCCGCGCCCGAGGCGGAGTCGTGGCGCTGCTCGCGGTACTCGGCGACACGCTGGGGCAGTAGCGACCGGGCGTCGTCGTCGGTGACCTGGAACTGCAGCAGGACGGAGCGGCCAAGCGCGGGGTCGTCGCGGCCGAAGTCGTAGTCGCCCGTCGGCCGGCGGACCACCGAATCAGTGTCCTCGACGTACTGCGAGACGGCCCGGTCGTTGTCCGCCCAGAGACCGTCGAGGAACGCGGTCTCGGATCGCGTCGTCGTGCCGAACAGCTTCCCCTCGCCGGTCTCGTACTCGTAGTCGACTTTGAACACTGGATAGAACACCCGGTGGAGCCGTTCGAGTCGTTCGGTATCGCCGAACGCTGTCATCGTCCGCTGGTCGAGCGTCTCTCTGACAGTGTCCTCGTCGGGGACCCGACGGTCGGCGTAGATGTACGGCGGCAGGCTCATTCGAGGTCACCCTCCCGAATCGTCCGCTCGGCGGCAGTCAGGGCGCTATCGGCGTCGAACGTCTCGATAGCGTCCCGCTGGGCATCGGGTTCACCGCGGAGATTACGGGCGTGCTCGGTAATGTTTGGTATCGCGCGGATGATGTTGTCGATGATGGGGACCGTCGCCACCTCGGCAGAGCGGCTTCGAGGGTTGAGGTCAATGACCAGTTCCGTCTTCCCCATCTCGCCCAGCGCCTCGGCGCGGTCGCCGTCCTCCAGCGGGACGAGCACCACGTCTGCCGCGCCGATGCCGTCGGCGTCGACCTTGGCGCGCTCGTGGTCGAGCCCGGGGATGCGCCCGTCGGCGGTAAGTCCCTTCACGTCCGTCGCTCCGTGCTCGCGGAGGTAGTCGGCGATGGCCTCGATGCGCTCCTCGGTCCGGTTGAACAGGTTCACTTCGAGGTCTGCGCGGGTCACCTCGGCCAGTTCGACGAGTTCGCCGGGCACGAGGGCGGCGGCGTTGCCGTTGACCGAGACGACGGCGTGCTCGGCGGACAGAAGGTGTGCCGCGGCGGCACGCTCGGCGTCGTCGGCGCTGTCGATGGTGCGCTCGCCCAGCAGGTAGTCGAAGGCTTCGCCGCGGCCCTGTGCGATGAGGCCCTGACGGGAGGTGATACCGCGGTCGACGCCCGCTTCGATACGGTGGCGGGTCAGAAGCGACTCGTAGCGGGGGTGGCTTTCAGGGAGGTCGACGTCCTCACTCATACGTTCCAGTGATAGCTCCCTGTACTAAAGTCGTCCGTCAGGCGCGTCCCGGGCGTTGTTGCGTGTCTCACCGGAACCGATCACCGGACGACGATGGCTAGCTCCGGAAAAGATTATCTGCGGGTCAGCACAACTCCGTGCCATGGATACCCGACAGGCGTTGCTTGTCGACGCGTTCGCCGCGGAGCCGACGGCGGGCACACCGACCGGCGTCGTCCCTGAAGCCGACGGACTGACCGACGACCAGATGCAGGCCGTCGCCAGCGAACTGGGGGCCACCGAGACGGCCTTTGTCCTGCCGGCGGCGGACGCCGACCGCCGACTTCGCTGTTTCTCGCCGACCGAGGAACTGGCGCAGGCAGAGACGGCGACAATCGCCGCGTACGCGGCGCTCTACGAGCGTGGTGAAGTCGACGCCGCCGAATTAACGGTCGCCACAGCTGGAGGCGAAATCGCCATCGAAACCAAACCGAACGGCATGGTCTGGGTCGAGCAGGGCCGGGCCGACATCACCGAGGTCGATATCCCCTACAGCGATGTCGCGGACGCGCTCGGACTCGACGCGGCCACGCTCAAGGACGTGGGCGCGGACCTCCCGCTCGTGACAGCCGACGCGAGTGAGTCGTGGCTCATGGTCCCGGTCAACTACTTCGAGCATCTGAGCACCCTTGCCGTGGATGGGACCGCCGTCGCCTCGCTCTGTGACCGCGCGGACGCAGTCGGCGTGTACCCGTTCACCTTCGACACCGTTGGCGGCGACGCAACGCGCCGGTCGACGTTCCACGGGCGAGCCTTCCGCGCGGGGAGCCGGACAGAAGAGCCGGTAAGCGCGGCAGCATCGGGGGCCTGCGCGGCGTTCGTCCGCCGCTACGGGGCGCTCGATGACACCGTCGAACAGATCATCGCCGAGGGCGGGCATTTCCGCGACCGACCCGGGACGGTGTCAGTCGATACCGACGGGACCGAGGTGTGGGTCGGCGGTCGCGGCGTGACCGCATTGGACGGCACGGTAACTGTCCCCGCTGTTGACGACGACGATATTATCGAAGCGTGACCGTCCACACCGCACCGGCAGCCTGACCGCCTAATTCACTCGAAATCGAGTGAAGAGCGATCTCTCACTGGTTGCAACCGGAACATCCTTAATTGTCGTTGAAGATGGTACGAATGAGTCCATGCCAACACTGTGGCTCGACGAAATCGGTGCCGACGACCTGGCGCGGGTCGGCGGCAAGGCGGCGTCTCTCGGAGAACTGACCGGAGCGGGCCTGCCCGTTCCGTCGGCGTTCGTCGTTACCGCCGACACGTATCGGTCGTTCATCGAAGCAACTGGAATCGACGAGCCGCTGTTCGAGGCCGTCGATGTCGACAGCGACGACTCGCAGGCGCTGGCCGAGGCAGCCGAACGCGCTCAGGAGTTGATCCTGGAAACCGACACCCCGCCGTCGGTCCGCGAGGACCTGCTGGCTGCATACGACGAGATGGGCGACGAGGACGTTGCGGTGCGGTCTTCGGCAACTGCCGAGGACCTCCCGGACGCCTCCTTCGCCGGCCAGCAGGACACGTACCTGAACGTCTCGCGTGCGGACCTCCTGCAGCGAGTCAAGGAGTGCTGGGCCTCGCTGTTCACACAGCGGGCTATCTACTACCGCAACGAGAACGACTTCGCCCACGACGCCGTGGACATCGCCGTCGTCGTCCAGCAGATGGTCGACGCGGAGAAGTCCGGCGTCATGTTCACCAGCCACCCCTCGACCGGCGGTCCAACGGCCATCATCGAGGCCGCGTGGGGGCTGGGCGAGGCGGTCGTCTCCGGTGCGGTTTCGCCCGACAACTACATCGTCGACCGCGAGACGGGCACCATCGATGAGGTGACCGTCGCCGACAAGAAGGTGATGTGTGTTCGGGGAGAAGACGGCGAGACAATCGAGCGCTCCGTCCCCGAGGAGAAGCGCAACGAGCGCGTCCTCTCGGAGGACGAGATTCACCGGCTCATCGAAATCGGTGAGCGCGTCGAAGACCATTACGATACACCACAGGACGTGGAGTGGGCGGTCTACGAGGGGGAGGTGTACCTGCTGCAGTCCCGCCCGATCACCACTATCGACGATCCTGAAGGGAGCGCCGGCTCGGCCAACGAAGCCGAGAGTCAACCGCCGGGGGCAAAATCGGGTGTCGCCGACGGCGGAGCGATGGAGAGCCAGTCGGAGTCGGTCCGGCTCTCCGGAATCGGCTCCGCGCCGGGCCGGGTCACTGGCGTCGTCCGCATCGTCGACAAACTCGACAACCTCGACAAGGTCGAGGACGGCGACATCATCGTCGCCGAGATGACCACGCCGGACATGGTCCCGGCGATGAAACGCGCCAACGGTATCATCACCGACGAGGGCGGGATGACCAGCCACGCAGCCATCGTCTCCCGTGAACTCGGCGTTCCAGCCGTCGTCGGTGCCGAGGACGCGACACAGAAACTCCGGGACGGCGAAACGGTCACGCTCGACGGCGACAAGGGCACAGTCGAGAAAGGGGCCAAGGTTCCCGAGACGACCGGCGAGGAAGAGGACGCCGGGCCGGTCGAGGCACACTCGCCCGTCAAACCGATGACCGGAACGGAGGTCAAGGTCAACGTCTCCATTCCGGAGGCCGCCGAACGGGCCGCCGCGACGGGGGCCGACGGCGTCGGCCTGCTGCGCATCGAGCACATGATCCTCTCGACGGACAAGACGCCCTCGCGCTACGTCGAGGACCACGGCGAGCGCGCCTACGTCGACGAAATCGTCGAGGGCGTCCGCTCGGTCGCCGAGGCGTTCTACCCGCGCCCGGTTCGGGTCCGCACGCTCGATGCCCCCTCCGACGAGTTCCGACAGCTCCAGGGCGGCGAAGACGAGCCGAGCGAGCACAACCCGATGCTGGGCTACCGGGGCATCCGGCGCTCGCTTGACCGACCCGGCGAGTTCAAGCTCGAACTCCGCGCGTTCGAGCGCCTGTACGACCTCGGGTATGACAACGTCGAACTGATGCTCCCGCTGGTGACCGACGCCGAGGACATCCTGCGGGCGAAGGCGCTGATGCAGGAGGTCGGCATCGACCCCGAGAAGCGCGACTGGGGCGTCATGGTCGAGACGCCGGCGAGCGCGCTGTCCATCGAAGACATCTGTGAGGCCGGTATCGACTTCGTCTCCTTCGGGACGAACGACCTCACGCAGTACACGCTGGCCGTCGACCGCAACAACGGGAACGTCGCCGACCGCTTCGACGAACTACACCCGGCCGTTCTGGAACTCATGCGCCAGGTCATCGGGACCTGCCGCGAGCACGACGTCGCCACGAGCATCTGTGGCCAGGCCGCCTCGAAGCCCCAGATGGTCGACTTCCTCGTCGACGAGGGAGTCACCTCTATCTCGCCGAACATCGACGCCGTGCGTGACGTCCAGCACGAGGTCAAGCGCGTCGAGCAGCGCCTCCTGCTGGAATCGGTCCGCTGAGGCCGCGGCCGCCCGACGTAGCCAGCAGATTTTTTTGCACCGTTCGCTTCGTTGCGGTATGGCACCCGAATCGACACCGGAAGCCAAGAGTATCAGTTCCGGTGTGTCCTACATCCCTTTCGGCATCCCCGGACTGGACGGACAGGTCCGCGGGATTCCGACCGGGAGCACGGTCCTGCTGGCCGGGGCGTCGGACGCGGGCGGCGATGCGTTCACCTACACGAGTCTCGCGACGCTGATGCTCGCGAAACACCGGCCCGAGATGGTCCCGAACAGCGTTGCCCGGCGCAGCGAGGCGATTCCCGACTCGGTGACCTACATCACGCTCTCGCACGACCGCGAACACGTCTACAGCGAACTCGACGCCGTGCTCGACGGCTATCAGTTCGACACGCTCACGGACAACATGACCGTCGCGGACTTCTCCCAGCGTTTCATGGAGCTGTTGCCGGTTCCGGAGCCGCTGTTCGATGCGCGACGGAGCGACGCCGAAATCGAACAGCCCGACGCGGAGCCACCAGAGTCGGAGCCCGACGAGGGGACCTTCGAGAAACTGCTCGCCGACATCAGCGACCGGGTGAGCGACGCCGCGGAGACGCTCATCGTCATCGACTCGCTGACCGACCTCGAACGAGCGACGGAGTTCGGTCTGCCCCAGAACCACGAAATCGCGTTCCTCATGGGGCTCCGGGAAGCGGTCGTCAACTGGGGGACCGTGGCCTTCGTCAAACTCGACCGGCCCGCGGGCGACGTGCGCTCGGACGAACTCATCCACGGCCTGCTGCACGGCAGCGTCTACTTCTACTCCAACGACAAGGGGTTCGAGACGTACCGGACGATGCGGGTCGGCTCCTTCGGCGGCGCGCTCGACACTGAGCGCCAGACCGTCTTCGAGTCGCTGATCGGTCCCACGGGCTTTCGAGCGAAGGCGACGAAGAAGATCGGGCCGTCGAACTGGTAATTCGGTCGGGACGAGCGCTACAGGACCAACTACGGACGGCTGCCCCGTTCTGGCCACCGTTTCGCCGTCAGGGCGAATAAACAGCAGACAACGGACATGCCCGAGCACAACGGCTAAACCGCTCCCCCTCTATACTCGCGATAGATGCTCCAGCGGGCAGAGCCACAGGACTTCGAGCGCGTCCTCTCGTCGATGTGTACGGTGCCGCATCCGTCGGCACGCGAAGCGGCGGAACGCTTCCTCGCGACGAACCCCGGGGACCCCGGTACGTACGAGACCATCGCCGACCTGGAACGCGAGGCCGTCGACTATCTCGGCGACATCACCGGGCTCTCGGACCCCGCGGGCTACGTCGCCTCGGGCGGGACGGAGGCCAACCTCCAGGCGATACGTATTGCCCGTAACCGCGCCGATACGGACGACCCGAACATAGTTGCGCCCGTCCACGCACACTTCTCCTTTACCAAGGCCGCTGACGTACTCGGTGTGGAACTGCGGACCGCGCCAGCGACGGACTACCGCGCCAACATGGAAGCGATGGGTGAACTCGTTGACGAGGACACGGTGTGTGTCGTCGGCGTCGCCGGCTCGACCGAATACGGCTACGTCGACCCGATTCCGGCCATCGCCGACCTCGCCGAGACGGTCGACGCACTCTGTCACGTTGACGCCGCGTGGGGCGGTTTCTACCTCTCCTTCACCGACCACGACTGGCACTTCGGCCACGCGAACATCGACACGATGACGATTGACCCGCACAAGGTCGGGCAGGCGGCGGTCCCCGCCGGCGGGCTACTCGCGCGCGACCGATCACTGCTTGATCAACTCGCCGTCGAAACGCCATATCTGGAGTCGACTGACCAGCTCACGCTGACCGGCACGCGCTCGGGCGCTGGCGTGGCCTCCGCCGTCGCGGCGATGGAGTCGCTGTGGCCGGCTGGCTACGAGCAGCAGTACGAAACGTCGATGGCCAACGCCGACTGGCTGGCCGACCAGCTGTCGGCGCGGGGCCACGACGTGGTCGGCCCCGAGCTTCCGCTTGTCGCGGCCGATCTCTCGATGCCGATGACCGACGAACTCCGGGACCGCGGCTGGCGGGTCTCAAAGACCGGGGCTGGCGAGATGCGTGTCGTGTGTATGCCCCACGTTACGCGGTCGATGCTGCGGTCGTTCGTGGCGGACCTCGACTGGTACTGAATCGCGGACCTCGACTGGTACTGCGTCGCCGCCCTCGGTCCCGAACATACTGGTATTGACTACTCCCGAGAAGACATACGAAGGTTTAGAAGTGCCTGTTTGCTACAGAGGGTCGTGGACCTGGTAGTACCGACCACAGCGTTCATTGCCTTCATCGGTGACTGTACGACCGCCGGCACTCCACTGTCGCCGCTGGAAGAGGCCGTCTGTACGGCCACCGGTCCAACCGGACTGGGTATCATCGCGGTGTACTCGTTTCTGATCGCGTTCATTCTCCCACTCCCGAGCGAAGTTGTACTAGTTCCGGCCGAAACGCTTCGGCTTGGACTCTCTACGAACGGGAATCTGGTGGCGATTATCCTCGTCAGTGGTCTCGGGAAGGCGTTCGGCAGTCTCGTCGCCTTCCACATCGGTCAGGAGGCAAAGGAGTACGGCCCACTCGTGCGCTGGATCAAGCGCTCACGGTTCAATATCATCGAATGGTCGGAGAAGAAGACGGTACAGCTCGCACAGAAGTACGGCTACGTCGGTCTGGCGCTCGCGCTCTGTGTTCCCTTCTTCCCCGATACGATCTCTATCTACGCGTTTACCGTCCTCGAACGCGACTACTATCGGTTCGGCGCGGCGACGTTCTTCGGCAGTGCCGGGCGGCTTGTCGTGACACTCGGGCTTGCCAGCGGCACGCTCGTGCTGCTGTGACCCGGAGCGCGGCCACCACGCCGAAACCAACCCCCTTTTGACCCGTCGGTGGCACACGAACAGGTATGAGCAACGACGAGTTTCCGACGGACCAGCCGGCGGTCGTGACCTGTGGGTTGCCCTACGCGAACGGTGACTTGCACGTCGGCCACCTCCGGACGTACGTCGACGGGGACGCGCTGTCGCGCTCCCTCCGACGGATCGGCCAGCAGACGGCGTTCGTTTCGGGGTCGGACATGCACGGTACACCGGTAGCAGTCAACGCCGCCGAAGAGGGCGTCGAGCCGCGGGAGTTCGCGCTTGACTTCCACGAGACCTACGCCGAGACGTTCCCGCAGTTCAACATCGAGTTCGACAACTACGGGCACACTGACGACGAGACCAACGTCGAACTCACTCAGGAGTTCGTCCGCTCGTGGGTCGAAAACGATCACGTCCACGAGAAGGAGATCGAGGTTGCCTGGGACACCGAGGAGGACCAGCCCCTCCCCGACCGCTACGTCGAAGGGACCTGTCCCTACTGCGGGGAACAGGCCCGCGGCGACGAGTGCGACGAGGGGTGTCAGCGCCACCTCGAACCCGGCGAAATCGAGGACCCAGTGTCGACGCTGACCGGGAACCCCGCCGAGTACCGCACCCGCGAACATAAGTTCCTCCGGCTCGCCGACTTCCAGGAGTACCTCCAGGGCTTCCTCGACCGCTTGGAAGGCACCGACAACGCCCAGAACCAGCCCCGCGAGTGGATCGAGGGCGAACTGCAGGACCTCTGTATCACGCGGGACATGGACTGGGGCGTCGATTATCCGGAGGACGTCGATGGCGGCGACGAACTGGTGCTGTACGTCTGGGTCGATGCACCAATCGAATACGTGGCCTCGACGAAGCAGTACGCCGAGCGCGTCGGCGACGACGAGTACGACTGGGAGCAGGTCTGGAAGGTCGACGGCGAGGAGCACCACGGCACCGAGTGGGACGACGAGTGGTCCGACGACAACGGCGAAATCATCCACGTCATCGGGCGCGACATCATCCAGCACCACGCGGTGTTCTGGCCGGCGATGCTTCGCGGCGCGGGCTACAACGAGCCACGGTCGATTCTGGCGACCGGGTTCGTCGGCATCGACGGCAAGGCGCTCTCGACCTCGCGCAACCGCGCCGTCTGGGCCGACGAGTACCTCGACGCCGGCTTCCATCCCGATCTGTTCCGGTACTACATCGCGACCGGCGCTCAGATCGACACCGACGTGGACTTCTCCTGGGACCGCTTCCAGGAGCGGGTCAACGGCGAACTCGTCGGCAACGTCGGCAACTTCATCTACCGCTCGCTGCTGTTCGCCGAGCGCAACTACGACGGGACGCCCGACGCGCCCGTCAGCGACGACGTGCGCGACCGAATCGAGTCGGCCATCGAGGACTTCGAGGCCGCCGTTCGGGAGTACGACGTGCGCGAACTCGCCGAAATCGCCATCGAACTCTCGAACTACGGCAACGAGTACATCCAGCGCAACGAGCCCTGGAACCTCGTCGACGACGACCCCGAGCGCGCCGAGCAGGTCATCCGTGACTGCGTCCAGCTAACGAAGGCTGTCGCGGTGCTCATGCAGCCCGTTCTGCCAGGCAAGGCCGAGCGCCTCTGGGGCCAGCTCGGCGAGCAGGGCTCCGTCGCCGACGTGACCCTCGACAGCGCGCTCGAAGCGCCGCCGGCCGAGTTCGGCGAGCCCGCGGAGCTATTCGAACAGGTCGAGGACGACCACATCGAGGCGCTGAACGAGGAACTGCAGGAACGGGTCGAGGAGGCCAGCGAGGCTTCGGCAGAAGCCTCGAATGAAGGCGGCGAAGCCGCCGGAGACGAAGTGGACGACGGCGACGTGGACACCGCCGACCTCCAGCCACTCGTCGAGGACCGCATCAGCTTCGAGGACTTCGAGGGCGTCGACATGCGCGTCGGCGAGATCCGCAGCGCCGAGCCGGTCGAGGGCGCGGACAAGCTCCTGCGTCTGGAAGTCGATATCGGCCACGAGGTCCGGCAGGTCGTCGCCGGACTCCGGCAGCTCCACGACGCCGAGGCCCTCCCCGGGACGCGCGTCATCCTGCTTGCGAACATGGAGAAAGCCGAGCTGTTCGGCATCGAATCCAACGGGATGGTGCTGGCCGCCGGCGACGAGGCGGACCTGCTGACGACTCACGAGGACGCGCCGCTGGGGACCCGCATCAAGTAAGCCCAGTCGCCAGCGCTTTTGTAGTCACGGCACGTACCGCGGACCATGGATGACGACGGGGCCGCACGAGACGATGCGGCCGCTACGGGTGACACGTTCACCGAGGAGTACGAACTGGCGACGGAAGCCGACATGATTCAGGTCGACGGTGACGCGGCCGATACGGACGCAGCCGACGAGGAGGAGGGCGCGGTCGCCGGCTCGTTCGCCCCGGACCTAGAAGTGACTCCCGATGCGCCGAAGCCTGAGAACGTTGTCTTCGTCGCGCTTGGGGTCTGCATCGCGATTCTCGCCCTCGGACGGATGTTCCTCGGGGCGGAGATGTACACGCCGTCCATACTCGGCGGCGTGGTCCTGTCTGTCGCGCTCGGAACCGCTGTACTGTACGGGTTCTTTGTCCGGACGAGCGACGCGTAAGACCTGCACCGGTGCCTTCAGAGTCGCGCTCTCTACCCCGACACTTAATCCTGCTCCGACACTAAGTCGGGGCATGGTGAACCCGCTGGCGGCAGTTGCCCCACTGCAGGCCGAACCACTGTTAGGTATGTCGCTCTCTATTCTGCTGTTTCTGGCCGGCGCGGGCCTCATCGTGGGCGAAGCGCTCGCCCCTGGGACCCACTTTTTCGTCCTCGGCGTGGCCCTGCTGACGGCGGGGCTGGTCGGGCTGTTCATCCCAGCGAGCCTGGGTATCCTCGCGCCACTCATCCTTACTGTCGTCGTGCTTGCAACGACGGCGGTCACGCTCTGGGGATATCGAAAGCTCGATTTCGCTGCGCCGGGCCGCGGCCAGACGCTCAGTTCTGACTCGCTTACGGGCCAGTTCGGAACCGTTACCGAGCGCGTGACCCGGAGCGACGGCCAGGTCAAACTGGAAGACGGCGGCTTCAATCCGTACTATCAGGCCCGCAGTTCCGGCGACCCGATAGAGGAGGGAACGGAGGTCATCGTCATTGACCCCGGCGGCGGGAACGTGCTGGATGTCGAGCCGGTAGAGTCGGCGAGCGACGAAATCGACCGCGCACTCGAACGTGATCGAAACCGGGGCAACGAGAGCGACGACACCGAACCGGAGCGAGAGTCGGAGCGGGCGTAGGTGTGTAATTCGGTAGTTTGTGACAGGGACACCGAAGCCTTTTCCTTGAGCGCTCCGGAGGTTTGACTGTCATGTTCCCCGCGACAGCACCGCTACAACCCGGAGGACTCATCGGTTTCGTTACCGTAATCTTCCTCCTGATCGCCATCGCGCTGGTGTACTCCAGCGTCGTGATCATCCGCCCGTACCAGAAAGGTGCCTACACGGTCCTCGGCACCTATCGCGGCGTCCTCGACCAGGGGATTCACTTCATCTACCCCTTCGTCTCAGACGTGACGCGGTTCGACATGCGGACCCAGACACTCGACGTGCCACGGCAGGAGGCAATCACCCGCGACAACTCGCCGGTGACCGCCGACGCCGTCGTCTACATCAAGGTGATGGACCCGAAGAAGGCGTTCCTTGAAGTCGACAACTACGAGCGTGCCGTCTCCAACCTCGCCCAGACGACCCTCCGTGCCGTGCTGGGTGACATGGAGCTGGACGACACGCTGAACAAGCGGGGCGAAATCAACGCCCGCATCCGGAAAGAGCTCGACGAACCCACCGACGAGTGGGGTGTCCGCGTCGAGAGCGTCGAGGTCCGCGAGGTCAACCCGTCCAAGGACGTCCAGCAGGCCATGGAGCAACAGACCTCCGCCGAGCGGAAACGCCGTGCCATGATTCTGGAAGCCCAGGGTGAGCGGCGCTCCGCCATCGAGACGGCGGAAGGTGACAAGCAATCGAACATCATCCGCGCACAGGGTGAGAAGCAGAGCCAGATTCTGGAAGCCCAGGGTGACGCAATCTCGACCGTCCTGCGTGCGAAATCCGCCGAATCGATGGGTGAACGCGCCGTTATCGACAAAGGAATGGAGACGCTCGCCGAGATCGGGCAGGGCGAGTCGACGAAGTTCATCCTCCCGCAGGAACTCACCTCGCTGGTGGGCCGCTACGGCAAGCACCTCCAGGGGTCGGACGTCAAGGAGAACGGCCACTCGCTGGAAGCGCTTGACTTCGACGACGAGACCCGCGAAATGCTCGGTCTGGACGACATTGAGAAGATTCTCGGACAGATCGATGAGGAAGCTGAGGTCGATGTCGAGGCGATGGAAGAGGAGGCCCAGAAAATCAAACAGGGGCAGGACAGTGGTCTCGACAACGCTGACGACGTCATCGAAGAGATGGACGCCGAGATAGACGACGACCCGGGCACGACTGACGTGGCCGGCGGTCCGGACGACACGACGCGAACGTCGGAAGTCGACAAGGACAATTAACTGAGAATCAGGCGAAGACGTTTTATTACCAACCCACCTTTTCGGTAGCAATGACACGTGAGGGCGACGTGGACGAGGACAAGCGAGCGACGCTCCGTCGCTTTGCCGCCCTCGGTGCAGCGAGCCCGTTTGCCCGCTTCGGCGACAGCGGGAGCGAGAGCGATGCACCCGATGCCATCGCCGGGTACGTCTCGGCACACCCCGGAACGCACTTCTCGAAGCTTCGTGACGACCTCAAACTCGGGACCGGTGAGGCCCAGCACCACCTCCACCGACTGGAAAACGAGGCCGTCGTCACGTCACAGAAAGACGGCGACTACCGACGGTACTTCCCGGCCGACCAGTTCTCCGAGTTCGAACAGGTGGCGCTTGGTTACCTGCGGCGCTCGACGGCCCGCGGGATGCTCGTCACGCTCCTCCGCCGCCCGGACGTGACGGCGTCGGAACTGGCAAGCGAACTTGATGTTTCACGACCGACAGTGAGCAACTACGCCGCTGACCTGGAGTCAGCCGGGCTCCTGTCAAGAGAAAACGGGTACGCAGTTACTGAGCCAGAGACAGTGCTGACGCTGCTTATTCGGTATGCCGACTCGTTCGGTGACGATGTTGCCGCGCTGGCCGGCGAGGCCGATTCGCTGCTGCGATACGATCCGTGACGCTTGCGCCGGTGATCGCTCGCTATTGGTCCACTTGGGTCTGTGTCGCCGTTACATTTCTTTGTCGACACCGGTGATTTCAAACCTGGCACCACCCGATTCGCTGTCGGTCACACTGACATCCCAGCCGTGGACGGCGGCGATATCGGCCACGATTGCGAGGCCGAAGCCGGTGCCTTCAGATGCGGTCGAGTAGCCCGCTTCGAACACTGTGTTTCGTTCGTCTTCGGGGATGCCCGGACCGTCATCAGCGACGTAGAAGCCGCTTGCGTCGTCGATATCTCCGAGAGTGACCGTTACCCCGCCGCCGTTCTCGACAGCCTCGCCGGACTGTCCCGGCTGCCCCATCTGGCCATGCTCCATGCTGTCTTGCTGCACCTGAGAGGGCGAAGATTCTGACCCGTGTGCCACGCAGTTCCGAAACAGGTTCGAAAGCAGGCGCTGCAACCGGCCGGGGTCAGCAAGAACGACGCTGTCGGTATCAGTCTCTAGAGCCGCACTCTCCGTCTCGATAGTCTCCCAGCACGCAGTTGCGGCGGTTTGGAGGGTGACAGGCTCGGTAGTCGTTGCCTCGCGTCCCTCTCGTGCCAGCGTCAAGATATCGTCAATGAGCGTCTGCATCCGCTCGTGAGCGGCATCGATACTGTCGAGGTGGTCGTTGGCCACGTCCTGCTGGGCCAGTTCCAGATGCCCCTGTGCGACTGTCAGTGGTCCCTGCAGGTCGTGGCTGACGACACTGGCGAAGGAATCCAGCCGTTCGTTCTGAACGCGGAGCCTGCGTTCACGCTCCTTCTGTTCGGTGATGTCCTGAATGAACCCCCGAACGGTCGGCTTCTCCGCGCCCTCGACGCGTTTGCCGCGGGTCCGGACCCACCGGTGGTTTCCTCTGGCGGTGATGAGCCTGACCTCGAGGTCGTACGGATCTCCATCATTGAGGGCCGCGTCGACGGCGTCCGAAACTGTCTCTCTGTCCTCTGGATGGTAGAACGACAGCCCGTCCTCGACTGTCGGGTCAAAGTCGTCGTCGACCTCGTGGATGCGGCGGGTACCCGCTGTCCAGGTCGACATTCCGCTCTCGTCGTACTCCCAAGCGCCGAGGGCGCCGAGTTCCTCCGCCTCGGCGAAGAAATCCCGTAACTGGGCAAGGTTCTGTTCGTGCTCAATGCGCTCCGTAACGTCCTGACAGTGTGAGAAGATGGTGACAACATCGCCCGAATCGTCGGTAACGAGGCGGTTGTGCCACTCGACCACGATTCGCTCGCCGTCTTTCCGGACGTTCTCATTGACGCTGTGGTAGCCGCCACTGGCCTCGCTGAGAGCGGACGTAACCGCATCGACATCGTCGTAGCTCTCCGAGCTCACGAATATCTCCCACGTTTCCCCGAGCAGTTCCGTTTCGGTGTAGCCGAATATCTCTGTGAGAGTTTCGTTGACGCGGACGATCTCGAAGTCCTGATTATATTCGACGAACCCGAGCGGCGACTGGTCGATAAACAGCGAGAGCCGGTCTTTACTCGCTTCGAGGGCGCGCTGTGACCGGTACTGTTTGACGGCGTTGACGATTCGGTTTGACAGAAGGGCGTAGTGGCTGGTGTCGGGCGCTTTCTGTAGATAGTCAGTGACACCTGCGGAGATAGCATCACTGGCGACAGCTTCGCTACCACGGCCTGTGTACAGGATAAACGGGAGGTCAGGATAGTCTTCGCGGACAGATTCGAGGAAGTCGATACCGTTCTGGCCGGGCATTTCGTAGTCAGAAACGATACAGTCGACTGCTGCCGTTTCAAGCAGACGCAAGCCCTTTCGGGCACTCGTTGCGATCTCGATATCGAACGCAACCCGCTCTCGCTTGAGGAACGCCGCTGTCGTCTCTGCGTACTGCCGGTCGTCGTCGACGTGAAGCACCCGGATGGCGGAACCAGCCTCGCCCATTGATGCGATTGACTATGGCCTCAACGGTTATCAATATAGACATTCGGTTTTTCCAATATATCCTGAAAAATCAACGTGAAGGGGCTGAAACGAAGAGTGAGCGACGACACCGACTGTTCTCTACGTAGCCCTACATCACGGGCCCGTGGGGACGGTCAGGTGGGAGTCCCGATATATCCGCGTCGGAGTCAGCGCCGGTTCAGGCCTCGACCATCCATGTCGTCGAGGAAGAGTAGCCCCACTTCTCGACGGCCAGATCGTGGTCGCCGTCGGCGATGGCGGTCATGTTCGTGCCCACTTCTTTGGCCGAAAGGCCGAGTTCGTCGCCGATGAGTCGCGATTTGAAATACGTCTGGTCGTCAGCATTGGAACGGAGATACTCCAGAATACGTCGCTGCTTGTCCGAGAGCGGACTGTTGGGGGTTTGTGCGGTGGCGCTCATTGTACAGTTATCAACAGTACCGAGACACCCTTATTGGATTTGGTACAGACGGTTAACGGCCCGCCCTCTGGCGGTTTTCCCTCACTCGAAGCGGGGATACTGCCGCGAGTTGGGCCACGCGGAGCCCGGTTGGTACAGGCGGGAAACACCGTCGCTGCTCGTCGTCGCCTCGCAGTTTGAACGACAGCGATCGCTCGCTCCGGCAGTTCTTTAATAATGGGCCGTTTTGTGGCCGAACGGAGGTCTATCACATTGGAAATCTCGGATCAACTGCTGTGTCTGTTCAGTGCCGATATCCGCGACGAGGGGGACCGGTACGTCGTGGAGGTCCCGCGTCGAGAGGTCGAGACGGGCGCAGTCGACTCAGGCAGTACCTATCGCATTGCGCTCATCTCCGCAGATGAGGAGACAGAGACGGACGAGGAGACGGTGTCAGACACGCCGCCGGACCAGCCACAGCCGCCGGTCGAACCGGGTGAGACGCGCTACGTCGAGATCGAAGACATCGGGAAGCAGGGTGACGGCATCGCTCGGGTCGAGCGCGGCTACGTCATTATTGTCCCAGGAGCCGAAATCGACGAACGAGTCAAGATCGAAGTCACAGAGGTCAAGTCGAACTTCGCGGTCGGCGAAATCATCGACGACGTGTGACGCTACTCATAGGGACTGCCGTCGGGGCGCTTTGCCCCTTCAGAGTCGTGGACGACGACCTGTCCGGCTGATGGGTCGACAGGTCGATAGGTGTCGCGGACGCCGATTGCTTCCGTCAGTTCTCGAACGGCGCGTTCTTTGAGCGCTGCAGCCAACTCCTCGGCGTCGGCTCTGGAGATATCTCGGCCGAGCCCCTCACACTCGTGGGCCCGAACGATACCTTCCTTGTCGACAGCTTCACCCATCGGCTGGCTCGTCCCGCCGAGCGCGACGCTGAAGGGGTAAGTCTGACAGATGAGCGGGCGGTCGCCGTGGACCGTGCAGGCACCCGTACCGTCATCGCCCTCAGCGTAGAATGTGCAGTCGCCGCAGTCGTCGGTCTGGAGCGCCCACTCGAAGGTCTCTCCTTCGGGGCCCTCAGGGCCGTCGGCCAGTCCGTACGGCATCGGCCGAGCGACATCGCGGAAGTCGTACTCCCCGGCCGCCTGTAGCTGCCGAATCTCGTCAGGAAACACCGTCGCAGTGTGGGGTTCGGCATCGGTTTCGGCCGAGTCAGCGTTCTCGTCGGGCGCATCGACGGCCTCGTCAGCACTCTCTCCGCCTTCGCCACACGCCGACTCGGCCTTGCAGCAGGCCCCACAGCGGGTGCATTCGAACCCGATAGTCTCGATTGCGTCGGCCAGTTCCGACTCCTCAAGGGCACGGGCCCGTTCGAGTTCGGTTTCCAGAGAGTCCACAGCCCTGATAGCAGGCGGATGGGCAAAAAGGCGTCACTCCGCCGGATTCGGTGCGGCCCGCTCGCTGTCCCATGAAATAGCGCCCTCGGCAGCCAGTTTTTCAAGATGGGTCAGCACTGTCCCACGGGCCAAATCGCGCACGCCGGTGAGGTCCTTCTCGTAGGCGGCCTCAAGGATTTCATCCAGCGTGGCGGCCCCGTCGTGGACAGCGTCCCGAACACGCCGCTCGCGCGCCAGTCGGTGATTGATGAGGCGCGCACAGGTCTCCCGCGGCGTCTCGATACGCGGGCCATGGCCCGGTAACAGCACGTCGGGGTTTCTGGCGTGGAGTCGCCGCAGTGACGCGAGATAGGCCCGAACGTCGCCCTCGGGTGCGCCGACGACGACGCTACCCTCAGCAACGGCGAGGTCACCGGAGACAACGGCTCCATCCGTGGCGAAGGCGACGTGTTCCGGCGCGTGCCCCGGTGTATCGATGACAGTCACTGGGCCGGCATCGGTCGGAATCGTCGTCCCGCCGCTGAACAGTCTATCCGGGGTAATGCCGGTCGCGGCTTCGAACGCGCTCGCCCGACCGCGGCGCGCCCAGACCGTCGCGCCTGTCTCTCTGGCGTAGTGTGCAACAGCACCAGCGTGGTCAGGGTGGTGGTGCGTGAGTGCAATGTGAGCGAGGGAACGGTCGCTGAGAAGCGAATCGAGCGCATCCCCGGCGTCCGGAGGGTCCACAAGAAGAGCGGCCTCATCGCCGCAAACGTATGCTGCCGTGCTGCCGGTCGGTGCCCGTGTCGGGACGGACACGTCGGCCCGGTGCCAGTCCATGCCGATGGGTCAGACCGTGAGGAAATAAACCTGTTTGCGTGCGTCGGTGAAACTGTACCGCGAATCGACCAGACCGGACTCCTCCAGCCGGTTCAGTGCATATCTGACAGTGCGGTCCGGGAGCAGCGAGTTCTCGGCTAGTTCGCCCTGTGACAGCGGGGCGTCGTCCTCCAGCACCTTCGCGACGAGCTTCGCGCTCGGCGGGAGTTCACGCAGGGTGTCGCGGAACTCCTCGTCGGTGAAAGGTGCTGGTGCAGCGTTTTCAGTTAATGCGCTCATAGTGGCTGATATTCCAGACTTACTGGTAAAACTTGGCTATATGCATGACCAAACAATACAGATTCTATGAAGTGTTTAATGTGTCCTTATACAGAACCGCCATCGTGCGGTTCTCGTCGCTATCCGGAAAGTACGACCAGAACTATCAGGGCCGAGAGCGCGAGCGGATCTGACCTGACTGGAAAACAGCCAAACCGATGAAAGGGGATTCCAGTATCGTTTTATCCCCCGCGGGGTGAGCAATACACCGTGAAAGGGCAGGAGTGGTATCAGGCCGACACCGTGGCCGAAGAGTACGAGGCCAAGCGGTTCTCCCGTGGCGGTCGGCTTATCGACCGACGCGAGAAACAGGCCGTCCTCGACGCAATCGGCCCCGTGGCTGACAAGGACGTGTTAGAGGTAGCTTGCGGAACCGGACGGTTCACTGTGATGCTGGCCGAGCGCGGCGCGAACATCACCGGGCTGGACATCTCAGGACCGATGCTCCAGCAGGGCCGTGAGAAAGCACAGGCGACTGGTGTCGACGACCGTGTCGAGTTCATGCGGGGTGATGCGGCCCGGCTCCCGTTCCCGGACGACCACTTCGACACCGTGTTTGCGATGCGCTTTTTCCATCTGGCGGACACGCCGGCGGCGTTCCTCGCTGAGATGCGCCGCGTCTCGAAGGAACAGGTCTTCTTCGATACGTTCAACCGGTTTTCGACCCGGTCGATATACAACTGGGCGCTCCCGATGGGGTCGCGGCTCTACTCCCGCTGGGAGATCGACCGGCTGCTGGACGGAGCCGGACTGGAACTGACCGAGGCGAACCACGACTGGCTGCTTCCCTACGGATTCTACCGGAAGATTCCGAACGAACTGGCCGCCTCGTTCCGCTCGCTCGATACGGCGCTCGGCGGCACGCCACTCGGCGAAAAGCTGGCATCGGTGTCGTACTGGAACACCCATGTGTAGCTCGCCGCCGCTCGGACAGCCCGTTTTCCCTGAATGGATGTCGCCGTCCGTCTCCCGCGACTTTTAAGCGCCTTCGCCGCCGTACCCAGAGGTATGGATATCTCGGTAGTGGTCCCGACGTTGAACGGCCGGGAGGAGCTGTCCGGCTGTCTGGACGCACTCACCGAGCAGGTTCCCGATGCCGAAGTGATTGTGGTCAACGGCCCGTCGGCCGACGGCACGACGGGCATGGTCCGCGACCGGGACGACGTGTCGATCCTCGTCGAGATCGCCGACCGCTCGGTCACGGTCGCCCGCAACGCAGGGATCGACCGGGCAACGGGAGACGTTATCGCGCTCGTCCACCAGGCTCTCTCGGTCGAGTCCGGCTGGGCTGACGCGGTGAAAAACGGGCTCTCGGGGGCAACCCAGGCCATCACCGGGCCGACACACCAGCAACTCTGGGCCGGAATGACGACCGAAACCGAGGAGACGCGGACGATAGCCGGCCGCGACGTGACGTATTTCAATCCCGGAAACGTCGCGTTCGACGCGGAGGTGCTGGAAGCGCTCGACGGGTTCGACGAGTACCTGAACGTTGGCAGCGCCCGGGACTTCGCACACCGGATGGCCGCCAGTGATTACGGCGTCGACTGGAGCACGGCGATGTGCGTCAGCCGCGAGTTCGAGGCCGACGGCGGCACCACGGAGACCGACTGGAACTGGAAGTACCGCTCGCTCGCCTACCGGCTGGTGAAGAACTACAACGTCCGCCCAACCGTGTTGCGGCGACTCCTCAGCCACGCGGTGAGTGACGCGACGGACGCGCTGATCGATGTCGTGCGCGGGGAGACGACGCCGTCGCAGTGGCTCGGCAACGGGCAGGACGTGTTCGGCGGCGTCGGGTCCGGCATCGTCGACGGCCTCCGCGCACGCGTGACCGACCGGACACCCTGTCGGAACCCGAACGGCCGCTCCGCGCGCGCGGACCGCGCGGTGACTGTGTACGACTGGCGGTAGTAGCGGTAACCGGTACTGGCCGCAACCGTTCGACCGGAATAGGAGTTGTCGGCGGTCAGGGGGCCAGCGCCTCGATGACGCGGTTGGGATTGTTCGAGAACACCTTTCGCATCGCGTCTTCGGGAACGTCCAGTGTCAGAATCTCCATCACGGCCACGTTCGGGTGGACGCTGGGGACGCCGCTCCCGAAGAGAACGCGGTCAGGGTGTTCCAGAATCGCCCGCTCCATCGGCCGCCGGTAGCGGACCGCACTGGTGTCGAGATACAGATTGTCGTGGGTCTCCAGCAGGTCGATAGCTCGTTCCATCAGGTCCCGCCGGAGCGGGTGGGCACCGAAATGCGAAAGGATGACCGGGAAATCGTACGCTAACAGCGATTCGGCGACAGTTTCGGGCGGAAACCCTTCGCCGCCGTGGACGATGACGGGCAGTGATACGGACGCCAGTTCTGCGAGGACTTCTTCGTCGGGTAGTCCGTCAGTCGGTGGATGGATCTTGAAGCCATAGAACCGGTCGTCGTAGGCGTACTGCTCGATGTCCTCGGGCGAGGTGTGTTCCTCCGTGCGACTGCTCGCGAGGTTGCGGAGGGTCGACCCGGGACCGGTCCCCGGGTCCCGAGCGCCGTTGACTCTGGCGAAGGCGACCATCGGCCGCTCGACAGTCATCCGGGCGACGGCGTTGTTCGCTTTCAGATACGAGCCGTCTCGCTCGCCGGGAAAGACGACGGAGCGGACGACACCGGCCTGGTGCATCTCCCGTTCCAGTTGCTCCGGGTCACCCATACCGTCTCGGGGTCGGCGCTGCTCGTCGGGTTCCAGTCGCGCGTGCACGTCGACCACCCGAAAGCCGTGCTCCAACTCCAGCATCTACTATACGGTGTGTATACTCCCATATTAAAAGGTGTGTAGGTCCAGCCGGGATTACAGGGACAGCACGGCGCTGTCACCCGACGAGCGGTCTACGCCGTTAGAAAGTTTTATATAGAACCGCTTGCCTTGTCTTAAGTGAGGTTCAACACATATGTCATCTGGCCAGCGACGCATGGGCGGCCAGCCTCTTTTCATCCTTGATGAGGACGCCCAGCGCACACACGGGAAGGACGCACAGTCATCGAACATCTCCGCCGGAAAGGCCGTAAGCGAGTCCGTACGGACCACGCTCGGTCCCCGCGGCATGGACAAGATGCTCGTCTCCGACGACGGTGATGTGGTCATCACCAACGACGGGGCGACCATCCTCTCCGAGATGGACATCGAACACCCCGCGGCCCAGATGATCGTCGAAGTCGCCCAGACCCAGGAGGACGAAGTGGGCGACGGCACGACGACGGCGTCCGTGCTGGCCGGGGAACTGCTGACGAAAGGCGAGGACCTGCTCGATGACGACGTCCACCCGACAACAATCGTCGAGGGGTACTCCGCCGCGGCCGAACTCGCACAGGACGCTATCAACGAGCTCGTCCTCGACGTCGACCTCGACGACGAGACACTCGTCGAAGTTGCCGAGTCCTCGATGACCGGCAAGGGAACCGGTGACGTCGAGGCCGAGAAACTCGCCGAAGTCGTCGTCGACGCCGTCCGCCACGCCAAGAGCGACAACGGCGTCCGCCGGGACAACATCGAAGTCCACACCCAGACGGGTGCGGCTTCCTCCGCGACCAAGCTCGTCGAGGGCGTTATCGTCGACGAGACGGCCGTCCACGACAACATGCCGACCTCGGTCGAGGACGCGTCCATCGCGGTCATCGACACCGAACTCGACGTCCGCGAGAGCAACATCGACGCCGAGTACAACGTCTCCAGCGTCGACCAGCTCAACGCCGCGCTCGATGCCGAGGAGCAGGAACTCAGCGGCTACGCCGAGGAAGTCGTCGAAAGCGGCGCTGACGTGGCCTTCGTCACCGAGGACGTCGCCGACCGCGTCGCCTCCCAGCTCGCCAAGGAAGGCGTCTTCGTCGCCGACAGCATCGGCTCCTCGACCGCCAAGGACATCGTCGAGGCCACCGGCGCAAAGCGCGTCGGCTCGCTGGAAGCCCTCGACGAGGACTCGCTCGGCCACGCCGACAGCGTCGACGTCGAGAAGCAGGGCGACGACGACGTGACGTTCATCACCGGCGGCGCGACCGCCGAGTCCGTCACGGTCATCGCCCGCGGCTCCACCGAACACGTCGTCGACGAGCTCGAACGCGCGCTCAACGACGCGCTCGACACCGTCATCGCCGCGCTCGACGCCGGCGGTGTGGTCCCCGGCGCAGGCGCGACCGAAATCGCCATCGCCGACCACATCCGCTCCGAAGCGGCGTCCATCGAGGGCCGCAAGCAGCTCGCCGTCGAAGCGTTCGCCGACGCCGTCGACGTGCTGCCCCGAACCCTCGCGGAGAACACGGGCCTCGACGCCATCGACGCGCTCGTCGACCTCCGCGCAGAACACGAGAGCGAGGGCATCGCTGGCATCATCAGCGAAGGCCAGACCGGCGTCGTCGGTGACCCCGTCGACTACGGCATCCTCGACCCCGCCGCTGTCAAGCGCGAAGCGGTCGACTCCGCCACCGAGGCGGCGACGATGATCGTCCGCATCGACGACGTTATTTCGTCGAGCTAAGCTGGTTTAGACATCAAACCTGTTTTCTTTTGACTGCGCCAGAGAGCGGCGCGACCGCTGTAGAAACTACCGCTCAGTCGCCGCTGGGTTCGACAGAAAGCGTCAGCGTCGCATCGTGGCCGTCAGCGAGCGCTTCGACGAGGTCCCGGTCCACGTCGCCGGCTGCCGTGTCGGCGTTCACCATCACGGTCCGGTCATCGACGTAGTCGCTCGTCCGCAGGACGTGGCTCCGGTCGTTCTCGAAGGAGAGGTCGGGATGGCCGGTTCCGGTCACAGTAACGGTCTGCTCGCCGGCTTCGATAGTTGCCGTAATCGTCGCGTCGGCGTCCTGGCAGGCCGTCACGAACTCGCTGTCGAAGTCGGCGGGGACGCGGTCGGCTTCGATAGCGAGGATGCAGTCACCTGCAGGAGTCAGAAAGTCGTCGCTCGTCACTTCCAGCGTGCTGGCGTGCTCGCCGGAGACGTTCTCGTGGCCCTGTGCGTGGACCACTTCCTCGAGTGTCATACCTCCCGGTCACTGCCGGGCGTACTTCAGCGGGACGACTCCGACCTGACGACGGTAACCGTCACCGCACCGCAGGCGCACTCGTGGGCCTCGCGGCGGCCGGCCTCGGTCTCGAACACCAGCGCTGGCTCGCCGAGCGGGCGCTCGCAGTGCTGGGCCTCGCAGGTCGGTGTCGCCGCCTCGTGTAGTTCGGTGAGCATATCTGGATAGTAGATGGCTACCTATGTCAAGGCGAGCCATCCCCGTAGTGAAAGTGAAAGTGAAGCCGTGGGGCAAAGGATATGCCCCCGCGGAACGGGCCACAAGGTATGTCGCTGGAGTGGCGCGGCGCGGCGGTTGCGCCGGACGACGAGATGCCGTCCCCGGAGTCGTGGGAACCGGTGTCAGTGCCCGGCCGGCCCGAGGGGTTCGCCGGCGCCGAGGCCGTGGCCTACGAAACGACGTTCTCGGACCCGCGGGACGAGAGCGATGCACACACGCTGCTGGTGCTGAACGGAGCGTACGCGCACACGCGCGTGTGGTGCAACGGGGATCTGCTCACCAGCCACGACGCCTACTTCGAACCGCTCCGGGTTCGACTCCCCGAGAGCGAGGAGTACCGGATCGTCGTGGAGTGTCGCGCGCCGGCGGACCGTTTCGGCGGGTTGCACGCGACCGACCAGCTACCGCCGGAGCGCTGTGTCCCGGGCATCTGGTGGGACGCACGGCTCGAAACCCGGCCCGACCCCTGCGTGAGCGAGCTTTCGGCCCAGCCACAGGTATCGGAAGCCGACGTAACCGATGCGACAGTGGAAGTGTCGGCGACTGTCCTGTCCGAAGAGCCGCTTGACGACCGGATTACGCTCTCACTCCGGCCGGAGGGTGACGTTCGTGGCGGCGGGATGATGGACCGCGCTCGCGTCTCGACTGACGAGGAGACGACGTCGGTGACCTACACGATAGACGTGCGCGACCCGTCGCTGTGGTGGCCCCACGACCGCGGCGAGCAGTCCCGCTACGTCCTCAGCGCGAAGCTCGATGACGACGAACACTCGGTGACGACGGGACTACGTACTGTTTCGTACGACGACGGCCTGCAGGTCAACGGCGAGGAGGTGCCGGTTCGCGGCGTGACACTGCTGGACCCGACCGCGGAGGACGTCGTGCGGGCCGTCGACGCCAACGCAAATCTGGTCCGGGTTCGGGCACAGGGGACGCCGCCCGAAGTGGCCCGCGCCTGTGACGACCACGGCGTCCTGCTCTGGCAGGACCTCCCGTTGTCGGGCCCCGGTTCGTTCGACAACGAACGGGGAACCAATCTCGCGGCACGGCTCGATGCGACCTACGCGCAGCATCCCAGTTTCGCGGCGGTCGGCGTTCACGACGAGCCAGTGTCACCCTACGCCGACGGCCTTGGGTCCGGGTTCCTCGACCGACTACGCTTTCGCTGGCGGGCCTGGCGAACCGGATACGACAGCACCGAGGCCGAGACCGTGGCTGGGGCCGTGGACTCCGTCCCGACGTTCCCGGTGGTCGGCCCGCCCGGAATCGACCCCGACGCGGCCACGCTGTACCCGGGGTGGCGGTACGGCGACACGGCCGACCTCCCATGGCTCTGTTCCCAGTTCGGCGTCGGCGACGTCGTCGCCGGCTTCGGGGCCGGCGCGCTCGGGACGGCCGACCCGGTGGATACCCCGGGGTTCGACCGCGCCCGGCACGACCGCCACATCGACGACGGGGTGGCTGGGTCACAGGCGTACCAGGCTGACGTCGTCCGCGAGGTGGCCGAGGGATTGCGCCAGCGCCGCGCACCGGTCGTCGTCCTCGACAGCCTCCGGGACGTCGGCGACGCGGGCATGGGTGTACTCGCCGCTGACGGGAGCGAAAAGACGGCACACGACGTGCTCGCCGACAGCTACGAGCCCACACAGGTCGTCCTCTCCGCACCCAGTCCCGGAGAGCGGGACGTCGTCGTCCTCCACGACAGGCCGGAGAGCACGAACCTCACCGTCGAGTGGGACTGCAACGGCGAGCGCGAGCAGGCCGAACACACTGTCGGTCCTTTCGCCCGCGTCCCCGTCGACACGCTCACGCTGTCGGCCGGCGACGAAGTGACACTCGCCGTCACCGACGGGCAGCGGGTCGTCAAAAACGAATACACCATTAGCCAGTAATATATGTCCGTGATATACAAGGGTAATCCGGTGAGGTTACGACCGGTTCACCCGCCGAATTGGGGCGTGTGAGACGTTGACGCGGTATTCAATGCACCGGAATGTTTAAACAATATCCACCTCTATTTGTAGACACCAGAACGCTTCCGCGTTCAGGCAGTATCGCTTTCAGCCCAACATGAGAGGGAACCCTTGTTATTGGTGTCAGCCCCTCAGTAGTGGGCCGACTGTCTGTGCTGAAGCGGTGATGGCATAGAGGATTCAACAATGGCAGACTCGATAGACGAATCAAAGAACGTTACAGTAACCGAAGAGGATCTCGAAAACAAATCGAAAGGCGAGCTTATCAAACTCGCCGGCCAGCTCCGCGACCGACGGAACGAGCTGAACCAGATGGCGTCCGAGCGGGCCTCCGCCCGTGACGACCTGAACGCGAAGACTCGCGAGAAGGTCGACGAGGCCCAGGAACACCGCGAGAAGCGCGACGAGCTCAACGAGCAGGTTCAGGAGCACAAGGACCAGCGCAACGAGCTCAATGCGGAAGCAAACGAGCTGTTCGACAAGGTCGACAACCTGAAAAACGACCTCGAACTCGACGAGGGCACGTCGGTCGAACAACTCAAAGAGGAGATCGAAGACCTCGAGTTCAAGCAACAGACCGAAGTGCTCTCCTCGGAGGACGAGAAGGAGCTCATCGAGAAGATCGAGACCAAGCGCGAGAAGCTCCAGGAGAAACAGGAGAAGCTCGACCAGGGCGGCGACCTCGAAGAGCTCAAAGAGGAAGCGGAAGAGGTCCGCTCGGAAGCCTCAAAGCACCACCAGAAGGTCACGGAACTGGCCGACGAGGCCCAGAAGCACCACAACGAGATGATCGAGGCCTACCGCGAGGCCGACGAGATCCGTGACGAGGCCGACGAGAAGCACGAGGAGTTCGTCGAAGCGCAGGAAGCGGCCGACCAGCACCACGAAGACTTCGTCCGCGTCCAGAAGCGCCTGCGCGAACTCGACAAGAAGGAAGAGGAGCAGGAGCGCTCCCAGCGCGAGGAGAAGCAGGAAGCCGCGCGCGAGGAAGCCGAGGAGATTTATCAGAAGTTCAAGGAGGGCGAGACCCTCGACACCGAGGACCTGATGAAGCTCCAGAAGGCCGGCAAGCTGTAAGTCTGTAGGATTTTCTCTCTGTTTTCACCGATTGTAGATGCATCACTCACTCGGCCTGCTCCAGCTCGGCGCGCTCTCGCTCGTCCCGACAGCTCTCGGTGGAGTCCTGTTCGGCCTCGCACTCGCCGCGCCACCGGGTCCGATGAACGCCGTCATTGCTGAGGAGAGCGCACTGCGGGGCTGGCGGGCCGGCTTTTTCGCCGGCCTCGGCGCGATGACCGCTGACGCCTGTTTCCTCGTGCTCGCCGTGCTCGGCGCTGCGACAGTCATCACCGAGACGCCAGGCGTTCGGCGCGTGATGGTCGGGGCCGGCGGGCTCCTGATGCTCTGGTTCGCCTACGGTGCAGTCAAAGAAGCGAATACAACAGTTACCGAGGGGGACTCGTCGGTCACGTCTGGGGACAGTCGCGGCTTTCGCAAGGCACTCGTGCTGGCGCTGACCAACCCCTATCAGGTCGCCTTCTGGCTCACCGTCGGCGTCGGCCTCCTCGAACCCGGTGTGGTCGACGTGGCGTCGTACGTGCCTGCGGTCGGGACTGATGCGCTAACCGTCCAGACCGGACATCCGGTGCTGCTGGGTGGGTTTTTCGGCGGTATCGGCCTCTGGATCACGGGGTTTCCGGCGGCGATTGTCGCCGCGAGAACGCGTATCGAGCGGCTCGCACCGCTAATCGCGTGGGTCAGCGCTGCTGTTCTCGCCGGGACCGGCGTCCTGTTCCTGCTGCGAGCGCTATGAGTCGCCCATCCCGGTCGCCACGTCATCGAGGTCGTCTTCGACGGCCATTTCGGCGACCTCCATCGTCAGCCACTCCTGGAACCAGCGGGTCCGCTTGAGCCGCTGGTGGACGATGGACTCAGCGGTGTCGCTCTGAACACGCTCGCGGGCATCCTCGCCGCGCTCGATGACCCGGTCGACCATCTCGGCCGCGTCCATGTGCGTCCGGGACTCATAGCCCATCCGCAACAGCATCAGGGCGGTCCCGTTCGCGCCCACCTTATCCAGAATGTCCGCCTCGATGAGACACTGTACTTCCAGGGGTAGGTCGTCCAGCGGCCCCTGATACGAGTGGGCATCGACGGCGGAGCAGACCTGTTCGATAAACGATTCGGGGTAGTCACCGTGTGCCTTCAGGTACTCGCGTGCGATCCGAGCGCCGGCTTCCGCGTGGAGGTCCTGCTCGGCTTCCAGTTTCGCGATGTCGTGAAACAACGCTGCCACGCGAGTCACGTCCACGTTCGCCCCTTCCTTGCGGGCGATTTTTGTCGCGATGTCGACGACGTTGAGGATGTGGTTGAAGCGGTATTCCGCGGAGTGCCACGGGTACCAGCGCATGCGGCCGCCCTCTTCTTCGTTTTCGACGCTCGCCGCAAGGTAGTCGTGGACGAACTCCTTCATATCCTCGAACGCGTCGGCTGAGACAGGTGACTCCCTAATCTCGACGCCCACAGCACCACCTCCGGAGACGGATTTCGATAGTCATCTTACACATATAGACGTACGTTCGACTCTTTAGCGTTACGACAGGGAGAACGGCTGCCACACCCGGTATTTCTGTCTGCAAACAGCGTCACAGAACCGGCCTTCGGAGCGGTTGTCCGGACGCCGGACAGCCACCATCCCTGGCCCCGACTCCGTGTCGAGTTGGGTCGCTGTCGGGTGACTGCCGACGACTGGTTCTCAACGGCTGAGAACATTAGTCCGGCTTTTTACAGCTAATAGATAAATCAGTACATATGCCTCTCCAGCCACTCCACACGCCCGTCGGCGATGTGTCGATCGTTACCCACGCGATAAACGAACACGCAGTGACTGACGTACTCGTCGGCGTCGGTATCGCCCTGTGTCTGTTCGGACTGTACTACAAGCTGATACTGGTCCCGGCGAACAGGCAGGAATCGTCACAGCGCTCGGGAGACCAGTCGCCCCCGTAATTACAGGTAGGCGGCGTCCCAGCGCATCGGCTTGCGAACGTTCCCGCAGTTGTCACATTCGATGCGCCCCATCGAGTCCATCGCGTTCGCCAGCGTCTCGCAGTTACTGCAGTAGTAGCCGTAGCGGTCGCTGCCCTCCTCTGTGACGTGGACCACATGGAACGGCGCCATCGACCCTGACTCGTGGTTGTTGTGGTCGACGTAGACCGTCCGACCGTCGTCAGTTACGGGTTCGCGACCGAGTTCGTCGGCGTCGGTGTAGAGGTTCTCGACGTAGGTTCGTCCGGCGATGTCGACTTCACCCGTGCCGGCGCGTTCGAAGCCGCGGTCCTCGTAGAAGCTGTTGCCCTCGACGTTGTCGGCCAGCACGCGCCCCTGGAGTGTCTCGGCACCCCGGTCATGGAGTTCCCCGTGGGTCTCGTCGAACAACGCTGACCCAATCCCCTCGCCGCGGTATGCCGGGTCGACGTGCAGCCAGAGAATCGTCCCGATACTGTCGCCCGACAGGACGCTCTCGGAGAGGCCGACCACCTGCCCGTCCTGCTCACCGACGAGAATCAACCGATTACTATCGTCGTCCAGCACTTCCTCGATGCGCGCTTCGTCGTACCACTCCTCGATAGCGCTCGTAATCGCCTTCGGCCCCAGCGAATACGACGCCTCTAGTGAGCGACGCGCCACGTCACGGATAGCCGGCCGATCCGACGGCACTGCCTCCCTGATTTTCATATGCCACTAGTTGGCACGGAACATCATAAATCTACAGTTCAGTGTCAGAATTTGTGACACCCGTTGGGCTATTCATGCGAGGACACCGTAAATTGTGACCTCGACCGGCCTGTAGCTATCCTGTCCACTCGCTTGCGCGTCGGACAGGAATGCGGGCGCTGTTCGTGCTCATGTCGTAGGGTACTTCGGGCGGATTCGAACCGCGGTCGCTCCGCGTTGCTCCACTCCCTGCTTTGAATCCGCTGAACATATTTGTCGCTCGCGGTGTTGCTCGCGACAAAAGTAGTCCCGGGCGGATTCGAACCGCGAAGGCTCGAATCCTCTCGCCTTCTGGGCCGCGAATCCACCGTGCGCTATTCGTCCTCACTTCGTTCGGACAGAATAGTCCCGGGCGGATTCGAACCGCCGTCAAGGGCTCCAAAGGCCCTTATGATTGGCCACTACACCACGGGACTTCGCTTCGCTCGTCCCGCGTACCTCGCAGAACCGTCCGGTTCTGCTCACCACCACGGGACTGCGCTCGCTGTGAGCAAGCTAACCGTATTCGGTGTAATCGACGGAACGCACTTGAACGCTTCGAGAGCGGGCGGTCAGTCGCTGGTGACTTCGGCCTCGACTTCGAGCAGGCCACAGACGTCACCCTCGGGGTCGAAACAGTCCGGACACTGCGGTTCGCGGTCGATAATCGTATCGAGGCGATCAGCGACCGTTTCGTCGATGACGCCCTCCAGTTGTTTTGCCTCGGCCTGGAACTCCTCGACCTCTAGCACTTCGATGAGGAACCGCTCGATGATGCAGTAGTTCTGGAGCGCCTCGCGAGCCTGTGCGATGCCGTCGTCGGTGAGGTCGACGCCCTTGTACTTCTCGTGGTTCAGCAGCCCTCGGTTTTCGAGTTTGCCGATCATCTCGTTGGCGCTGGCCGGACTGACATCGAGCATGTCGGCCACGTCGCCGGTGGATGCCGGACCGTCTTCTTGCTGTTGCGTGAGATAGATCGCTTTCAGATACTGGGCCTGCGTGTTCATTGATAGTCCTCCATCAGGTCGGTCACGTCTTCGACACCCTCTGCTTCGTCCTCGCGGATATCCGACAGCACGGCAAGCAGCCGCTCGCGGTCGATGGTGAATGTCACGTCGGACGCCTCGATGGCTTCGATGAGGTCGTCGTAGAACTTGTACGCCGTCTCCTCGTTACAGAGTTGGTCGTACAGCACGCCGTCGAAGTCCTTGTCGGCTTCGTACTGGGCCTCGACTAGCATCTCGATTTCCTCGAAGGGGACGGTGTCCGCTTCGAGGTCGTCGATGAGCGCCTCCAGTTGCCGGCGGTGCTCGGCCGACTCCGTCTCGGCGTGCGCGAGGAGGTCGAGCACCGCCTGTTCGTGCTCTCCGCTCGTTTCCTCGGCATGCTTGGCCGACCGTGCCTCGACGACCTCTTCGAGGACGATACCGATCTGTAGCAACCGGGCGAGCTGATGGTCGGATGCGACCGGCTGTGTAAGACTCACGGCAACACCCCCACTCGGCACTGTGCTGCAGTCATACACGTAGTTCGGGGAGGCCCGGACTTAAGCGGTTCCCTGTCGTCGAGCCCGCGTTTCGCTCCGGTAGGGGACGTTCTCAATCTCCGCCTGCCGAGCACTCGTATCAGGCGGACCGCCACGATACCGGCGCGAATGAAATGAGCGTAGACGACATCAAGCAACGCTCTGATGAGCCCGCGTTTACAGCCCTACGGGCTATTCACGAAGACGCCGCGGGAACAGAGTTCCCGCGAGCCTGTGCTCGCGTTACTCGTGCAGACACCGGGTGAGCAAAGCTCTCCCGAGACTTCGTTCGTAGCCTACCGGCTACTCACGAAGACGCTCGTAAATCAGCTGGTCGAGGTCCTCGCGGAGTTCGTCGACCTGCACTTCTTCGAGCACGGGGACGTAGAACCCTTCGACGAGCATGTTCTTCGCTCGCTCAGGGTCGACACCGCGGGAGGTCATGTAGAACATGTCCTCTTCGTCGACCTGCCCGACCGTCGCGGAGTGGGAGGCCTCGGTGTCGTGGTTGTTGATGATGAGCTTCGGCGACGCGTCGGCCTCGGAGTCGTCAGAGAGCATGAGCGTGTTCTCACGCTGGTACGACGACGTGTCCCAGGCCTCGCGACCGACGTCCTGAACGCCCTCGTACACCGAACGGGCGTCGTCGTCGAGGACGCCGCGGGTGACGAGGTCGGCGATGGTGTGTTCGGCCTCGTGCCAGACACGCGACGCGATGTCGAAGTGCTGGTCCTCGTGGCCGAAGAAGGCCCCGAGAATCTGGGACTCCGAGGAGTCGCCGAGCAGTCGGGTCTCGACGTTGGACTTGGTCAGGCGGGAGCCGATGTTGCCGTCGATCCAGTTGACCGTGGCGTAGGTGTCGGCGTGGCCGCGCTTGACCTGGAAGTTGTAGGTCTCTTCCGAGAGGTTCTGGAGCGCGCCGTACTGGACGTAGGCGTTCTCCTCGGCGACGACCTCGACGATACCGGAGTAGTACTGGTCAGCGTCGGTCGTCTCGCCCGTCTGCTGGCGCTCCAGAATCGTGACCGAGGAGGACTCCTCGGCGAGGACGAGCGTGTAGTTGAACAGCGACTGGCTGTTCATCGTTGTCCGGATCTTCACGTCCTCGGCGTCGACGCCCTCGGGGACGTAGACGACCGTTCCGGCAGAGAACAGGGCCGTCGACAGCGCAGTGAGGTAGTCCCGCTGCGGGTCAACGGTACTGCCGAAGTGCTCCTTGACGAGGTCCGCGTGCTCGTCGAGCGCCTCGCTCCAGGACAGCACTTCGACGCCCTCTGCGTCGACGCGGTCCTTGTCCTGGGCGTAGTCGAGCGGGTCGACCAGCGACTCGTATTCGAGCGCGTCGAGGTTCGTCCAGGTGCGACCCGGCGTCCGGATGACGTCCGGCATGTCGAGCTCTTCGAGCGCTGCGAGCGCGTCCTTTCGCGTCTCGAGCAGCCACTCGGGCTCGCCGAGGTCGTCTGAAATCTGTTCTACCTGGGCCTCTGTGAGATTGGCGTGTACCTGCGTACTCATGGTTATCCGAGCGACCCCTCCATCTCAAGCTCAATGAGGCGGTTCAGCTCAACGGCGTACTCAATCGGCAGTTCCTCCGTAATCGGCTCGATGAAGCCAGCGACGATCATCTGCTTGGCGTCGTCGTCGTCCAGTCCGCGGGACTGGAGGTAGAAGACGTCCTCGTCGCCGATCTTGCCGACGGTCGCCTCGTGGGCAACGTCGACCTTGGACTCCTGAATCTCCATGTACGGCATCGTGTCCGACGTCGACTCGTTGTCGAACATCAGAGCGTCACACTCGACAGAAGTCGAGGAGTCCTCGGCTCCGTCGGCGATGTGGACGAGGCCACGGTAGTTCGTGCGGCCGCCGTCCTTGCTGATGGACTTGGACTCGATGGTGGATTTCGTATCAGGCGCGTTGTGGTAGACCTTCGCGCCCGTGTCGATGTCCTGGCCCTCGCCGGCGAAGGCGATGGTGATGTGGTTGTCCGTCGCGCCGGGACCCTTGAGAACGGTGGAGGGGTACAGCATCGTGGCCTTCGAGCCCATGCTGCCCGAGACCCACTCCATCGTGCCGTCGGCCTCGCAGATGGCGCGCTTGGTGTTGAGGTTGTACGTGTTCTTCGACCAGTTCTGCACCGTCGAGTACTGGACGTGCGCGTTCTCCTTGACGAACACTTCGACGCCGCCGGAGTGGAGGTTGAACTCGGAGTACTTCGGGGCGGAACAGCCCTCGATGTAGTGGACCTCGGAGTTCTCCTCGGCGATGATGAGCGTGTGCTCGAACTGGCCCATGCCGTCGGAGTTCATGCGGAAGTACGCCTGGACCGGCATGTCGACCGTGGTGTCCTCGGGGACGTAGACGAACGACCCGCCGGACCAGATGGCACCGTGCAGCGCCGCGAACTTGTTGTCGCTCGGCGGCACGGCCTTGGTCATGAAGTACTCTTTGAGGATGTCTTCGTGCTCCTGAACGGCTTTGTCCATGTCACAGAAGATGACGCCCTTGTCCTCCCAGCGCTCCTGCATGTTCTGGTAGACAATCTCGGACTCGTACTGCGCGCCGACGCCCGAGAGGGCGTTCTTCTCGGCTTCCGGGATGCCCAGTTTGTCGAAGGTGTCCTGAATCTCTTCGGGGAGATCGTTCCAGTCGTCGACGCCGCCGCGTGTCTCGATGTCGGGGCGAATGTACGGGACGATCTCGTCGACGTCGACCTCGGAGAGGTCGGGTGCACCCGGCCAGCCGTCCGGCATCGGCATTTCCTGGTACTGCTCGAGTGCGCGAAGGCGGCGTTCGAGCATCCATTCGGGCTCGTCCTTGTCTTCGGAGATGACCCGGATGGTCTCCTCCGTGAGGCCCTTCTCGGCTTCGAAGGCGGACTTCTCCTCTTTCTTGAACTCGAAGCGCTTCTCGGTGTCGGTCTCTTTGAGGTGGTCTTGATCTGAACTCATAGTGTGTGTAATGTTATCGCTGTGTACGGAAGGGCGTTACGCGGCCTCGTAGGCTTCCTCTCGGACCCAGTCGTACCCTTCGTCTTCGAGCTTTTCGGCGAGTTCGGCACCGCCGGAGGTGGCGATCTGGCCGTCGAGCATTACGTGGACGTGGTCGGGTTCGACGTAGTCGAGGATGCGCTGGTAGTGGGTGATCTGGAGGATGCCCGCGCCCTGCTCGTCACGGAGCGCGTTGATGCCGTTGGAGACGTCCTGCAGTCGGTCGATGTCCAGCCCGGAGTCGATCTCGTCGAGCACGGCAACGGAGGGCTCGAGGATCGCGGCCTGAAGGACTTCGTTTTGCTTCTTCTCGCCGCCCGAGAAGCCGGCGTTGAGATACCGGGACGCGAACTTCTCGTCCATATCTAGCTGCTCCATCTTCTCCTGGAGGATCTCCTGGAACTCGGCGACGCCGATTTCGCCCTCTTCGACGTTGCCTTCCATCGGGGAGGTGTCGTAGCCGGCGGCGTCCTCGTTGGTGTCGCCGCCCTCTGCGTCGGCTTCCGCTTCTTCGTCGTCATCCTCGAAGAGTTCCTCGCGCTCTTCGAGCTTGGCGTTGAGCGCGGTGCGGAGGAAGTTCACCATCGTGACGCCCTCGATCTCGGCCGGGTACTGGAAGCCGAGGAAGATGCCGAGCGCGGCGCGCTCGTTCGGTTCGAGGTCGAGCAGGTTCCAGGTGCGGAGGTCCTCCGGGATTGCCTCGTCACCGAACTCGTTCTCGTCGAGGTGGATGAGCACTTCCCCGTCGGTTACCTCGTAGGCGGGGTGGCCGGCGATGATCTTCGCCGTCGTCGACTTCCCCGAGCCGTTGGGACCCATCAGCGCGTGGATCTCACCGGACTCGACTTCGAGGTCGACACCGCGGAGAATCGTCTCACCGTCCTCTTCTGCGACTTCTGCGTGGAGATTGTTGATTTCGAGTTTAGCCATAGGTATCTCTTAGGTCAACCGAAAGAAGGTACGTTTCACCCATGAAGCTTTCGCATTGCTGTGAACTCAACTTCTTCATATGGAAACAATATTTCTCGTAGAGGTAATTGCCCGTATTCTGTGGGTTACATGAAGCTCCCGAGTCCCGTCTGTTCCTGACCGGACTTGACCTCCTCCCAAGAGATATCCATGGCTTCCAGAATCCGAGCAATCGGGCCTTTCAGCGTCTTATCGAGCATCTTGTCCCAGTCGATTTCGAACTCCTCGGGAATCTGGTCCGCGTACTCGAAGCAGATCACGTCGGGGTCCCGTCGGAACTCGCCGTACAGCGGGTCCCGCTGGGGGTCCAGCCCCTCCTCGTCCTCGATTCGCTGGAAGAAATCCGAGTGGACTCGGTCGAGATACAGCCGCTTTGGCTTCGACCCGCTCTGGAAATTCGTCCCCAGCAGGAGGTTGGCGTACTTCGCGCCCCGGACCTGTGCGGTGTCGGTGTCGTAGTTGTCGAGTTTCTTCCCGATGCCGCCGGGAATGCCCACGTCGTCGTAGTTGACGTTGCCGTCCTGATAATCCTCGATAACATCGCTGACATACTGCTTGATGGACTCGGCATCCTCACCGCGGACGATGCGGTCGATGACCTCTTTCTGGACCCGTTTGGTGATGGGGGCGATATCCGAGCGCTGGTACTCGAAGCCCGTGATGTCGATGTCGTCGACGTGCTTGCCCTCCTTCCAGACGATGTTGCCCGCGTAGCGCTTCTTTTTCCCCGCCTGGAAGAACCGCCGGTAGAGCTTCTCGAACTCGATCTCGAAGCGGTGGAACTCGGCGTTGAGCTGCTCCATCGCGAACTCGTCGTAAGAGGCGTTGATCGTCTCCTCCAGCTCGAACCCTTTCTGAATGGTCGTGGCGATGAGTTCGAGTTCGTCGTCACCCATTTCGGGGTGCTTCTCGCGCATCTCGTCGGTGATTTCGACGTCGCCTTCTACGTCGTTGGGACCCACATCGCCAAGCTGGAGCATGACGGAGTCGGTGTCGCCGTAGACGACCTCGTACCCCTCGTCGGCAACGACTTCGTCGGTGTAGTCGATGACCTCGCGACCGGTGGCGGTAACGGCGGCTCCCATCTCCTTGTCGTAGAGGCGGAAGCGATCCCATCCCAAAACGCCGTATAACGAGTTCATTATCACCTTAACTGCCGCTTGCTGGCGGTCTAAGCGCCCATAATCCGGGTTTTCGGGATCGAATTCATTTCGCTTGGTCTTCTTTTCCTCTCGTTCTGACAGGAGTTCGTCGACCATCTCCCGGATGACGCCGTCCGGTTCTTTCCGAAAGTGGGTGCCGTTGGGCGCGCGGTAGGTGTCGCCGTCGTAGGCATCGGGGTCGACCTTTGTCTCCGGGCTGGCGTTAGTCGTCACCATGCACATCGGGTACAATGATTTCAAGTCTAGAACCGTGACATTTTCACGAACGCCGGTGATGGGGTCGAACACGGCCCCGCCCTCGTAGTCCTCGCTCTCCTGTTGGCCTTTCGAGGGGAGCGCGAACTCGCCGTGGAGCTTGTGGAGGACGTACATGTCGACGGCGTCGCCGGGCGTGGTGGCGTCTTCCAGTTTGCAGCCGACGAAGGTACGGACTTCGTCCCAGAAGTCGATGATGTCCTGCTCGCGGTCGAGTTCGACACACAGCTCCACGTCCCGGAGGTTGTACTCCAGTAGCTGCTCGGGGTCCTGTTCCCAGAGATCGCCGATGTCGCCGGTGTAGCGTTCCTTGCCGACGCCGAGTTCCTGCTCGCCGACGGCGTCGAGCCGGTAGGATTCGAGTTCGGTGAACTGGGTGCGCTTGTAGGCATAGAGAAGGTCGAAGACGACCCGGCCCTTGATGTCCGGGCCGCCCCAGCCCGAGCGCCAGACCTCGTCGACCCGCGAGAGGCGGTCTATCTGGAGGTCGAAGTCGTGGTTGTAGCTCTGGAGTTCCTCCAGCCGGTCGAGGAAGTACGGCGCGTCGAAGTCGTCGAAGTTCCAGCCAGTCAGCACGTCAGGGTCCGTGTCGACGATGTAGTCGACAAAGGCCTCCAGCATGGCCTCCTCCTCGTCGAAAACCCGAACGTCGGCCTCGAAATCTTCCCGAATCGGCTCGTAGCCGGCCAGCGCCTCGGGACCGTTGATGCCGTCGGGGGACTCGTACAGCCAGACGACGTATTCGTCGCGGTAGGAGTCGTGGGAGGTGAGACAGATGATCGGCTCCTCGCCGTCCTCGGGGAAGCCGTGGCGGTCGTCTACCTCGATGTCGAAGGTGTTGACCCGCGGCTCGGCGTGGGCTTCGACCGGCGTTATCTCCTCGTGATGGACTTTCAGGCTGCCGTCGTCGAGTTCGCGGGCGGGGACGCGCACGCCGCTCGTGATGTCCTTGTCGATGAGCAGGCGGTTAGGAAAGAGGATGTCCGCCTCGTAGTGGTCGAAGTCGTCACGAATTTGGCCCACGTCGCGGGGCGTCTGGCCGAATATCTTCGTCAGGCGCTCGCCGCGAATCGACTCGTAGGGCTCGCCGTCCTCGTCGGCCGCTTTCCAGTCGGTGATGCTGTCGTACTGGCGGAGTTCGTCCTCAGTGACGCTGTCGGTCGGCGCGTAGAAGTACGGCTTGAAATCGAAGACCCGCGCGTGGATCGGTTCGTTGTCGTCGGTACGCCCGAAGACGTGGACGACCGGGAACTCGTCGTCGCCCTGCCCTTCGATGGTGTAATCGACCTGCGTGACGACGAACTCGACGGTCTCCTCGACCGGCGGGAACTGGCGCTCGTCGATGTCGACGACGCTCGTCCCGCCGGTGTCACTCCCACCGTTGCCCGCGATGGCCGCCGCTTCGTCGGCGACCGGGCGGTCCTCATCCGCGTCTTGCTCGAAATCCCCCAGCGTGCCCTGGGTCCCGTCACTCATTCTTGGCCTTGTTTCGAGATGCCGCATAAAAACACCGGCGGTCGACGGGGTATTGCCACAGGCAGAAAGTATATGACATCGAGTACCATACCCAAGTTTGACGGCCAATGTCGCACCACGCATCCCCCCACGGCGAGGCGGATAGGTCCGAAGAACTGCGGTCGGAGCCGGCGCTCCCGGACGCCATCCAGACGACCGAGACCTACGAGACCGAGGAGGGGACAGTGTTTTACGACGCCGAGAACCCTCTCGCGTGGCTGCAGACCGATACGGCGCTCACCTTACAGGAGATCGCCTGACACAGAGTCCTTTTATTTGCCGGACGACGTAATGCGCCTGTGATGGATATCCCCGGCGAGGACGACCCCAACCAGAGCCCGGGGGTTCTCTCCGAAAAGAGCGAGCACGAACCCGCTGAGTTCGATCCGGAGAGCCTCGGCCCGGACGTACCCTCGCCGTCAGACAGCGATTACGATGGCGAGGCCACGGGCCTGTTCGTCAGGCTCGTTATCGTGTTCAACGTCGCGCTGCTGGCCCTCTCGCTCGGGCCGATGCTGGCCTACTTCGAGGGGCAGGTCGACCTCGGGATACGGATCTTCCTCGTCGGTGTCATCGCCTTCGGCTACGGAACGTTTCGGTACGTGAAGTTCGAGCGGGAGCGCAAATCGGACGACGACGAGGGCGAAACAGCCGAGACAACGGATACCCAGCCTGACAGCGCGGAGTCGGGCGACCACAACGGCTAACCGGCCCGATCAGCTACGGACGGCCATATGCGTACTGTGCGGGACAACGACGGCACGCGTTACTTACTGCTGAAGGAGTCCACCGAGTCGAGTCTGGTCCGGGACCCCGAAACCGGCGAGCAGCGCCACATCCCGAACGCCGATCTCGAACCCATCGAGGGTGAGTCACCGCTGGCCACGGCCGCCGCAGCGGTTCCCGACGCCGCTCGTCGCGTCCTCACAGCGGCCCACGACGACCAGGCACTTGGCCTGCTCGTGGAACTCGACGAGCGTGGGCCGGTCTCCGTGGCAGAGCTGCTTTCGGCCTACGACCTCTGTGAGAGCGACCTCCACGGCCTGCTGGCCGAGTTCCGCGCCGCCGGCCTGCTCGTCGAAGCGACGGTCCACGGCCAGCGAGGGTACGACACAACTGAGACTGCCAGCGACGGGCTCGCTCAGCTTCGGGACTGAGGGCAAGTCACTACCGCGCACCAGGCTCAGGCCAGTTCTGCGACCGTCGCTTCGACCTGCTCGACCCGTGAGCGGTTGGTCGTGGCGTCTTTCTCAACGCGGACGAGGTCGTCCGCCGCACCGACCAGTTCTTCGTCGTGGCTGACCACGAGAATCTGCTCGACGCCGACCTCATCGCGCATGTACTCCACGAGGTCAAGCAGTTGCGTGACGTGGCCCGAGTCCAGAAACACCGTCGGCTCGTCGAGGATGAGCGGGGGCATCGGCGCTGCGCCTTCGATACCCTCCGCGAGCAACCGGTAGATGGCACACCGCAGGCTGAGGTTGAACAGCGCCCGCTCGCCGCCGGAGAGCTGTTCGGGCTCCAGCGGCTCGCCGTCCTTTTGATACACCGTCAGCTGGTACTGCCCGTCGAGTTCGATGTGGGAATAGGAATCGTTCTGATACACCAGATCGAACGTCTGATTGAGCATCCGTTCGAGCGTTTCGACGTTGCGCTGGCGCAGTTCCGCCCGAAGTGTGCCGTACATTTCCTGTAGTTCCTCTGTCTCCTCGTACAGCGTTTCGAGTTTCTCTAGGGTCGCTTCGAGGTCCTCGCGGCGCTCCCGTAGCGACTCCAGCTCCTCGATCTCGTTTGTGACGCCGCCGATGGCGTTCTGGAGTTCGTCGCGCTTTTCGCGTTTCTCCGCCAGTGCTTCCTCGGCCTGCTCGATGTACTTTTTCGCGCGCTGCTTCTCACTTCTCGCTTCTTCGATACGGTCCTCGTCGAACGACTCAGCCAGGTCCTGCTTGCGCTCGCGCTTCTCCGCGAGCTGTTCGCGGCGCTGGTCGTTCAGTTCGGCTTGCTGACTGCGCTTCTCGCGCAGGCGCTCGATGTCGTCGTCGCAGTCGTCGATGTTCCCAAGGAGGTCTTCGACCCGCTCTAGGCGCTCAATTGACTGCTTGACCTGCTGGCGCTCCTGGTTGCATTCGGCGACGACCGAACGGCAGTCCTCGGCCTGTTCGCGGGCCTCGGCCGCCTTCTCGCGTTTCGTCTCGGCCTCGGACTCGTGGTCCGCTGCTTCCTTGCGAAGCGTCTCGATGCGCTCCTGATCCGCGTCCAGCCCGTTCTCCTTCTCCTCGACGAGTTGGACGATATTCGAGCGGTTGTTTTCGAGCGTCGATAGCTCGTCGGCAGTCTCGACCAGCGCTTTCGCCGTCTCGTGTTTCGACTCTAGGGCTTCGACGTCCTCGCGGGCGTCGGTAAGCGTGGCCTCCAGCTCCGATATCCGCTCGCGGTCGTCCTCGATGGAGTCGACGTGGGGCGACTCGGCCACGTCCTGCCCGCATTCGGGGCACTTGCCGGCCTCCAGCAGCGCCTCGGCTTCTTCGAGTGACTCCCGCTCGTTCTTTAGCTTCGTCTCCAGTTCGGTTACCCGCTTCCGGGCCTCTTCGAGGTCACTGGCGACGGATTCCTTGTACGACTGTGCCTCCTCGCGGCTGGTCGGCCCATTCTCGAACTCGGCTTCGAGGTCAGCGGTCTGGTCATCGATGTCGCTGATCTGTTCGCGGCGCTCGGCGATGGTCTCCCGCGCCGCTTCGAGATCGGCTTCCAGTTCGTCGGCCTCCTCGCGCTTGTCCTCGGCCCGCGATTCGAGGTCGGTGGCGCTCTCGGCCAGCGCGTCGGCGGTGCTGCTGTGTTCCTTCGCGTCCACGCGCTGGTCCTCGATTCGGCTCTGCAGGTCGTCGTCGCGGGACTGCAGTTCGTCGAGTCGCGCGTCGACGGTGTCCGGGTCCGGCTCTGCGCTGTCGAGGTCTGTTTCGGCCACCGTTTCCGAGAGCTCCTCCCGTAGCGACTCCCGGTGGTCCTGCAGGTCGCTGATCTGCTCTTTGAGCTCGGTTCGTTCCGTCTCCGTCTCGGTGATAGTCGCTTCCAGATCCTCGATGTCGGCTTCGAGGGTCGACAGTTCGTCGCGTTTCTCTTCGTACTCTTCGAGGACGGACTCGGCCTGGGTGAGCGTCTCCTCGGCGGTGGCCTTCTGGTCCTCGATGTGCTCGATCTCGTCCTGCAGATTGGATTCCTGCGTTTCCAAACTGTTCAGGCGCTCGTGAAGCTCTTTCTCCTCTTTCTCCTGAATCTGCTCGTCGAGTTGTGAGAGTGCCCCCTGTTTGTCATCGCGCACGCGGCCGACGCCGACGCGGGCATCGCTGGCCCGCTCGCGGTACGCCTCCAGTTTCCCGAGTTGCAGGAGGTCGTCGAGCATATCCTGCCGGTCGCCGGGGGAGGCGTTGATGAGTTTGTTCACCTCGCCCTGACGGACGTAGGCGCAGTTGACGAACGCCTCGCTGTCCATCCGCAGGAGTTCCGTAACGCGTCGGCGCACATCGCGCGCGCCTTCGTAGTTCCCCTCGGGCGTCTCCAGAACGCATTTCGCCGTTGTCGGCTGCGCTCCGGTCGCGCGGACCCGGCGCGTGAGGTGGTAGTCGCCGCCGGCGTGGGAGAACCACAGTTCGACAGTACAGTCGTCGGCCCCGATGGTGACCACGTCACCGAGGTTTTCGTCCAGCGCTTTCGAGCCGTACAGCGCGAAGAAACAGGCCTCCAGCAGGGAGGACTTCCCGCTCCCGTTGAGCCCGTGGATGACGGTCACGCCGTTGTCCAGTCGCAGGTCAGCATCGTCGTAGCACTTGAAGTTGGATAGTTTGACGCGTTCGAATTTCATTGTCGACCCTCCATTAAAGGAACTCCTCGACGCTCGCCTGGCCATCGTCGTCTGTGCCGTCGGCCTCGTTCACCGCCGCTCCGTCTTCAGTATCGTCCTCGTCCGTGCTTGCGGCCGCATCTGTGCTGTCTGCTCCATCGCTCGCGGCCGTCTCAGCGTCGGCTGCGAGGGCGTCTGAACCCTTAGAGAGCAGTTCACGAACGTGCCGTTCGACCTCGTCTTTGACGTTCGCATCGGCGACCTTCGAGGCGCGAATGGTCTCGTCGATGTCGTGGGCGGCCTCACTCAGTCCGAGGTCGCGGACGCGCTCGGTGACGGCGTCGTCGGGGTCGGCGAAGCTGATATCCGTTTCTTGCTCCTCGGCCGTGATTTCCCGGTGGTCGGTGACGCGAGCCACGAGCGCCCCTCGGTCAAGCGCGAACGATTCGACGCTGGCTGGGGTCACTGGGTCGCCGTCGCCGCTGATAGAGACGATGACGACGGCGTCCTCCAGGTCGTGCTGGCCGACGCGGCTCCGGACCCGTTCGACACCCTCTTCGGGGCCGAGGTCAACGTCGACGAAGACGAACTCGCGGGTGTCGAGGCCGCGGCGAGTGATACGGACCTCATCGTCGAAGGTGACGATATTGTAGCCGCGGTCCTCTCGTTCACTCGCGCTCGCGCGCTCGGTCGACCCGCAGTAGGTGACCCAGGCGTCCTCGACCTGCTGTTTGCCGGGGTCGTGGTTGTCGCCGAGCAACATCGCGTCGAAGGTCACCGACGACTCGGCCAGGATTTCTTCGGCGTCCCAGTCGCCGTAGTCGAAGGGCTGGAACAGGCCGTGAGTGACCAGCGCGGCGCTGTCGGCGTCGTGGGCGGCGAAGTCATAGTCGAGGTCGTCGCGCTGCGAGCGCGGGACGAAATCGAGGCCGTAGAAGGCGGTGTCGCCGACGACCGTCGGCTCGTCGTCGAGCCGCGTCGCCAAGCCCAGCGACTCGTACAAATCGAGCCACTGGGCGTCCCGTTTGGCTTCATGGTTACCCACGACGGCGAGAAACGGAACATCGGCTTCGGAGAGTTCTTCGAGAACGGTCAGCGTGCCCATGATATCAGCCAGCGCCGGACGGCGGTCGTGGAACAGGTCACCGGCGTGGACGACGGCGTCGGCGTCGTCCGCGATGGCGTCTCGGACCACCTGCCGGAACGCATCGAGGAAGTCGTCCCGTCGGTCGGGGACGTTGTACTGCTGATACCCGACGTGGGTATCGCCGGTGTGTATCACCCGTGTCATTTGCCCATCCGTAAGCCAGCGCCACCTAAAGGGGTATCGTGACCGCAGTGAAAGTGGTCGACCCGGTGGCTACGACCCATCGCTGGGCCCCGCCGCGGCGTCCCGGTACCGCCGGAACGCTCGCAGAGCCGCCCGACCCTCGTCGGCCAGCCCGCTCACTTCGTGTTCGGCCTGTGCGACGGCCGCTTCGAGTCGCCCGACACCGAACGTCTCGACGAAGGCGACCGCCTCGTCTAAATCGTCGGTCGCCTGGGTCGCTCGCCCAATGACTGTCCGATAGTCGGCGTTGCCGCCTGTATCGTGGGTTCCAATCCGGCCTGCGCTACAGTCGCCCTCTCCGTCGGCTATTCCCATCGTCCCGCCTCCGTCGTCGCTGTTGTCGGCCTCCCCGTCAGCGAGTGCCGCGAGTGCCGCTTTCACCTGGTCGCTATCGGCCATAGAACGGCGTGGCCACGGCATCCGAAATAAACGTTTGCTGGCTCCGGGTCAGTTGATGGCGCGTTCGAGAACCCGTTCAACTCGAACCGATTGAAAAAGCGTACAGTTTGGTGACGTAACCGGTTCGATAGAACTAACAGCCCAGTCCCGGTGGTACAGGACGAAAATCCACTGTCGGATGGCCTCCACAATGTCTCTACGCGCACTCCGATCCGACGACAACGCGCTCTCCCCGGTCACAATCGTCGCGCTACTGATTCTGGCAACCCTGCTCATTTCCGTCGTCCTCGCGCTGTTCATCCTCGGCGGGTGAGGCGGGACGAGCACTTGCTGGCAGCAGCCGGTACGCTTCCCGCAGTCCCCCGTCCGAGCATTCAAATACTAACACGCGACCAGGGACGGGCATGACAGATATCGAGACGCTGGCCGAACGGCTCCGCACGGTCGAACGCGCGGTCACGGACGGAACGACTGAGTTCCCGGAGGTGACGGAACTCGCTGAGTTGGAAAGCCGCGTGGACTCCGTTGAGCAGCGAATCGACGACATCGACGAGCGGACGGCGGAGCTCGAAGCCGCCACGCAGGCCCTCCGCGGCTACGTGGGGAACATCCGCGCGGTCAACGAAGATGTCGAGCAACGCGCCGACGCGGCGCTGGCGGCGACCGACCGACTGGAAGTCCGACTCGACGAGGAACTGGCATCGCCGTCGGCATCTGACCCATCAGCGGCGGGGACCGACCAGTTACGGGCGGAGGCGGTACAAGGCCATCCAGGCTTGTCGGATAGCGGCGAGCACACAGAAGCGAACGCCACGACCGGGAAACCGACCGATTTCTCCGCCATCACCGACGGCGGTGATCCCGACGACGAGACCACTGACGCGGGCGTTATCGGACGTATCCGTGCGCTGCTGTGATATACCGGCTGGTTCTCGCCGTCGCGGTCATGACCGCACTTGTCGGTGCAACAGCGCCAGCGCTATCGACGGCCCGAGCAGACGCAGCCAGTGGTGCCATGGAGCGTCAACTGGACGAACTGGGGGCCGAATTGACCACTTTAGTCGAGACTGACGACGCGACGGCGAACGGCGACGCGCGGCGTGCAGTGGAGATACGACTCCCCCCGCGGAGCTACACGAACGCCGGCGTCAGTCGACTGCAGTTCGCCGAGCGGGCCGGTGTTGGCGTCGCGACCTGGACAGTCGAGTCCCGGAAGCGGACCGAGCGGCTGGTCGGTATCCCGATCCAAACGACGGCGTCGACCGACCGGCTCGACGAACCCGGTACACATCGACTCGTGTTCGTCTTGACGCGGTCGGACAGCCAGCGGGTGCTGCGGGTCCATCGGTTTAAGTCCGAAGCCGCGGCGAGGAACGACCATGCGTGAGTGGCTCTTCGGGTCATCGGCGTCGGACTGCCGCTGTGAAACGGCAATCGAGGGTGAGCGGCTGGTAGTGACGGCGGACCAGTGTCCGGTCGGTGGTGACCTCGCCGCGTCGGCTGACTGCCGGGCGACGGTCGTCGATTCGCTCTCGTTGACCGGTATCGATACCGTCGTCACGGAGCAAGCAGGACAGGAGCGAGTGTACGTCGACCGGGCGGCGGCGGTACTCACCGCGGCTGGCCGGTTCGCGACCAGAGTCGCCTCGCTGGACGACCGCCTCGCAGACCGCGCTCGCCGGGACCCCGTCGCTGCCGCCGCGGAGGCAGTCGGCCGAGCGGGGCCGGTCGCTGACCTGGCGGCGGAGACCGGGTTGGCGGTCGCCACAGAAGGCTTCGATACCAGCGAGCAGGCGCTCACTGCATACACTGGGCCAACGATTAGCGACGCCCGCGTCGGCGCAGCGCCGCCGGCGGCTGCGGCTCTCCGGGACCAGCAAACGCTCCCGACAGAGGCCGTCGTTCGGCGATACGACACGCGCAGCGACCACCTGCCGATGTATCATATCGAGCCCCGCGAACAGCGGTTCGACGCGGACACGATGGAGACGCTCGTCGAAGCGTACGGGCGAGTCGCCACCGCTGCCGCTGACGGCGGCTGTCACCCGTACGACGCAGCTACCGCGGTGGCCGGCGACAGTACGACGGCAACCGCTGTCGGTGCCGTGCTGGAGAAACACACGGGCGGGCTCGGGATTCTGGAAGATATCTTCGCCGATCAGCGGGTGTCCGACGTGTTCGCGACAGCCCCAGTGAGTGATACCCGGCTCCGAGTGCGTTGTGACGGCGAGACGATGCGAACGAATGTCCGCCTGACGCCGGCGGGCGCGAACACGCTGGCGTCGACGTTCAGACGGTCGAGCGGCCGGGCGTTCTCGCGAGCGAGCCCGACGCTCGATGCAACGGCGACGGTGGCTGACCGACAGATTCGCGTCGCTGGCGTGAGCGAACCGGTCAGCGACGGCCTCGCCTTCGCCTTTCGCGCCCACGACAGCGACGTGTGGCGACTGGCCGACTTCGTCGACAACGGGACGATGCCGACAGCCGTCGCCGGGCTGCTCTCCGTCGCCGCGGAGCGCGGCGGGGCCTGCCTCGTCGCCGGCCCCCGCGGTGCGGGCAAGACGACGACACTCGGGGCGTTGCTCTGGGAACTCCCCCACGAGGTCCGGACGCTACTCATCGAGGACACGCCCGAACTGCCGGCGTCGTCACTGCAGTCCGACGGCCGGGACGTACAGGCGCTTCGGACCGCCAGCGGAGAGGGGCCGTCGGTCGACGCCACGGAAGCCCTGCGGACCGCGCTCCGGCTCGGCGAGGGCGCGCTCGCCGTTGGGGAGGTCCGCGGCGAGGAGGCCAGCGTTCTCTACGAGGCGATGCGTGTCGGTGGCGGCGACGGGGCCGTCCTCGGGACGATTCACGGCAACGGCCCCGAAGCGGTTCGGGAACGGCTGGTGTCTGACCTCGGCGTCCCGGTGCAGTCGTTCGCTGCGACGGACCTCGTGGTGACGCTGGCTCCGCCCGCGTCGGAGCACGGCCGCGGCATCGCATCTGTCGCGGAAATCGTCTCCCACGGCGACGACGTTTCTTTCGAGATGCTCTATGAGCGCAATGGGCCGACAGCGACAGCCACCGGTCGCTTAGAGCGGGGTAGCAGCCGTCTGGTGGAGTCGCTCGCCGCACCCGGCGAGTCCTATGCTGAGGTACGCGACACTATCGAGGCGCGAACCGAACGATTCGAGGAGTCAGTGGCTGTCGAGACACGCGGGAACGAACCGCCCACAGACGAGGCCCAGCCGTGAGACACGCCAGCGGTTCAGACGACTCCGGCGACAGCGCGAGCACGGCACCAGCCGCACCGCTCACAACCGCGGTCGGTGCGACCTATCCTGACACTATCGAGGTACCAGACGACTACCGGCGAGCGTGTCGGCTGCTCTCGGTTTCGGCCCCGCCTGAAGCACTGCTGACGGCGAGCTACGCCGTTTCGGTGTGTGGCTCCCTGCTCGCACTGCTCGCCGCTGTGACGGTGACCGGACTGCTGGCGACGACTGTCAGCCTCGGACTCCTTGCTCTGTCCCTGAGCGTCGCGGCGCTGGGACGGTACGGCGTGCCGTTCGCCGCCGAAGCAAAGCGGATTCGAGCGCTGGGGACCGCGCCGTCGCTCGTCACGACACTGGTGCTCGGCGCAACGCTGTGGCCCAGTGCTGAGCGGGCGGCGGCGTTCGCCGGACGGGCCGGAAACGGCCTGCTCGCCACACGGCTGCAACACCATCGACAGCGAGCCGCGGGCACGCCACGGAGCGGTCTGGGAACGTTCGCGGCGGCCTGGAGCGACCGGTTCCCGGCGCTCGAACGCGCAGTCGGACTGGTCGAGAACGCGACGGCGGCCCCAGCCGAGGAACGGCCCGAGGTCCTCGAACGCGCGCGGCGATGCATCCTCGACGGGACGCGCGACGAGATGGCGGCCTTCGCGGCCTCGCTCCGCGGCCCAGCGACCGGCCTGTACGCGTTCGGTGTGCTCCTACCGCTGGCGATGGCGTCGCTGTTGCCCGCCGCCGCTGCCGCGGGTGTGCCAGTGACCGCCCCTGTGCTGGTCGGGACCTACGTCGTGGTCTTGCCCGGCGCACTGTTGGTCGCCTGTTGCTGGCTCCTGGGCCGGCGACCGGTCGCGTTCCCGCCGGCGACAATCCCGCGAAGCCACCCGGACGTGCCGGCATCGGCACTCCCGTCAGTTGTGGTCGGCATCGTCGCCGGAATCGGGGGGTGGCTCCTTGCCGGCGCGCTCGTCGCTGCGTGGGCGTCTCCTATCGGGGCACTCGGGGCCGGCGTCGGGAGCGCGCTCGTCAGCTACTACCGACCCGTCGCCGAGGTCCGGGCCCGTGTCACCGACATCGAAGCGGGCCTCCCCGACACGCTGTCTGCCGTCGGTCGACGGCTGGGCCGCGGCCAGTCAGTCGAAGCCGCGCTCGTCGAGGCTGTCGACGAGACTCCCGAACCGACCAGCGCCGTCATCGAAGCCGCCGTCGCGCGTCAGGAGCGTCTCGGCACCAGTGTCGAGGGGGCGTTTCTGGGTCCCGGCGGCGCGCTCGCTGATGTTCCGAGCCATCGGGCCCGTCGGGTGGCGACACTGCTGGATACAGCCGCAACAATCGGGCCACCAGCGGGACCGTCAGTGACGACGATGGGTGAGCATCTGGATGCGCTCCGCACCATCGAGCGTGAGACGCGTCGTGACCTCTCGCAAATAACCGAAACGCTGTCGAACACGGCCGCGCTGTTCGGTCCGCTGATCGGCGGCGCGACGGTTGCGCTGGCCGGGTCGATGGGCGGCGGCGAGCAGTTCAGCACTATTTCGAGCGCGCTGCTGGGCCCGGTCGTCGGCTGGTACGTTCTCGTCCTGGCTGTCCTGTTGACGGCGCTGTCGACGGGCCTGCACCGGGGCCTCGACCGGGCGCTCGTCGGCTACCGAACCGGTCTGGCGCTCCTGTCGGCCACGGCCACCTTCCTCGTCGCCGTGGTCGCTACCGGGCTGCTGGTCTGAGTGTTTAAATCGGAGGCCGCGGCCAGGCCGTTCTATGTTCGAGACGTACGTCGATACGCTGTACCTCTGGGTCGGTCTGGGAACGGTGAGCGTGGCCGTTCTTGGCGTCGTCGTCGGCCTGCCGACGACCGCACCGCCGGACGCGACGGCGACAGCCGCAACTATCGATGAGGTCACCACCAGCCCGCCCGGGTCCGTCGCACACCGACGAGTCGTCGCTACGGAGTGGCGGTTTAACGGGCGTGACCTCCGCCTTCGCAACGACGGCGGGACAGCCACCGCACGACTGATCCGAGCGGCTGTCCCGGCGCGGACCGACCGGCTACAGGCTGTGTTGAACGGTGAGCGACCGAAGGCGGTGTACGACTCGCCCGACGCCTTCCGTCGGGACACCCGCCAAACTCGGGCCGGTGACGACGGGTGGCGACCGGCCCCCGACCGACTGACGGTCAGGCACGTCGCCTGGGGAGGGACCGATGTCACCATCGTCGGATAGAGCGACGACGGAGCCGCTGGCCGCACTCGTCGCCGTCTTCGCCGTCACGCTCGGCGTGGCGCTGTACGCCGGCGTAGTAGACGAAGCATTCGGAACGCTCGACGACGACCGCAATATCGCCACCCCGACCGCCGATGCTGTGGAACAGCGGCTCTCGTCGGCCGGCATCGTTCAGCCCGGCGCGCTCGACACCGCGCTCGATGCAGTGCCGGCGAATTACCACGGGAACGCGACCATCACGGCGACGGCTGGCGGGCGATGGAGCAGTGGCCAGAAGCCACCGAGCAGCGCCGACACCGAAACCAGAACAGTGAGCGTGCAGGTCGGGCCGGGGGCAGTCCGCCGGGGAACGCTCACCGTTCGGGTGTGGCGATGACCCGAGCCATGAGCGCCGTCGCCGACGTGACGGTGTTTCTTCTGCTCGTCGGTGCGGCCGCAGGGACTCTCGTGAGCGGTGTCGGGGTGGAAAAGCCGGTAGCAACCCCAAACCCTGCGGCCGAGCAAGCGTCGGCGCTGGCGACGAGCACCGCGAGCGTCGAGTACGATTTGCTCGTCCCACCGTCCGACCGCCACAGGCCACCCGACCACGCCACGCGACGGCAGCGGACGAGTCACGGGACCGTCGCGGAACTGCTCGGTGAGGCGGCGATGAGCGGTGTCACCGTGGACGGCGAACGGGTATCGAGCGCCGGCACGGACTTCGAGTCACGAGTCGCTGCGGCAACGCGTGACAGACTCCACAGCCGCGGGCATCGAACGTCCGTCCGTGTCACCTGGGCACCGTATCCCGGTGCGCCAGTCAGCGGCGAGTACCGTGTCGGCGACCGGCCCCCTGACAGCGTGGACGTTCGGGCGGCGACGGTAACAGTTCCGAGCGGGATGGAGGCCGTCTCGGAGCCGGCCCGTGAAGCAGCAAAGACAGGCGGCTACGACGGCGTGGCGACGGTCGTAGCTCGGAGCGTCGTCGACGGGCTGTTCCCGCCGACACAGTCGCGGTACGCTCTCCGTGGCGACTACCCCTCGGACGTGCTGCTGGCCGCGCGGTACGAGCGCATGGCCGACCTGACGGGGGCGAGCGTTGCCGTTGAGCAGCAATCGGCGACAGAAATGAACCGCGACCTGACCGCGGCGCTCGCCGCCCGGCTTCGGACCGACATGCGGTCGCGGTACGACTCGCCAGCGGACGCCGCCCGCGCCGTTCGAGTGAGCCGTGTCCGCGTAACTGTCAGGACGTGGTCTCCGTGAGGGACGACACCCGCGGCCGGATCCCGTTCGCGTTGCTCGGCGTCCTCCTTCTGGTAAGCAGCCTCACGCTGGCCCCGACGTTCGTTAGCGAGCCGGCCCCGAGCGAAACAGCCGTCGAGCGGGCGCTGAATCAGGCCACGGCGGAGACGCAGGTCGCCGTGCGGGACGGCGTCTCGACGGCCGGCCGGCAGGCGGCCGCGAACCCGGTCGTCACGCCGGCCGATACGCCCACTGGCCGGGTGCTGAACGGCTCGACGGCGTTCCGGGACTCGCTCAGAATCCGCGCCTATCTCCGGGTTGCGGACCGACTGGAGCGCGTCACCGGCCGAAGCGGTGACGTGACCGTGACCGCCAGTTTGCCGACGGTTTCTAACGCGAGCGACCTCCGGGCTGCGAAACGTCGCGTCTCGGTCGAACGCGCCGGGCCGAACGAGACCGCGATGCGGGCGACGGTCGAGAATATCGTTCTGACGGTTCGGCGCAACGGAGCGGTGGTCTCGACACGGCGGGTTTCGCCGACCGTCGTCGTTCCGAACCAGGCGCTCATGCTCCACGACCAGGTGTCAACCTACCAGACGCGGTTGAACAACGGTCTGGACAAGCCGGGCCTGAGCCAGCGGATGACAGCGCGGCTGTACCCGATGGCGTGGGCGAGAGGATATGCCCAGTACGGCGGCGCAGGCGTCGAGAACGTCGTCGCGAACCGGCACGTCTCGCTGGCGACGAACGGCGCACTGCTCGGCGTCCAGCGGTCGACCTTCGGGCGGAGTGACCCCGCCGGTCGTCGTGCTCTGACAGAGGCGACAGCGATGACGGGAATCGAAGACGTCGTTCGGGGGAGCAGGGGTTCCGCTGTCTCCAGCGACGTGCTCGATCAGGCCGACTACAAACCGGTCAGCGAGACGCCGCCGCGCCCGAAGTCCACGGCCAGTCCGAGCCCGGGGGATTCGATGACCATCGGCGTCAACGAGACGGCCGACACCGCGTTCCGGTCCGTCACCGAGCCGTCGGCGCTCAACGAAACGCTCGAAGACGCGTACACCGTCGAGGTAGCGCTGGAAGTCGACGAGCACCGACTGGGCGGGGGGCCGCCGGGGAAGCCGGCCTCGCCGGGCAGCGAGTGGACACTAGTCGCCGACCGGACGACTACATCCGTTGAGGCGGTCGGGAACGCCAGCGGGGGTGTTGCGACGCCGGACGGCTGGCACAGATTGGAGACGTTCAGCCGGACCGTCGAGCGACAGTACACGCGGACCGCCGTCTGGCAGAACGGGTCAGTGCGTCGGCGCACGACTGTGTCGAGCACCGCGCGCTATCGCGTGACCGTCGCCGTCGTCGGCCGCCATCACGGCCGCTCAGTGGCACCGAACCGCTCGATTCGGACCGCACACGACGCCAGCGCAAGCCCGTTGAACGGGTCGAACCTCGCCGATGTGGAGCCGAAAGCGATGGACAGGCTCGTCGGCCACGCCGGGGGGAGAGACGAGACCGCCGAGCGAGTCGTCGACGACAGCCTGGGCCGGACGGAAGCGACGGTGACGGCCGACCGACCACCGGAACTGCACGAGTGGGTGTATCGGGACCTGATGGCTCTACGGGAGCCAATCCGCAACACGACCGTCACCGTCGAGCGCGGACGTGTAGGGACCTTCGAGACGAATCCCCCGCGGGAACTTCGGGAGCGGGTCGCACAGCGCCGTGCCGACCTCGCGGCCGTGCCGGACACCTACGACAGTACGGCCCAGAAGGCCCGCGCCGCGGCCCGGCTGACCTATCTGAATGCAGTGTTGACGGAGCTAGATAGGCAGGCCTCGGTTCGGGACAGTAACCGGAAGCGAGTCGACGCACAGCTAACGGAACGCACCGAGGGGTCGCTGCGTGCCCTCCGGAAAGGATTGACGGCCCGTGAGACGCGCGTCCCCCGGTCACGCCCGGTCCCGGTCGGTCCGGCCGGTCCCGTCAGGACGCGGGTCGATACGCAAACGCCGTATCTGACGCTGGCCGAACTGAACGAGAGTCGGTATCGCGCGCTGGACGGAAGCGAGCATCCGCTGGTGGCGCGGAACGCGAACGTGTTCACGGTCCCCTACGGCGACGCCGCCGACGCCGTCGTTGGCGGTGCGTTCGAGGGTGGCGATAGGGTGCGCCTTGCAACGGCAGCGAACGCACTCGCAGCCGCGAACGAAACCCTCGAAGACGAGTCGAGCGCCACGCTCGCTTCGGAACGTGATGCGCTCCAGCGGGAGGTGGAAGCGGCCAACGAGGAGCTGACGACGACGCTCTGGCTGGCAGTCTCCCAGCACACTGAAGCTGAACAGGGCGAGAGCAAGGCCATTGTCACTGAAGCGCTGTCGCCATGGGACACACCGGCGGCCCGAGCGCTGGCGCTGACCAACGGCTCCGCGCAGGAACGGGTCGCCCACGTCGCCGGTGCCCGGCTGAACCTCACGCGGGTCGAACGCGACCGTCTCCGCCTGACGCTGTTCTCAGTCGACACGCCAGCGACCAGACCGACGCTGGAGTCGACAAACGGGACGGCCTCGGCGGTACGGTCCGTTGCGAAAGACGAACTGAGCAAAGCGCTGGCGAACGCAGGGGAACAGAAGGTCCAGCAGTTCGCGAAGAAGCGTCTCGGAACGGACAAACTGCCGGCTGGCCTCCCGCTGGCACCGCCGGTCACCCCCTGGTACGCGACGGCGAACATCTGGTGGGTTACCGTCAAGGGCGAGTACGCCAGGTTCGCCGTCTCTGCGAGTCACGGCCCGCCGAGGGAGCCAGGCGCACGGACCACCTATGCGCGTGACGGGCACAACGTCACGCTCGACGTGGACGACGACGGATCGACAGAGCGATTGGGTACCGCCGACCGCGTCTCGTTCAGCGCCGATACGGGCGTTGTCGTCGTGGTACCGCCCAAACCGCGCGGGGTCGGTGACAAGGGCGGGACCGCCGTGGAGGAATCGAGCGGGTGGCCGCACGCAGGTACCTGACCCCGGGCCGCATAACGGAAGTGAAATACCCCGGGGCCATACCGACACCCATGCTTCGAGGCGAGTTTCCGGACGCGGGCGAGCAGTCCCACGAGGAGTTACTGGCGGCCTACAGCACTGTGCTGGCCGAGACAGTCGAGACAGTCGGCATCGAGGAAATCGTCGCCGAGACCGATCTCGATCAAGCGACAGTGACAGCGTTCGCCGACAGCGATATCGGCGACCGAACGCTCGATGAGGCGGTCTCGGTCCTGGCGACCCACCCGAACCGGCCGGACGCCGACGCGCTGCAGGCCGAAGCGCAGGACATCCTCCTGATGGGGATGACGACAGCCGTGATAGACGTAGAATCGCTGGCCTCCGGCATCGACGACGAACTGGAGCCGAAAGAGATCCAGCAGAAAATCGAGGGTCGCTACCCGATAACACTGGCCGAGTACGCCCTCCTGCACAGCTACATCGAGGGGGAGAAGCGGTGACGGAACGCGTCGCCATTCTAGGCTGTGGCTACGTCGGCTTGGAACTCGGACGGCAGTTGCGGAGCAGCCACGAGGTCGTGGGCGTTCGCCGGTCCGACGACGGCATCGCAGCTATAGAGGACGCCGGCTTCGAAGCGGTCCGCGCCGACGTGACCGACCCCGAGTCGCTGTCGGCGGTGCCGGACGCCGACTGGCTCGTCTTCGCCGCGAGTTCCGGCGGCAGGGGAGCTGAGGCCGCCCGCGAAGTGTACGTTGAGGGACTCCGGACGGCTATCGACCACTTCTGGTCGCGGGCGGACCCGCCCGAGCGACTGGTGTACACCTCCAGCACCGGCGTCTACGGCGACCACGACGGCGCGTGGGTCGACGAAGAGACGGGGCTGGACCCACAGACCGAGAAGACCGAGGTACTGGCCGAAGCAGAGCGCGTAGCCCGTGAGCGCCCCGTGGAACACGGCGGCCACGGCTCGGTCGCTCGCTTCGCCGGCCTGTACGGCCCGGACCGCTACCGACTGGAGCGGTACCTGGAGGGACCGGTGACGGCCGGCTACCTGAACATGGTCCACCGGGCCGACGCGGCCGGGGCCGTGCGCCACCTGCTGACGGGAGACCACCGGGAGGAAGTCGTGCTGGTCGTCGACGACGAACCCGTCGAGAAGTGGGCATTCGCCGACTGGCTGGCCGAACAGTGTGACGTCCCGTTCCCGCCGAAACAGACGACGGCGGAACGACTGGCCGACGACAGCCTCTCGGAGACGGCGAAGCGCCGTATTCAGACGAGCAAGCGATGCTCGAACGACCGGCTCCACGAACTGGGATACGAATTCGAGTACCCGACATTCCGGGAAGGGTACCGCGACGCCGTCCGGGAATACCGGCAAAATTAGCTGTATCGGGGGCGAACTTTATTACTGATAGGCTGGCGAACAGCGTGGTATGACACGCGTTGCCGCCGGCGGACTCCAGATCGACGCCGCCGCGGCGTTCGCTAGCGAGAACCCCCTGCTGGTCGCTGGTGTCGCTGTGGTTCTTCTCGCCCTCCTCGGTGCCGGCATCTGGTTGCGTCGGTATCTCAGCCGAACGCCCGGCGAGCGACTGCGTCGGACGCTGACCGGCTACGACCGGATCGCGGTGTTGATGCACCCGAACCCGGACCCGGACGCGATGGCCTCCGCGCTGGCCGTCAACCAACTCGTCGCCGGCACTGATACGTCAGCGTCGTTGCTGTACCCCGGGGAGATACGCCGCCCGGAGAACCGGGCCTTCCAGACGGTGCTGGATCTGGATTTCGACCACATCGAGACTGTCGACGACATCGACGGCGAGGCAGTCGTCCTCGTCGACCACAACACGGCACGCGGCTTCCCCGGTGCCGAAGAGATAGAACCGGTCGCCGTCATCGACCACCATCCCGGCAACGGCAGCGGGGACGAGTTCACGGACATCCGGTCCGATTACGGGGCCTGTGCGACCATCTTCGCGAGCTACTTCAATCAGTTGGAGTTCGAGTTCAGCGACACACAGGGGAACGGGGGTATCGATATCGACGCGTCACCGGCAGAGACCATCCCCTGTGCGCTGGCGACGGGGCTGATGTACGGTATCCAGTCGGACACCCGGTCGCTGACCAACGGGTGTAAGTCCGAGGACTTCGCGGCTGCCGCGTACCTCTACGATGGGATGGACAGCGACCTGCTCAACCGCATCGCGAACCCGCAGGTCGACGCCGAAGTCCTCGACGTGAAATCCCGAGCCATCGGGAAACGAGAGGTGCGAGCGCCCTACGCGTTCAGTGATGTGGGCGAGGTGTCGAACACGGACGCGATTCCGCAGGCGGCGGACGAACTGGAGACGTTAGAGGGCGTCTCGGCGGTCGTCGTTGTCGGCGAGAAGAAAGGGACCATGCGCATCGCCGGGCGCTCGCGGGACGACCGCGTCCACATCGGCCGGGCGATAGAGGCCGTCGTCGACGATATCCCGATGGCCGAGGGCGGCGGCCACGCTCGGATGGGCGGCGGCAAGGTCCCGGTCGAGCACATGGCCGGCCTCGGCCCCAGTAACGGCGTTTCCCGGGAAGATTTCCGCGAGCGGGTGTTCGATGCGATGAGCGGCGAACTGTGACAGGCGACTCCTGCGCTGTCGCCGACTCCAGTGAATCTCTGTCCTTTTGTCACTGCCCGACCAACACCCGGTATGGCCACACGGGAGGCGACCTGGGCGTACCGGGACGACCACGACGAGTTCGCGCGCACGTTCTACCGGCGGTTCGGCGACGGCGTCGTCTCCAGCATCGGCATCGGAACGTACCTCGGCGACCCGACCGACGAGCGGGACGCGAGTTACCACGACGCTATCGTGACGGCACTCGAATCCGGCATCAACGTCGTCGACACGGCGATAAACTACCGTCACCAGCGCTCCGAGCGGGTCGTCGGCGACGCCGTCGCGGACGCCGAGGTGGACCGCGATGCGATTGCCGTTGCGACGAAAGGAGGGTTCATCCCGTTCGACGGAGAGCGCCCGGCGGACCCCGGCGCGTTCGTCCGGTCGGAGTACCTCGACACCGGCATCGTGGACCGCGACGACCTCGTCGCGGGCCAGCATTGCATCGCGCCCGACTACATTGACGACCAGGTCGACCGCTCGCTCGCGAATCTGGGGCTGGACACCATCGACCTCTACTACGTCCACAATCCGGAGACGCAACTGAAATCCAAGTCCCGTGAAGCGGTGTACGACCAGCTAGAGGCAACCTTCGAGCGACTGGAGGAGCGCGCTGCAGCCGGCGACATCGAGCACTACGGTGTCGCGACGTGGGAGGCGTTCCGCGTGGCCGCTGCCCACGACAGCTATCTCTCGCTGCCCGAGGTCGTCGAGCGCGCACGCGCCGCGGCAGAGACGGTCGGCAACGCGGCGACGCATCTCCGCGCGATTCAGTTGCCGTTCAACGTCTCGATGGCCGACGCGTTCACCGTCGAATCCCACGACGGCGCGGAGGGGGCGCAGTCGGCGCTGTGGTTCGCTCACGAGGCCGGGCTGGACGTGTTCACCAGCGCATCCATCATGCAGGGCAAGCTGGCCGCAGCGGTCCCAGACGACGTGGCGGCGAAGCTCTCGGGCGAGACGAGCGCACAGCGCGCCATCAACTTCGCACGCAGCGCGCCGGGCGTGACCTGCTCGCTGGTCGGCACGGGCTCGGTCGAGCACGCCCGGGAGAACGTCGATGCCGGTCGGTACGAGCCGCTCGGTGCGGACGCGTTCGACGCCGTCTTCGAGTAGCTAGCTGAGTTCCTTCCACTTACCGTCGCACTCGGGGCAGACGCGCACTTTCCCGACCTCGTCCGGGTCGTTCTCCGTCGCGAGCGGCTCGTCACAGCTGGTACAGGAGAGCCGTCCGTAGTTGTCCTTCTCGACGTCGCCGGCCCGGAGGGCCTTCCTCACTGAGTCCATACCTGCCAGTGTGCTACCCGCGTGTAAAAACCCCGTGGCGGCGTTCCGGAACGTTGTTCATGGCTTCCGGTCTATCACCGGTCGTGTCTCGTCGCCGTATCTTCGGCTCGCTGTTGGGGATGGTGTTCTGCATCAACCTCGCGAGAGTCGTCTTTGCACCACTTATCGAGCCGATCCGGGCGACGACGGGTGCGTCCGATGCGACGCTCGGACTGCTCGCAACGATGGCCTGGGCCGGGAGCGCCCTCCCGAGGCTTCCCACCGGCGTCCTGCTGACCCGGATATCGCGGGCGAAGGTCATCTTCGGCTCCGGTGTCGTGTTGACGCTCGGGACGACGTTCACCGCGTTCGCGTTCGACCCGACGTTGTTGCTCGTCGGCGCGTTCACTATGGGGCTTGCCAGCGGCGTCTACCTGACTGCGGCGAACACGCTGGTCAGCGAACTGTACCCGGAGCGGCCCGGCCGCGCCCTCGGGCAACATGGGGTCGCTTCCCAGCTCGCCGCCGTCGGCGCGCCGGCGCTGATCTCGTTCGTACTCATCGTCGGAACGTGGCGGACCGCGCTGCAGGGGATAGCGGTCGCCGCGGGACTGGTGACCATCGCGTTCACGCTCATTGCGAGACGCTCGCAACTCCCCGACGCCGGGAGCGAAGACCGCGACCTCCTCGGCGCGGCGCGCGCCCAGTGGCACATCATCGTCACCAGCGTCGCCACCATCGGCGTCGCGGGCCTGGTCTGGAACGGACTGTTCAACTTCTACGTCACCTACGCCACGAGCGTTGGGCTGTCCGCGGGGTTAGGTCGAACGCTGCTGTTGCTCGCGTTCGGCGCCGGCGTACCGGCCTTCTACGTCAGCGGTCGGCTGGCCGACCGTCTCCCGTCGATTCCGTATCTCCTGACGATTCTGGCGGCCTTTACCGGCTGTGTGCTGGTGCTCCCGTCACTGACCGGATTCTGGTCGCTGGCCGCGTTCAGCGTCGTCGTCGGCTACGTCATCCACAGCATCTTCCCGGCGGTGGACGCGTACCTGCTCGGCTCGCTCCCGGACCGCCACCGCGCGAGCGCCTACGCCACCTACGGCGCGGGAATGATGGTGATGCAGGCCCCCGGGAGCGCGCTCGTCGGCCGACTGCTTGATGCCGGCGTCACGTTTCCGACACTGCTTCGCGGCATGGGAATCGCGTTGCTCGTCGTCCTCGTTGCGATGGTGTCGCTGCACCTCGACGGTCGCCTGCCGAGCGCAGCCCGAGCCTAAAGGCTGAAGCCGCTCGGTGCCGCGTCACCTGTATGGACCTGCAACCGGACGAGCTGGCTGGCGTCGTCGACCTCTTCGGCTCGCTCACCAGAGCGGAACTCGTCGACGCCTGCGGCGAACTCGCCTTCAAGCAGGGCGTCGACGCCGACCCGGACGCGGTCGCGGCGGCCATCGACGGCGCTATCGACTCGTATCACCTCGTCGCCGTCGACGACCACGCCGCCGATACAGACGAGACGCTGCTGGTAGTCGGCCCGGTCGCGTTCCCGGCCCTGCCCGACGGCGCGGCCGACCTCCCGCATATCATGGACGTCCCGTCCCGCGACCTCGCGCGCGACGCTGTCATCGAGGCCGTCAAGTCCCGTTTCCGGGAGGACGCGGTGATGGCCGTCAAGAACGGCGACGAGGACCGCGTCGAGACACTGCTCGACGTGAGCTACGACATCGAAGCCTGGGAGAGCGTTGAAATGGACGGCCTCCGCGACCGTCTGGACGACGTGTGAGCCCGACATCCGTATTCTGCACCATTAAATCGGCTAGTTCGCAGGAGTGAGCCACCCGAATTAAGACGCTCGGGTACCTACGATGTGCTATGCAGTTCGACCGGGTCGCGGCCCACGAGCCAGTCGTCGTGGACGACGAGCCACAGGAGGCCGCCGTCATCGCCCCGGTGGTCACGCGACCCGAGGGCGAGGCGATACTGTTCACGAAACGCGCTGACCACCTGTCTGACCACCCCGGGCAGATGTCGTTCCCCGGCGGCGGCCGCGAACCCGAAGACGAGGACCTGCTGCGGACGGCGCTCCGGGAGGCCAACGAGGAGATCGGACTCGACCCGCTGGCAGTCAACGTCGTCGGCCGGCTGGACGACATCAGGACCATCACGCGCTACTCCGTGCGCCCGTTCGTCGGCCGGATCCCGGACCGCGACTATCTGCCCTCGGACGAGGAAGTCGCCGAGATCGTCCCCCTGCCGGTGTCGGAGCTGACGGACCTGGACAACTACGAGTCCGAACACCGCGACCATCCCCACTACGGCGAGATACGGCTCCACTTCTTCTACGTCGACGGCTACACCGTCTGGGGCGCGACGGCTCGGATGCTCGTCCAGTTGCTCGAACTCGCAACCGACTGGCGGATGCCGCCCGAGCCGGACCGCTACATGGAGCCGGACGACGACCTCCCGCCGAGCGTGCGCGACGAAGCTGAGTGACACAGAGTGGGTTGTGGTAGGGCCGAGAGCGACAGGATTTTGCGACCCCGAGACGTTGATCGCGTACTGGATGACCACGCTTACCGGTGCGACACTGGCGGCCGCCGGCATCGACGCGGTGGCGCTCAAGCCGACAGAAGTGGACGTGTCGCGGGCGACAGACCTCGACATCGAGACGCTCGCAATTGACTACGAGGGGGCGGCCCACGTCCCAGAACCGGACATTATCGAGCGACTGGCATCGACCGCCGACGTACGCGTCACCACGCCAGTCCGGGCCGACGGCTTCGATCCGCTGGGAGACGACAGCGGGTTCGACGCGCTGCCGGCCGGTGCGGGACACGTACTGGTCGCCGGCCACAGCGCGTATCTCTCGGAGGACGAGGCCGAACGGGCCGTCGCACCGCGGTTGCGGGCGGCCGTCGACGACGCCAGCGACCCCTGGGTCGGCACCGAGGGCATCGAACGCCTCGCGCTGGCGGTCGGGGGCACGCAGTACGAACTCCTCTCCCGGACGACGGCCCGCGACGTGCGGACGCTCCGGACGGCCGGCTTCGAGGGATCGATTGCCGTCTACGCCCCGCTGGTGCTCTCGAACAGCGAGGACGCGATGCTGGACGCCGTCGGCGACTACGCGGCCCGGCGCGGTCCGGTCCGGAACGCGCTGCCTGACGGTGCGCCGACGGACAGCCGAGCGACGGGTCGGGCCAGAGACGTACTCAAACAGGCCATCCGCGACTACGCGCTCGTCGGCTCCGTCGAGACAGTCGCCGAGCGAACCGAGCGACTCCACGACATCGGCGTCGACACAATTGTCGGCTATCCGGCGCGTGGGCTTGACCCCTTCCTCTCGTAAATGAACGTCGCCGTCGTCGGCGGCGGGGCCGTCGGTCTGTCGACCGCACTGACGCTGGGCCGTCACGGCGCGTCGGTCACGGTGTTCGAACGCGATGAACTGGGCAGCGGTGCGAGCGGCCGCGCCGCCGGCCTCTGCTACGACGCCTTCGCCGACGACGTGGACGCGGCCGTCGCCGCGGACGCGATCACTCGCTACCGCGACCTGGACCTGTTCGAGCCCCAGCCCTACGTCTGGGTCGCACGAGACGAGAGCGACGCCGCGGCCGTCCGCGAGCAGATCGCGGGGATGCAGCGAAACGGCGTCGCGGTCGAAGCGCTCACGCCGGCGGAACTCGGCGACCGCTACCCGGCGCTGGACACGAGCGGCATCGAGGTGGCCGGCCTCGCCAGCGACGCCGGCGTGCTCGACCCGGACGCTGTGGTAGCCACGCTCGCCGAAACAGCCCGCGAAGCGGGCTCGACCATCGAAACGGAAACCCCGGTCTCGCTCGCGTCGCCGACGACCGTCGAAACGCCGGACGAAACGCGGACGTTCGACGCGGTAGTGGTCGCGGCCGGCCCACAGACGAAGCCACTCGTTGCCGACATCGGCGTCTCGCTTGCGCTGAAAGCTTACCGGGCGCAGGCGCTCGTGACCGAGCCGGTCGACGCCGCGTTGCCATCGTTCTACGACGCGACGCGTGAGTTCTACTGGCGGTCGAAAGCCGACGCGCTGCTGGTCGGCGACGGCGCACACGAGGTCGACCCGACGGAGTGGAACCCGGAGGCTGACGCCGAGTTCGTCACTCGGAGCCTCGACCGTGTCGAGCAGTCAACGGCGCTCTCGCCGGCTTGTGACCGAGCCTGGTCTGGTCTGTGTACAGCGACGCCAGACGGCGCGCCGCTGGCCGGGCAGGTCGCCGACGGGCTCTGGGTGGCGACCGGCTGGCAGGGCCACGGGCTCATGCGCGCGCCAGCGATGGGCGACTATCTCGCCGCAGACGTTCTCAATCGCCCGAATCCGCTCTCCGAGCATTTGCCCGACCGGGTCGACCCAACGCGGTTCGACGGCTCCGAAGAGTTCGCCGCGCTGGACGACCCGACGCGTGACTGGGACGAGTAAATGCGCTGTGAGAAAGTGTATACGCTCCAATCAGGAGTCGTCTTCGCCCTCGTCAGCTGATTCGGCTTCGCCTTCGACATCGGTATTTGCATCCGCTTCGGTTCCCCCGTCAGTCCCGCTGTCGTCGGTTTCAACGCCCACATCCGTTGCCGCGTCCTCGTCGTGCCCAGGCTCAGCCTTCGGGACGCGGACGTGGAGCGTGCCGTTGCTCTTGAGTGTGGCCTGGGCCGTCTCCGGGTCGACAGCGGCGTCGCTCGGCAGGGTGACGCTTCCGTCGAGCGCGAGCCCGCGGCCGGGGTAGCGCATCTCGAAGCCCTCGTAGAAGTCACGGAAGCGGTCGATGCGGACCTCCACGCGGTCGTCGACGTACCGGACCTGAATGTCCGACGCCGTCGTGCCGGGCGCGTCGAAGACGACGAGGTAGGCGTCGTCCGACTCCAGCAGGTCCGAGGCCAGCGGCTTGTTCTCCTGCACCCGGCCGGCGGCCCGGCCGATGTTCTCGAAGATCGCGTCGCTGATCGAGGAGCCGATGTCCCGCATCATAGTTCCACTTCGTCGAGACAGTCCGTCCCGCCACAGTACGGACAGGAGAACGCCGCGAGTTCGACATCGTCCGGCATATCGTACGTGTAGTGCATCTCGAACATGTCGAGTTCGCAGCTGTCGTCCGTGCAGACGACCTCCATAGTGGCTGGCATACTATTCCGTTGGTCCGTCGGGGACAAACCCCTTACGGACGGGGAAGGGGCCACCCCGTTCGTGCCAGTCCCAACATTGATACCGTCACCGGCGTACTCGGGTGTATGAGTAAACGCGTCCTCGGGGTGGATTTCAGCGGCGCAGCGACCGCTGGCGACGCGCTCTGGGTCACCGAGGCGATCCCGACGGAAGACGGGCTGACGATTCAACGGTGCTACCGCGGGACGGACGAATGGGGCCGGGACCGTGAAGCGGCTCACGCTGGCCTTTTCGATCGCATCACCGACGATGATGTGGGCGCTGTCGGGCTGGATTTCCCGTTCAGTCTGCCACAGGCGCTGCTTGACGCGCAGTGCGGGGGGACCTGGGACGGCTTCGTCGACTGGCTTGCGAGCGGTAGCGGCCCGACTGACCCGGGGTCACTCTCAGAGGCGTGCCGGCACACCGCGGAGATGGCGACCGGCAACCGGGACCTGCGCCGGGAGACGGATTTCCGCCGCGGGGCGCTGTGTCCCTACACGAATCGGACGCGCAGTATGACCTTCTACGGCGTCCGGGACGTACTCGGAAAACTGCGAGACGACGACGCGACAGCCGTCGTGCCGATGCAGGGCTGGGATGCCGACACGCTGGTCGCGGAGGTGTACCCCGCGGCGACGTTCGGCTGGCTGGGCTGCTACCGCGAGGGGTACAAGAACGTCGATGACCCCCGGCAGCGCCGAGAGGCAAACGTCGCAGCGGTCGAAGCCTGTAGCGTTACGGTCGGCGATCACCGCGACACCTACCTCGGGAACCACGACGCGCTGGACTCGCTGGCCGCCGTGGTTTCGGCGGGCCGGCTGGCCGACGGTGCCGGACCGCCCGTCTCGGGTCCCGACAGTGAAGGCTGTATCTACGTTTGACGACGCAGTGAAGTCACCGTCTCCGGGTCGAAGCCCGGCATATATCAGTTTCCGGACCAACTAGCGTCTATGCCTGACGACCAGGGCGGCTTCGAGGGCGTCCGCGAGAACGTCGACGGCCACCCGATGGTCAACCTCGTCGGCTACGCCACCCCCTACTGGCTCCGTCTGCTCGTCGGCATTCTGGCGGCGTTCTGTACCCGGTTCGCCCGCCTCGTGCCGCCGATAATCGTCGCCGCGGCCATCGACCGTGTCGTCCTCAGCAGCGGCGAGCCGGGGCTGCTGACGGATGCCGGCCTGTTGCCGCCCGGCCAAATCACGGGCGAAGCCGCCCGTATCGCGTTCCTCCAGCGGCTGGTCGCCATCGCAGCCATCGCCTATCTCCTTCGGTCGGCGACGCGCTTTGCCTCCAGATATCTCCTCCAGTCGAGCGCCCAGAAGATACAGCGGGACCTCCGGAACGACACCTACGACCACCTGCAACACCTCTCGCTGTCCTTCTTTGCGAACCACCAGACCGGCGGGATGATGTCGATACTCAACAGCGACATCAACCGGCTGGAATCGTTCCTCAACACGGAGTTCCGCCAGATGATTCGGGTGGTGGCGACCGTCGGCGGTATCGCGGTCATCCTCTATCGGTACTCTCCGAAACTGGCGCTCATCGCGCTCGGCCCGGTGCCACTCATCGGCATCGCCAGCGGCTTCTTCCTCACCTGGATCGAGCCGAAATACCGCTCCATCCGCCAGACAGTGTCCCGGCTCAACACCCGGTTAGAGAACAACCTCAGCGGCGCGCCAGTCATCAAAGCGTTCGACCGCTACGACTTCGAGCGCAAGCGGGTGACCGACCAGAGCCAGGAGTATCACGACCAGAAGGTAGCCGCCCTGCGTATCCGCCGGGCCTTTTTCGCCGGCCTGCGACTGCTTACTGGTATCGCGTTCGTCCTGATTCTGTACGTCGCCGGGATGGACTTCATCACGGCTCCCGAGAGCGAAGCGGCGCTGTCGACCGGGGCGTTTGCCCTGTTTTTCCTGTATATCCGCCGGCTGTACTCGCCGATGCGCCGAATCGGGCGCTCCGCAAACAAGTACCAGCTCGCCAAGTCCAGCGCCGAGCGCGTGTTCGGGCTGCTGGGTCAGGACCCCGAAGTCACCGACCCCGCAGACCCGTACGAACCCGACAACATCGACGGGTCGGTCGAGTTCGACGACGTGACGTTCGGCTACGGTGACGAACCGCCGGTCGTCCGCGACGTGTCGCTTGACGTGCCCGATGGCGCGACAATCGGCCTTGCTGGGGCGACCGGAGCCGGCAAATCGACCTTGCTGAAACTGGTGCCGCGGTTCCACGACGTGGATGCTGGTGCGGTCCGGGTGGATGGCGTCGACGTGCGCGAGTACGGCCTCCAGAGCCTCAGGGGCGAAATCGCCATCGTCGAACAACAGCCGTACCTGTTCTCGGGGACCGTCGCCGAGAACATCGCCTACGGCGACCACGAGGTACTCGACGCCGAACAGTTGGACGAGGAGACCGAAGAGGTCGGCTGGGAGACCGCACGCGACCGTGTCCGCGATGCGGCGAAAGCCGCACAGGCCCACGAGTTCATTCAAGACTTGCTGGATGGGTACGACACGCAGATCGGCGAGCGGGGCATCAAACTCTCGGGCGGCCAGCGGCAGCGGGTCGCCATCGCTCGCGCTCTGCTGAACGACCCCGAGATCATCATCTTCGACGAGGCGACCAGCGACGTGGACACGGAGACGGAAGACCGGATTCAGGAGAGCATCGAACAGTTGGTCGCGGACCGCACCGCCTTCGTCATCGCCCACCGCCTCTCGACAATTCAGGACGCGGACCGTATTGTCGTGATGGACGACGGGGAAATCGTCGAACGGGGTAGCCACGCTGACCTGCTCGCGGCCGACGGCGATTACGCCGATCTCTGGCACGCCCAGGCCGACGACCGAACGGTCAGCGCCGACAACTGAGACTGCGTCTGTTCGGCCGCCGCCGGTACTGGGTCAGCAGCGCCGAGATGCCCTAGTACCGTCGAGAACCCATTGAGTAGCCCGTTAAGCCCGGTCCACACCAACCAGCGTGAGCCGCTGGAGGGACGCATACTAAGTGCACATTAGTCCCGCTTTGCGTCTGTGATAGTGGTACTTGATAACAGTGCCTTCGAAAGAGATACTTTCTCATATGCACTACAGAGATATTATCGCTCTTTTTAATACATATGAGTTATTAGGTCGGCGTAAGCGTGACATCACTCACTCTCGAACCGCTGACGTACGAGGACATCCCGTCGGAGCGCCGTCCCGGGGTACTCCAAGCGTTGGTCCCCGTACTCGGTGTCGTTCTGTTCCTCGGCATCGGGTCCGGGTATCTGAAGCTGGCCCCACACGGGCCGTTGCTCTGGAGCATCGTGCTGACTGGCGCAGTCGGGAAATACTGGCTCGGCTACTCGTGGGACGACCTCTACGAGGGGCTCGCGGACAGTCTGCTGATGGGACTGCAGGCTATTCTCATTCTGTTCGTTATCTACGGGCTCATCGCGACGTGGGTCAGCGCGGGGACTATTCCCGGGCTGATGTACTACGGGCTCTCGATACTGACACCGGACGTGTTCCTGCCGGCGACAGCGCTGCTTGCGATGGTCGTCGCGTTCTCCATCGGATCGTCCTGGACGACGGCTGGCACCCTCGGCGTGGCCTTCATCGGCATCGGCTCCGGTCTCGGCGTGCCAACACCGATGACTGCCGGTGCCATCCTCTCGGGTGCCTACGCGGGCGACAAACAGTCCCCCCTCTCGGATACGACGAACCTCGCGGCCGCCGTGACGAACACCGACCTCTACGACCACATCCGGGCGATGCGCAACGGGACCGTCCTGGCGTTTGGCCTCTCAGTCCTGCTCTACGCTGCGCTGGGGCTGCGTACTGTCGGTGAAATCCCGGACGGGCGCGTCGCCGAGATACAGGGCGCACTCGCGGGCAGCTACGACCTCTCGGTGCTGGTACTTCTCCCGCTCGTCGTCACCTTCGGGCTGGCGCTGTACGGGATCCCCGCGCTCCCGACGCTGGTCGCCGGGGTCTTTGCCGGGACCTTCACGACCATCTTCGTTCAGGGCCGGTCGTTCACTGCCGCCTGGACCGTCTTTCTCGACGGGACGGCCCCTGAAACGGGGATGGACCTCGTGAACGACCTGCTGGCAAGCGGTGGCATCTCGGGGTCGGCCTGGACGATTGCCGTCGTCGTCGCGGCTCTCAGTCTCGGTGGGCTCCTTGAGCGGACCGGCGTCCTCGCCGTGCTCGCACACCATCTCGCAACTGCTGTCCGCGGCCCGCGCAGCTTAGTCGTCGGGACCGGCGTTTCGGCCATCTTCGTCAACGCCTTCTCGGCCCAGCAGTACATGAGCATCGTCGTCCCCGGACTCACACTACGGAACCTCTATGACGAGTACGGTCTGGCCAGCGACGACCTCTCACAGGCTATCGAGTCCGCCGGAACCCCGACCGGCGCGCTCTTCCCGTGGCACGCCGGTGCCGTCTATATGTCCGCAGTCTTCGGAGTCGGAACGCTTGCCTACGCCCCGTACTACTTCTTCGCGTTCCTCTCGCCGCTGATCCTGTTTGCGACAACGCTGTTCGGTGGTCGGTACGACGGGTCCAAGCAAACTGATTCAGCTACGTCATCCGCTGTCGCGGACGACTGAGTTCGTCTGCCCCCGGGTGATTCTGTCACTGCATCATCCCCTCCAGAAGTGCTGCCAGCCTACACCCGTTCGACAGTGAGATCACGGTCTTCACAGAACGTTTCGAGCCGCCGCCTGACCTTTCGGGCTTCCTCGGATTCACGACCGCTCGTATTGGCTGTCAGTCCGGATCCACCGCCGCCCGCGATGATCGTCACCTCGCAAGTTGTCTCATCTATTAGCTCCAGCACGGTCGTCGCCTGTACCTCAGTGAGTTCCATGCGGTAGTGGTTCTCCGTAACCGCCACAACGAACCCGTTGCCGTCATACAGCTCGCGGGAATCTTCGGCGATATCGTGGAACGCTCTGGGCAGCGTGCTGGCCCCTTCGCCACGGACCGTAAATTCGACCCGTTCCATACACATCCATGGCACGGGCTGGGAGAAAGTGATTTTGTACCATGGGTGGCCGTGGTGCTGACTACGCCCTCTTTAGCTCGCACATGACCGTTCCTGTTTCCACGGCCGACCAGACACGGTTTTAGGCATCGAACGTCAAGCGAGGGGTATGACTGACCCCGAGACGCTCGACGTGACCATCGTCGACGGCTACGTCGACGAGCCCGCACACTTCGGGGTGCCGCCGTACATCTCGACGTACCCGCGGTACGCCGCCGGCGCGCTCGTCGATGCCGGCGTCCCCCGCAAGCAGATAACGTATCACACTATCGACGAACTCCGGGAGGACAACGCAGTCTGGCGAGACGTTGAGGCCGCCGACCTCATGGTGTACGTCGGCGGGATGACCGTCCCCGGCAAGTACGTCGGTGGGACGCCGGCCGAACCCGACGAGGTACGGGAACTCGCGTGGACGGCCGACGGGACTTCCATCATGGGCGGTCCGGTCCGATTCGGCGTCGGCGAGGCCAACGAGGGCGCGAGCGAGACGGCCCGCGACGACCTCGATTTCGACTTCCTGGCGATGGCGGACGTCGAGGCCGCAGTGTTCGACCTCGTGGACTCCGGCCTGGAGGGGTTCAACGACCGGTACCGTGACATCGAAGAGGAGACACGGTGGGCCCGCGCCGGCGCGTTCGTTGTCGAACAGCATCCGAACCACCCTGACTACCTCATCTGCGAGATGGAGACTTCCCGGGGCTGTCCGTACCGGTGTTCCTTCTGTACGGAGCCGATGTACGGCAACCCGGACTTCCGGCCGCCCGAGAGTGTTGTCGATGAAGTCGATGCCCTCTCGGACCGCGGCGTGAAGCACTTCCGACTGGGCCGGCAGGCCGATATCCTGGCCTACGGCGGTGACGGTGAGGCACCGAATCCCGACGCCCTGCGGCGGCTCTACGGCGGTATCCGCGACGTTGCGCCGGACCTTGAGACGCTGCATCTCGACAATATGAATCCCATCACGGTTGTGAAGTGGCCCGAGAAGGCTCGCGAGGGGATTCGCATCATCGCCGAGCACAACACGCCCGGCGACACCGCCGCGTTCGGCCTGGAGTCGGCCGACCCGAACGTGATGAGCGACAACAACCTCAACGTCACCGCCGACCAGTGTTTCGAGGCGGTGAAAATCGTCAACGAGGTGGCTGGCTGGCGACCCGGAGGAGATAAAGACACTGCCCCCAACTTTGGCGACGACGCCGCTCGGCGGCTCCCCAAACTCCTGCCCGGTATCAATCTCGTCCACGGGCTGAAAGGCGAGACGCGGGAGACCTTCGAGCACAACAAGCGGTTCCTCCAGCGGGTGTACGACGAGGGGCTCATGCTCCGGCGGGTGAACATCCGGCAGGTGATGGCCTTCGAGGGGACCGACATGGCCGACACCGGCGCAGAAATCGCTAAGGACCACAAACAACTGTTCAAGCAGTACAAACAGGAGGTCCGTGAGACCATCGATAACCCGATGCTCCAGCGGGTCGCACCACCGGGGACGGTACTCCCCGACGTGCATCTGGAGTATCATCAGGACGGCAAGACGTTCGGCCGACAACTTGGGACCTACCCGCTCCTCGTGGGCATCCCTGGCGAGCGCGAACTCGGCAGCGTCGTCGACATCGCAGTCACCGACCACGGCTATCGGTCGGTCACCGGCGTTCCCTACCCACTTGATCTCAACAGCGCGTCGATGAACGAACTCACCGCGATTCCCGGTATCGGCCGGAGCACCGCCGGCGACGTGGTGGTAAACAGACCCTACGAGTCGGTCGGAGATATCGACGTCGCGTCAATCGAGCGGTTCGCAACCACCCAGTCGCAGGAAGGCGCTGACTAACAGCCGGTTTGGTCCCGAAAGCATACCGAACGGAAAGTACTTTTCACTCCGGGGATGACCAAGAGCGTATGACTGCGGTCGAGGTGAGCGTCGTTCTCCCTGCCTACAACGAGGCAGACACCATCGAGCAGACGGTCTCGATAACGCTGGAGACGCTCGCCTCGTTTCTCCCCGAAGACGCGTACGAAGTCATCGTCGCGGAGGACGGCTGCTCGGACCGCACACCCGAAATCGCGACGCGACTCGCGAACGAGGACAGTCGGATCCGACACGTCCACAGCGACGACCGCCTCGGACGCGGCGGCGCGTTAGAGTACGCCTTCGACCAGGCCGACGGCGACACACTGGTGTATTTCGATACCGATCTGGCGACGGATATGTCGCATCTCGAAGAACTGGTCAACGCCGTCCGAATCGACGGCTACGACGTGGCGACGGGGTCACGGTGGATGCCCGAAAACCGAGCCGACCGGCCCGCAAAGCGTGGCATTCCGAGCTTCGGCTATAACACGCTCGTTCGGACGGTCCTCCGCTCGGATCTTAAGGACCATCAGTGCGGGTTCAAGTCGTTCGACCGGCAGGCACTGGAAACGCTGTTACCCATCGTTCAGGACGAGCACTGGTTCTGGGACACGGAACTGCTCGTGAAGGCCCAGCGCAACGGCTATCGGGTGAAGGAGTTCCCCGTCGACTGGACGCCGAAGGGCGATTCGAAGGTCGACATCGTCCGGGACGTGTTTGGCATGGGCAGTCAGATACTCCGGACCTTCTGGGAACTGTCGGTTAGCCCCCGGATTACACGCGAGGTGTCGCTCGGCGCGGGGACGATGCTGGTCGTCGTCGCACTCCTGTTGATGACGCAGTATCTCGACCCCGACCGCGTGCTCGCGGAGATGGCGGGCGCAGCGCCGGAAATCGTCGCGCTGAGCGCCGTCGTCTATGCCGTCTCGTGGCCGCTCCGGGGTATTCGCTACCGGGACATCCTCGTCTCGATGGGGTATCGGGAGCGGTGGGGCTTCCTGACGGGTGCAATATTTATCAGCCAGACCGGGAATCTCGTGTTTCCGGCGCGGGCCGGTGATGCGGTTCGGGCGTACGTCATCAAGGCCCGGCGTTCGATTCCGTACCCCTCCGGGTTCGCGTCGCTGGCCGTCGAGCGCGTGTTCGACCTGCTGACGATCACGCTGCTTGCCGGCGTCGTCATGATCGGGCTGGCTGTAACGGGGTCGGCCGAGCAGTTGCTGACCGCGCTGACTGGTGATACCGTCGGCGGCGACGCGGCCAGCAGCGGGCGAACTGCCGTGGCCGTGGCCAGCGGCGTCGGCCTCGCGGCGATCGGGGCGGTGGTGGCTATCGTCGCCAGTGCCCGGAGCGACCGGAACTTCGTCCGGGCGGTCATCGGGCGGCTGAGCAGCGACTCCTACGCCGACTACGTCGCCGGCGTCATCGAAGGGTTCGTCGGCGACGTACAGACGGTGGCTGCCGACGGGTCGGCCTTCACCCGTGTCGGCATCGGAAGCCTCCTCATTTGGACGTTCGACGTGATAACGGCCCTGATCGTCTTCGCGGCCTTCGGATACAGCCTGACGCCGTCGCTGGTGGCCGTTGGCTTCTTCGCGGTCAGCGTCGGGAACCTCGCAAAGGTCCTGCCGCTGACGCCCGGCGGTGTCGGCCTCTACGAGGGTGCGTTCACCGTCATCGTCGCGTCCCTGACGCCGGTCGGCGTCGCCGCGGCTATCGGCGTCGCTATCGTCGACCATGCGGTCAAGAACGTCGTCACCATCATCGGCGGCGTCGCATCGATGGCCTGGCTCAACGTCTCACTGACGACGGCCGTCGAGGAGTCCCAGTCCGCCGACGCTATCGAACCGGAAACAAACGACTGAGCGCATTCTGACGCGCCCCGAAATAGCACTCCGTCGCTACTGGGATTGCGCTGGTAATACTCGGGACAGTACAACAGCACTCTACTGAGATTGCTCTTCTAGAGTAACAATTGAAACGATGTCCACACTGATCACACTGCCGTCCTGCGATCCGGTGTGCATTGATTTTCAGTGGCTACTGTAGCTACCAGTCTCCAGAGCGGCGTATTTCTTTACTAATATTATAAATAAGGGCCCTTTCACCAACAACGTTAATTATAATAGTTAATATTATACAATACGGAAAACTACGCAGTTCTGCTATGTTTCAACGTAGCATACAATCGAGCGAACTGGGCAGGCAAACGCGACGCAGTTTCCTCAAGGCCTCGACCGGTGCTGTGGCATCGGTAGCAGCACTCGGTACGAGTGGCGCTGTACGGGGCGGCAAGTTCGGCGGTGATGACGGAGAGTACACAGCTCCAGCGGAGTTCCCACTCGTTTCGACGCGTGATCAGTTCACTGACGACGCTGAACTGAAGTCCGAGTATACAGAGACAGAGTACGAAACAGTGGGGGATTGGGAGTCGACCCGGGCCAGCGACGATACGGAACTCGTCATCTTCGTCCACGGCTGGAGTCTCGGAGAGACGGATGCCAGAAACGCCGCCTACACCTGCCAGATCGGGCTTGAAGAGAACGAGTACGACCAGTTCACCGTGGGGTTCACCTGGGATGCCGATAAGGGCGACGGCATCGGCTGGAGCGAGGGTGTCGCCATCGCCAAACAGAACGGTCCGAAGCTCGCACAGTGGGTTGCCGACCACAACGACAGCGGTGGGCTTCCAGTCCGGGTAATCGGACATTCGCTCGGCGCAAAGGTGGCTGTTGAAACGATGGCGTCGCTTCACGAGCGTGGACGCGAAGACGCAGTCGAGTCGGTGACGTTACTGGGTGGCGCTATCGGTGAATCCGTCGTTGAGCTCGACGAGGCATACGGCGAGTCCATCGAGTACGCCACCACGTCCTTCGACAACTTCCACAAGGACGACGACGCGGTGCTGGGGACTGCATTCAGTGCTGCCGAGTGGGCGGAAGCGGTCGGTGAAACGGGTGTGCAGAGTCCCGATGACGCCCCCGAGAACTACACCGAGCACGATGTAACAGAAACCGTTGCGGACCACAATTCATACTACGAGCCTGGCGAAGGGTGTCTGCCCACTGTCGTTGAGACGTTCGAGTAGAGAGGGACGTGGCGGCGGTGACGCTACCAGTTGTATACGATTATAACCGGGTTGTGGGAAATCAGTCAAAAATACCCGGCAGCTATTATATGAATGGTCATGCGACTAATGCACAAACGTGGGTTTCGTGACGTGTATCGGTGGTCTCCATGACAATACCGGAATGTTTTAATGACTTTCGTTCGAATACAGTGTTACCGACTGCCTCCGGGTTCTGTGATGTCTCCCACCCGGTGAGCACCCGCCTTCGCAACCAATGAGTGAACACACACGGACGCGACAGCAACACGAGGAACAGACGACTGAGTCGACGGAATCGGAGAGCACTGCGTGCCCGGAGTGCAGTGGCTCGCTCGTCATCGACGACGAACACGGCGAAACGGTCTGTGAGGACTGTGGCCTCGTCGTCGAGTCCGACGAAATCGACCGCGGCCCCGAGTGGCGCGCATTCGACTCCAGCGAGAAAGACGAGAAGTCCCGCGTCGGCGCACCGACGACGAACATGATGCACGACAAGGGCCTCTCGACGAACATTGACTGGCGCGACAAGGACGCCTACGGCAACTCCCTCTCTGGCAAACAACGCCAGAAGATGCAGCGTCTCCGCAAGTGGAACGAGCGGTTCCGCACTCGCGACTCCAAGGAGCGCAACCTCAAGCAGGCCCTCGGTGAAATCGACCGTATGGCCTCCGCGCTCGGACTGCCAGAAAACGTCCGCGAGACGGCCAGCGTCATCTACCGCCGCGCGCTGGACGAGGACCTGCTCCCCGGCCGCTCCATCGAGGGCGTCTCGACGGCCTCCGTCTACGCCGCCGCCCGACAGGCTGGCGTCCCACGCTCGCTCGACGAGATTACGGAGGTCTCCCGCGTCGAGAAGAGCGAAATCGCCCGGACCTACCGCTACGTCGTCCGCGAACTCTCGCTCGAAGTCCGCCCCGCGGACCCCGAGAGCTACGTCCCGCGGTTTGCCTCCTCGCTGGAACTGTCTGACGAGGCCGAACACCGCGCCCGCCAGCTCCTCCAGAACGCCAAGGAACAGGGCGTCCACTCCGGCAAGTCCCCGGTCGGCCTCGCCGCCGCCGCAGTGTACGCGGCCGCCCTGCTGACCAACGAGAAGACGACCCAGGCTGCCGTCTCCGAGGTCGCCGACATCTCCGAGGTCACCATCCGCAACCGCTACCACGAACTGCTGGAAGCCGAGCAGGACCTCCCCGTCGCGTAAGCTCGGTATTTGCGTTGGATCGCTGTGAGAATCAGTTTTTGATTGATGTTTCAAGCGGAGTATTTGCTACTGCAGCGGACAGTCTGAACAGCCAGAAAGCCCCGGCCGGCTGAACTCGGGGGACTCGCTGTGGTCCTCGCTCGCCATGCTCACTGCGGTCCTTACTTCGTCCGCCTTCGTTCAGCCGCCCGCCCCTTTCAGTCCCACCCGATGTCAGATGGCCAATCAGCTACGGGTGGGAGTGAAAGGGGCCGACCCGCTCCGGGAACCTCAGCGATGTAAGCACCTACTGGAGCGCAACGAGCCGGGGGACCGAAGCGGGTCGGGAGCTTTCTGGCTGTTTTCGGACGGTATTTCAAAATAAGGCACGGCCACCACAGAGCGACACACATCAACGACTCCCCCGACCGATAACCGCAAGACTAGAGTCGTCTCATCTGCTGGGACCGGTATGGAGACGACACACCGGGTTCGAACCGGTGACGCCCGTACGCTTGAGTGTCCCGACGACAGCGTCGAATTGGTGGTCACGTCCCCTCCGTACCCGATGATCGAGATGTGGGACGACATCTTCGCGGACCTGGACCCCGACATCGGGGCGGCGCTGGACCGCGGCGACGGTGACCGAGCGTTCACACTGATGCACGACGTGCTCGATGCGGTCTGGGCAGAGCTGAAACGCGTGCTGGTTCCCGGCGGCATCGCCTGCATCAACGTCGGGGACGCGACGCGGTCCCTGGAGGACGGCTTCCGCTCCTACCCCAACCACGCCGAAATAACCAACCGGCTGACCGACCACGGCCTGCGCGCGCTGCCGGATATCCTGTGGCGCAAACCGACCAACAGCGGCGCGAAGTTCATGGGCTCGGGGATGGTGCCGCCGAACGCCTATCCGACCCTGGAACACGAGCACATCCTCGTGTTCCGCAACGGGGAGCGCCGCCGCCTCGAACCCGGCGCGGACCGTCGCTACGAGAGCGCCTATTTTTGGGAGGAACGCAACGAGTGGTTCTCCGACCTCTGGGAACTGCCCGGCGAGACGCAGGGCATCGACGACGGGCTCCGGGACCGCTCGGGTGCCTTCCCGCTGACCGTGCCATACCGGCTCATCTCGATGTTCTCGGTGTACGGTGACACCGTACTCGACCCGTTCCTCGGGACCGGGACGACGACGCTGGCAGCGATGGTCACCGGCCGGAACTCGGTCGGAGTGGACCGCGACCCGGACCTGCTGTCGGCGCTCGAAGACCGGGTCGCGGCCGCCCCGGAACGCTCTCGGACCATCGCTCAGGAGCGCCTCGCCGACCACCGCTCGTGGGTGGAACAACGGCGTGCCGACGGGAAAGAGCCGGGCTACGAGGCCGAACAGTACGACTTCGCGGTCAATACGAAACAGGAGCAACGGATTCAGTTCTACGCGGTCGACTCCGTCACGACGACCGATGACGGCTTCCGGACCGCCCACGAGCCGGTCGAGTAAGCGCGGCTTTTTGTGTGGCTCCGTCGAAGCCGACCTATGGACTTCGAGTCGTTCACCCTGCTCGCCGCCACAGACGACCTCGGGGTGGAGCCGGCCGCCCGCGCTGACGCCGACGGGCTGGAGCTACGGATGGATTTCTCCGACGAGCCGCTGGCACAATTGGACGCCTACGACGGCGACCTCCCGATACTCGTCACGAACCGGCCGACGTGGGAGGGTGGCGAGGCCGCCGACACCGCGGGCCGCCTCGACGCGCTCGAAACCGCGCTCGAACACGACGCCGTGACGGCCGTCGACCTCGAACTCGCGGCGCTTGCGGGGGCTGGCGACCACGATGCCGGCCGCGTCGCCGACGCTGCCCGCGACCGCGGCGCGTCTGTCGTCGTCTCGACGCACAACTTCGAGTCGACGCCGGACCGCGACAACATCGTGAGTCGACTCGAACGGGCCTGTGCTCACGGTGACGTGGGGAAAATGGCCAGCACAGCCCAGTCGCCGGACGACGTACTGGCGATGCTCGGGGCGACCCGCGAAATGACTGCCAGAGGCGAGCAGGTCGCCACGATGTGTATGGGTGCAGCCGGTCGTCACTCCAGAGCCGTCGCCCCTGTGTATGGCTCCCGCATCGGCTACGCACCGGTCGACCCCGCTGACGCAACCGCGCCGGGGCAGTACGACCTCGCGACGCTCCGGACGCTGGTCGGACAGCTACAGAGCGACACCTGAACCGGTGGCCGCCGGTCACGGGGTTTTCCTCCGGACGGTGATCCTTCGGAAGATATAGGGGTATGCGAGACGGATTCGCGGAGTATGACTGACACAGGACGCAAGCGGCCGTTACTGGCCGTGGTGCTTGCGTTCATCTTCCCTGGGTTGGGACACTTCTACCTCCGCAAGTGGGGACGGGGACTGCTGTGGCTCGGATTATTGTTCATGCTGTCGGTGGTGTTCGTCGTCACTGGCGCTATCGACCCCGTCACCCAGTTGAGCCTAGAGGCTATCTCGTCGTCGTATCAGTCCAGACCCACCGAGGTGACAATCGGTTCGGTCGTGATCACGACGCTCAACGTCGTCGACGCCTACTGGGTCGCGGTCAACGAGAACCAGACACAGGAGGTCGAAGCCGGTATGACGTGTCCGAACTGCGGCAAGGAACTCGACGAGGACATCGATTTCTGTCACTGGTGTACAACGCAACTGGAACCGGTCGAGGCGGACCAGCAGTAACCTCCGGCTTGCGGTCCGTTCCGGGCCGAAGCCGGCTTACTTCTCGATGATACTTTCTTCGATCCGCTCGCCGAAGTGCGTCGCCGTGTCCTCGTGGTAGATGAGGATTTCGTCACCGGGTTCGAGGTTCGTGACGGCAGTTCGCCCGTCCCGGGTGTGGACTTTGATGGTCTCGGCGTTCTGGAGCAGCGTCTCGATGCGGTCGCCGTCCTCGGTTTCGGCCTGCACGCGGAACATCGGACGCTTCTCTATCTTCGCGCGGCCGACGATGGCCTCGCGAGTGTGCCCGTCTGCGTCGACGATCTGTACCTCGTCGCCGGACTGGAGTTCCGAGAGGTACTTCGTGCCGCCGTCGGGGGTCCGGACGTAGGCGTGGACCGCGCCAGCGTTGACGCGGAACGGCCTGCTGGCGACGTAGGGGGATTCAGCCGTCTCGGCGTGGACGAAAAAGAGCCCACGGGCCATCGAGCCGACGAGCATCCCTTCGTCGTGTTCCATCAGGCTGCCCGTGTCGATGCAGACGCGGTCAGCGGAGCCGGTCTGCTCGATAGCGGTGACCTCGGCGTACTCCAGGTCGAGCGATTCCCGCCCCATCTCGTCACGGACCTCGACCGTCTTGCGGATTTCGTCGAGGTCGTCGGTGTCCAGCAGGACGCCGTCAGCCCCGATTTCCAGCGTCTCGTAGGCCGTTCGTGCGTCCTCAGCGGTCCGGACACCGGCGATGAGGTCCGTCTCCTCGCCGACCCGGGCGATGAGGTTTTCGAGCGGAATGATCTGCCAGTTCTCGCCGATGACGATAGTGAAGTCGGCTTCGGCGGCGACCGCCTCGGCGAAGGCCTCGTAGTCCTCGTCGAAGATGCGGACGTAGCCGCCGTCGGGGGCGGCCCCGTTCTGCCGGAGCGTCGAGAGGTCCGCGGAGCCGGAGAAATCAGACGGGAGGTCGACCGTGCCGTCGCCCTCACCGTCTTTGCCGACGATGGTCGCATCGGCCCCCGAGTCCTCCGCCTCGGCCTCCATGACGTGGACGTCGCCATTAGTGAACGCGGCGATGTTTATTTCTCCGAGTTCCGAGGCGCGGTCGACATCTTCCTCGTCGACCAGTACCCAGTCGACGCCGGCCTCGATACCGGCGGTTATCCGTCGCTTGCGTGTCTCCCAGTCGCCGACTTCGCTGTCGGCCTTGAGCCAGACGCTTCGAGTCATACGCCCACGTGTGCGACGGCGGGGCTTGAACGTGGCGGATTGTGGGATTGAGCGACGCTTCGGGTGGTTGTGAGCCCGCCGGCAGGGAGTGGTCTCAAATAAACGGGACCGCCGCGGCTGTGTTCAGAGCCGGTCGGCCCGACGGGTGGTGACAGTGTGACCGGGCTAGCTGTCGCTATCGGAACGTCCAGCGTCGCAAAACCGATTCGCAGACGGCCTGCTCGGACCTCAGGCCTCGACGGCCAGTCCGGCCTCGCGAAGCGCTTCCTCGGTGGTGGCGTCGTCGTGGACGACGGCGGAGACGGCACGGGCAATCTTCTCCGGTTCGTCGTGCTGGAAAATAGAGCGGCCCATCGAGACGCCGGACGCCCCGGCGTCCATCGTTCCCCGGACCATACGAACGGTGTCTTCGTCAGTTCCTTTCGAGCCGCCGGCGATGACCACTGGCAGCGACGTGGACTCGACGACGTGCTGGAAGGTCTCGGCGGAACCGGTGTAGCCGGTCTTGACGATATCCGCGCCAAGTTCCTCGGCCAGCCGGACGGCGTGGCCGACGGACTGGTTGTAGTCCTCGTTCTCGGAGTCGATGTCGGGGCCGCGGGCGTAGGCCATCGCCAGCACCGGCAGGCCGTACTGGCTGGCCTCGGTCGTCAGTTCGGAGAGTTCCTCGATCTGTTCGGGTTCGTACTGGCTGCCGACGTTGATGTGGAACGAGACGGCGTCGGCCCCGGCGCGGATGGCGTCTTCGACCGTGCCGGTCACCCGTTTGTCCTGTTCGTCCGGGCCGATAGTAGTAGAGCCGTTGAGATGCGTGATGTAGCCCGCGTCGTTCTTGTTCGGGTGGACTCGCCCGGCGATACCCCGCTGGGTGAGGACGGCGTCCGCGCCGCCGCTAGTGACCGCGTCGATAGTCGATTCGATGTCTTTGAGGCCCTTTACGGCCCCCATTGTGATGCCGTGGTCCATCGGGATGATGACGTATGTGTCGTCTGTCCCGATGCGTTCGAGTCGTGCGCGTTTTCCTGCAGTCATGATATGAGACAGTGTGGCAAGTACGATTATGTGCGTTCCGGTTGCGGTCGTTCTGCCGCGCCCCGGAGCGCACCGTCTTTGAGTTCACGAGCCTTCGCTTCGAGCCGGTCGGCCACTTCGTCGACTGGGTCGCCGTTCTCGTGACCCTCGGCCACGATATCGACCAGCGCGGAGCCGACGATAACACCGTCAGCGCCGGCAGAAACGATTCGCTCGGCGTGGTCACCCGTCTTGATGCCGAACCCGACGGCCTTGGGCACGTCCCAGTCCGAGAGCCGGGCCAGCGATTCCTCGGTGGCGTCGTCCACGTCCTCGCGCGCGCCGGTGACGCCCAGGCGCGCCTGGACGTACACGTAGCCCGACACCTGTTCGAGCATCCGTTCGAGTCGGTCGCCTTTCGTCGTCGGCGCGACGATGAACACCAGGTCGAGACCGAACTCGTCGCAGGCCTGGCGGAGCGGGGCAGCCTCCTCGGCGGGCAGGTCCGGAACGACGAGGCCCTCGATGCCGACCGCGGCGGCCTTCTCGACGAACGGTCGGGGACCCTGGCTCGCGGTTTCACCGCTCGCGTTTTCCGAGTCGCTTCGCGACTCGCTATCTCCCTCACCATACTGATAGATGAGATTGTAGTATGTCATACACACCAGCGGCACGTCGACGTCGAGATCCTCGACGAACTCGAAGAAGCGGTCGGGCGTCATCCCGGCTTCCAGCGAGCGGACGATAGCGTTCTGGATGGTCTTGCCCTCCGCGATTGGCTCGGAGAACGGCAGGCCGAGTTCGATGACGTCTGCCCCGCCGCGGGCCAGCGCCTCGACGTACTCCAGTGAGGCCTCGTAGCTCGGATCGCCGGCCGCGAGGTACGGGACGAAGGCGGGCTCGTCGGCAAAGGCGCGTTCGAGGCCCATCAGAGGCCACCTCCGCCGACCCGCTCGAAGATGGACATGTCCGGCGCGATGTCGAGGTCGCGCTTGCTCGTCTCCTCGATGACCGTTTCGAGGTCCTTGTCGCCGCGGCCGGAGACGTTGACGATGACGGTGTCACCGACCTCGTCGTGGTGCTCTTCGAGATAGCCGAAGGCGTGGGCCGTCTCCAGGGCCGGGATGATACCCTCGTCCTGGGAGAGCCGGTGGAACGCCTCCAGCGCTGCGTCGTCGTCGACGTTGACCGGCGTGACGCGGTCCTCGTCGACGAGGTGGGCCAGTTCCGGGCCGACACCGGCGTAGTCAAGCCCCGCGGACACGGAGTGGGATTCCATGATCTGGCCGTCCGAGTCCTGCAGGAGCTTCGTGCGCGCACCGTGAAGAACGCCCTCGTCGCCAGTCGAGAGGGTGGCGGAGTTGGGCGCGACGCCCTCCTCCTCGTCGACCTGGAGCGAGGAGCCGCCGGCCTCGACGGCGTAGAGGTCGACACGGTCTCGCGGCTCGTCGTCGCTCGACTGTTCCGGGGAGCGTGGCTCCCCGTCATCGTCGACGAAATGGGCAAACGTGCCCATCGTGTTCGACCCGCCGCCGGCACAGGCGAGGACCGAATCGGGCAGCCCGCCGGTCTTCTCGATGGCCTGCTCGCGGGCCTCCTCGGAGATGACCGCCTGGAAGTCCCGAACCATCTTCGGGAACGGGTGCGGCCCGACGATGCTCCCGATGACGTAGTGGGTGTTCTCGACGGTGGTCGCCCAGTCCCGCATCGTCTCGGAAATGGCCTCCTTCAGCGTGCCGCGGCCGACGGTCACCGGATTCACTTCGGACCCGTTGATGCGCATCCGGAACACGTTGGGACGCTGGCGCGCGATGTCAGTCTCGCCCATGTAGATCTCACAGGGCATGTCCAGATGGGCCGCCGCCATCGCCGTCGCCGTGCCGTGCTGGCCGGCCCCCGTCTCGGCGATGATGCGCTCCTTGCCCATGTACTTCGCCAGCAGCACCTGGCCCAGCGCGTTGTTGAGCTTGTGCGCGCCGCCATGCAGCAGATCCTCGCGCTTGAGATACACGTCCGTGTCGTACCGGGCCGAGAGCTGGTCCGCGTACTGTAGCGGCGTCGGTCGGCCGCCGAAGTCGGCCAGCCGCTCCCGGAACTCGTCCATGAAGCCGTCCTCGTTTTCGAGCACGTACCGCTGGTAGGCGTCTGTCAGCTCCTCGATAGCTGGCATCAGCGCCTCGGGCACGTACTGTCCACCGTACTCACCGAACTTGGGGTCGTGTGCGTCGTCAGTACTCATGTGTCTGTAGTCGTCGTTTCAACCGCATCAGTGTCCGCATCTGTTAGTCGCCGCGTGTTCGCTTCCACGTCCGTCGCCGCGTCGTGGTCCATGATCGCCGAGCCGATCAGCAGCGCGTCCGCACCGGCGTCGCGCATCCGTGTAACGTCGTCCGGCGTCTGTATGCCGCTTTCCGCAATGAGTGTGACGCCGTCCGGGACTTCGGGCGCGACGGCTTCGAACGTTCCGAGGTCGACCTCCAGCTCCGCGAGGTCGCGGTTGTTGACGCCGATGATGTCCGCGCCCGCGCCAAGTGCTTTCTCGACCTCTGCCGCGGTGTGGGTCTCCACGAGGACCTGGAAACCGCGCTCGCGCGCGGCCGTGAGGAGATCAGCAAGGTCGTCGGTCCCGTCCGCTTCGAGAAAGCGGACGATGAGCAGGACGACGTCCGCTTCGACGACGTCCAGCTGGCTCTCGTGGAGGACGAAGTCTTTCCGCAGGACGGGCACGTCGACGGCGTCGCGGACCCGTTCGAGCGTCGCCGCCGACCCGCCGAAGTGGTCCGGCTCGGTCAGCACGGACAGCGCCGCTGCGCCGCCCGCAACCATCTGTCGAGCGAGGTCGACCGGGTCGTCGGTCCGCTCACCGTCCGCGGTCGGGCTCGTAGGCTTGATCTCCGCGATGACCGGCGTCCGCCCAGCATTCTCGGCCGCTTCGAAGGCATCGGCCAGCGACCGGGGTGTCACCGAGACCCGGTCTCCGCCGCCACCGCGCTCCCGCGCCGCGTCGAGAATCGACTGGACCGCTGGTGCAATCTCCTCACTGTAGTCCATTACTGAACACTAACGTACAGAAGTGTACATAAGAGTTGCCCTATTATCTCAGGGGACGCAGAACGCAATAGTTCCTCGCGTTGTCAAACAGGCCACAGTTCTATATTGTTCCGCGGTGCATGTTCACATATGTCGTTCCAGACAGCCATCCGGCCGGCCGAATCGGTGGACATCGCGGATATACGGCGGATCGCCAGGACCACATGGCATACCGTGTACGACGACATCCTCGGAGCAGAAACCGTGGAAGAGCACCTCAAAGAGGGGTATGCGCCGCCGCTATTGGAGCAGATGATCGAACTCGAAGAGGTCGGCCTGTTCGTCTCGACGGCCGACGACGACGTGGTGGCGTACATGAGCTGTGGGATGACGGACGCGACCGGCTTCGGCGACCTTGATCTGTACGTCCACCCGGACTACTGGGGGGAAGGTATCGGGACGAAGCTGCTGCATCGCGGGGAACAGCACTTGCACGAGCTCTCCGTGCGGAAAATCCGCGACGAGGTGCTGGCCGAGAACGAGGTTGGGAACGCGTTCTACCGCGCACACTTCGAGAAGGTCGGCGAGCGGACGACCGAGGTCGGCGGACAGGAACACCCCGTCAACGTGTACGAGCGGCGATTGTAAACGCCGGCTCGCATTCGCAGCCCGCAGTACGTGTGTGACTCACACGCTCTCGTAGCTCGTGTAACAGCGTTTAAGCCGCTGAAACCGCTTCATCGGTGCAATGAGCTACAAGATCGGACTCGTCGGCAAGCCCTCTGTCGGCAAGTCCACGTTTTTCAATGCGGCGACGATGAACGACGTGCCCGAGGGCGCGTACCCGTTCACGACAATCGACCCTTCGATGGGCGAGGCGTACGTCCGCGTCGACTGCGCGGCCCCGGAATTCGATCACACCTGCACCCCGAATCACGGCTACTGTACCGAGGGCGTCCGGTTCGTCCCGACGAAACTCGTGGACGTGGCCGGCCTCGTCCCCGGCGCACACGAGGGGAAGGGACTGGGGAACCAGTTCCTCACGGACTTAAACGAGGCCGACGTGCTCGTCCACGTCGTCGACTTCACCGGCGAAACGGACCTGGAAGGAGAACCCACCGAGGACCACGACCCGCGCGAGGACATCGACTTCCTCGAAGACGAACTGGATATGTGGTATCTCGACATCTTAGAGAAGGGTATCGAGCGCTACCGCTCGGGCTATCACGGCGAGGACAAGGCCATCGAAGACGACCTCGCCGAGCAGATGTCGGCGTTCAAGATCAACGCCGACGAGATTAAACAGGTCGTACTCGCACTGGGCCTGGAACTCGACCCCGACACCTGGGACGACGAGGACAGAGAGGCACTCGCTCGGGAAATCCGCATCCGGACCAAGCCGATGCTCATCGCGGCGAACAAGATGGACACCCCGGAGGCTCAGGCGAACTGGGAACCGATCACCGAGGACCCGGAGTACGAGCACCTCACGTTCGTCCCCGTCTCGGCCCACGCCGAGAAGGCGCTGAAAAACGGCAACGAGCAGGGCGTACTCGACTACCGGCCCGGCGACGAAGATTTCACCGTGACGGCGGACCTGCCCGAGGAGAAGGCCGCGGGGCTGGAACAGATCCGGGAGTTCGTTACCGAGTTCGGCGGCACTGGCGTCCAGCAGGCGCTGGAAACCGCGCTGTTCGAGGAACTGGGCGCAATCGCGGTGTTCCCCGGCGCTCGCAAGCCACAGGAGGACGGCACCTTCCTGCAGGACTGTTTCGTCCTCCCCGACGGGTCGACCGCCGAGGACTTCGCGTACTTCCTGCACACCGATATCGGCGAGGGATTCCTCCACGCCCACGACGTGCGCACCGAGCGACAGATCGGTGCTGACACCGAACTCGACCACCGCGACGTGGTCGAAATTACGACAACGAACTGACACCGCAAAACTCACCGCTGATACTCCGAGGGTGCGATTTTTCATGGGACGGGAGTGAACGTGTCACATGCACCCCGAAAGGTCCAGTTCCGTAGTCTGTTTGGCCCCTGTCTTGAGGTGGTTTCGATGACGACGGCAGATGATGCGACGGGCCCGCTCGGCCGACTCATGCTTGCGGTCGGTACTGTGCCGATGACAATCGAGCCGTACCTGCCGACGCCGCTCCGTCGGACGTTCAGCGTCCGTGTGTTCCTGCTGGCAGCAATGTCGATCGTGGGCGCACCGGCGCTGGCTATCGTGCTGTTTTCCTCCGTGACAGCCGCCGCGGTGTTCATCGGGTTTGTCGTCGCCGTGACCGGGTTTCTGGGCTACTGTGAGATGTACCGCGCGATAATCGAGATCAACCGAAAGGCGACGGCAGTCGACAACGGCCAGTACGACATCGACTTCGGCGTCGACCGGATCGACGAGGTCGGAGACGCATACACGAAACTCGAACGGGCCGCGGCCTCGCTCGGCCGGAACATCGAGGAGGCAAACGAAGCCCAGGAACGCGCCGAGGAAGCGCGCGAAGCAGCCGAAGCGGCCCGTGAAACCGCGGAGTCCGAGCGCAGTGAGATGGAGGCGCTGAGCAGTCACCTCGAACTGAAAGCGACCCAGTACCGGACGACGCTCGACGAGGCGGCCGACGGCGACCTGACCGCACGCGTCGACACCGACAGCATCAGTGACGCCATGGCGGCCGTCGGGACCGCGATCAACGGGACGCTGGCTGCCCTCGAGACTGCCATCGGCAGCGGCCAGTCGACCTCGACACATATCGCAACCGAGAGCGAAACCGTGTTGACTGACGGTCAGCAGGTCCGTGACGAAACGCAGTCCGTGGCCGACACCGCGTCCGACATCGCGGACGGAGCAGAAACCCAGCGCCAGCAGCTAGACGACGCGGCGAGCGAACTCAGCGACCTCTCGGCAACCGTCGAGGAAATGGCCTCCTCCGTGGCAGAGATCGCCGACCAGAGCAACACTGCCGCAGACCTCGGCCGAGATGCACAGCAGTCCTCGTCGGAAGCCCAGAGCGCCGTCGACGAGATCCGACACCACTCGACGAGCGCCGCGAGCGAGGTCCAGCAACTCGACGACATCGCCGAAGACATGGCCGAGATCGTCGAAGTCATCGACGGCATCGCCGAGGAGACGAACATGCTCGCGCTGAACGCCTCCATCGAAGCTGCGCGTGCCGGCCAGGCAGGCTCGGGCTTTGCCGTCGTCGCGGACGAAATCAAACAGCTTGCGACCGAGACACAGGCCGCCACCGCCGATGTGGAGGACCTCATCGGCTCGCTGCGGTCCCAGGTCGGGACGTCCGTCGACGCCATGGAGACGATGGAAGACGCTGTCGACCGCGGAAGCAACACTATCTCCGAGACCATTACGACGCTTGAAGACGTGGTCGACGCCACTGTCGATGTCAACGGCGGCATCCAGGAGATCGACCGGGCGACCGACCAGCAGGCGACCAGCGCGCAGGAAGTCGTGCGGATAATCGACGACATCAACGATATCGCCGGTGACACCGCAACCGACGCCCGTGAGATGGCCACCACGGTCGATCAGCAGGGCCAGACCGTTGCCGGGATGGTCGACTCGGTGGAGCGGTTCGCCGACGACGCCGACACGCTCCACGACGAACTCTCACAGTTCGAGACCGCCGAGACCGACGTCGTGGACACGCCCGCCGGCCCCGGCTCCGCTACGGGTGACTGAGACGAACTGGGTACCCGTATCCCAGTCGCGCCAGCCAACAATGCCGTCCAACGGTTTGGAACTCTACAGCAGGAGGTGCGCCAGCAAGGCAATGATGGCAACTTTCTTGACGAGAATAACACCGATAATCAGTTGCGTCGTCGATAGCGCCCGGACGCGCTCGATGCCCCGCCGGAGGAACGCGGGCGACTGGGCGAGTTCACGCACCAGCAGCCGTACCTCCGCGCGGAACGTCTCGACCGCCGACCCCTCGCCGTCAGTGTAGGCGGCTTCCGGCCGGGGCAGCCACTGCGACCCCGTGTATTCGAGTTCGACCAGCGACCCCTCCAGATAACTTGCCTGCTCGAACTGCAGGCCGTTGGCTTCACAGAGGCGCTCGACCTTGGCGATGTCGCGGTCGCTGTTCAGGTCGTACCGCCGCTGTATCGGGTCGGTCGCCCAGTCGAACTGGAACCGACAGACGAGTTCGCTCTCGCCGACCCACACGTCGACGATTTCGGCCAGTTCGACCGTGCCGGCCGTCTCTTTCCGCTTTTTCTGGAGGTGCTCGTACTCGGTGGGGGACTCCATCGAGGCCGTCACCTGGGACTCCGTCTCGGGCATACCTTCTCGACACGAGTGTTCGGCTGACGACACTATACGTTTTCTCCCGCTTGAACGGTTGGAACTCCGTAACCGGGGCGAAACGAGGACCTGCCAACGAGACAGTCAGATATCCACCGGACACCCGTTGATCTCGCCGCCGCGCATCCCTTCGGCGAGCCAGTAGATAGAGAGGGTCAATACCGCGAGCGCCAGCAGCGCGAATTCCAGCCCATCCAGTGGCAGAAACAGCAGCGAGGTCGAGACGCCGAGTAGTGACAGCAGGCCCAGCAGGACCGCCGACCCACAGGCCGCACAGCCCGCGCCGAGCGTTCCGAGGACGACACCCGCGACGCCCGCGCCGCCCTGCTGGAGGTCGAGGCCGTGTTCGCGGAAGTGGTAGGTCACCAGCCCGATGTCGATACCGGTGAGGGCGGCGACGACGACCAGCAGGATTCCCTGTGCAGGGTTGAACGACGTGCCGACGAACGGGTACAGCTCCCCGAGCACGCGCAGTCGGCTGGCGAGCGGGAGCGACCCACCGACCACGAGGTCCAGCACCAGCGGGACGTTCAGCGAGACGACGAACAGCGTCAGCGAGACGATTGCGGCGATCACGGCGACTGCCGCGTAGACTGGCAGCGTGAGCACGAGCCTGACCGTCCGGCCCATGAGCCGCCAGTCCCCGCGCGTCGTCGGCAGGCGGAGCCCCTCTGCGGTGCTCATCCGTCGTGCTCTCCCAGCGCCTCCGCGATGAGTTCGTAGCTGACGCTCCCGTTGACCTTCGTCACGAACTCGCCGTCCTCGAACAGCAGGATAATCGGCGTCGTCTCACCCAATCCGGCGTCCTCGGCCGCCTGGATATCGGCCTGAACGGCGTCATCGTGGGCACGGTTTCGGGCGTCGCTTGCGACCGCCTCGCCGTCTACCTCGGTCTCCTCGGTGAGAAACGTCGCCGTCCGCGCCAGAACGTTGTCCGGGTCGAACGACGACTGCTCGGCGAAGTAGTGATCGAACAGCGACCAGTACGCCTCGCTGTCGCGGGCGAACGTCGATTCCAGCGCCTGCGTCGCTGGCTCACCCCAGGGATAGATCACGGGGTAGGTCCGGACGACGTACGCGCCTTTGCCCGCGTCCACGATGTTCTCCCGAATGTCCGGCAGCGTGTTCTCGTGGAAGCGGCGACACGTAGGACAGGAGGGGTCTTCGAACGCCAGGATGACGTGGCCGCCCAGTTCGCCGCGGCGGGGCTGGGCGTCGAGGTCGGCGGCCGCCGGGTGGCTGTCGACGGATTCGACGCTGTCCGCCTCGCTACTGCACCCAGCGACTGCGCCGACGACACCCACCCCGGAAAGTGCTAGAAAGCGTCGTCTGTTCATATACGACTGGTTGGCCCGCGTTGGTTTAGCGTTTGTTCCACTATGTGGCCACGATGAGTAACCGTCTTGTCGCCAGCGGCGGTAGCATCTGCCGGCCGATGACGACGACTCACGGGGCCGAACCGGGGTGACTCCCCAGTGGTGACGAGCCCTATGAGTGCCGAGGCCGCTATTTTTGACGGTAGAAGTTGTCTCTGGGGCAGTCTGGTTGTGGCCACAGTAGACATAGGCCCCGGTCAGGGCTGCGCCGGACTGGCAGACGCGGATTTATGAACGGTGCCGAGCAAACGTATAGTATGGCCGCCGAAATTTCCGACCGTGTTCGAGAAATCGCGGAGGCCCGCGGCCTTCCGGAGTCCGAAGTGTTCGCGCGGGCACTCGAACGCGGGCTCGAAGACCTGTGGGAGGACCTCGTGCTCGCACAGTACCTCGATGGGGAACTCGACCGCGAGGAAGCCATCGAGCACGTCGGGCGGACGAAAGTCGAGCGAGCGGAGCGAGAGCGTGAGGTCGTCGAGGAAGACGTTGACTGGGGCTTGAACGCGTGACGCCTGCGGCCGTTTCGGACGCAGGACCGCTCATTCACCTCGCCGAAAGCGGTTCACTCGAACTGCTCTCGACGTTTGACACGCTCCTTGTCCCGGAGACGGTTTACGAGGAGGTCGACGCCGGTGGTGTTCCGGACGGGGTGGTCGACCTCTCGTACGAACTCGTCGAAGCCGACGAAAGCCGAGTCGGAACTGAGGAACTGGACGCCGGAGAATGCGCCGCGATTGCGGTCGCAATAGAGCGGGGCGTTGTTCTTCTAACCGACGATCTCGCCGCCCGAGAGACAGCATCCGACGCGGGCGTCGAAGTACGCGGTTCTATCGGCGTTATCGCGCTCGGGTATGGTCGCGGATTGCTCGACAGAGACGAAGCGGCATCCCGTATGCGAGCACTCCAGCGTGAGACGAGTCTTTTCGTGACCGAGGCGGTTGTGGAGCGCGGCATCCAGATGCTGGACGAACAGTAACGGGATGAGTGGACTCTATAGACGCTGTAAACACATTCACTATGGATAGATTGTGAGTCTTGAGTGCCGAGGCTCTTACCCCAACTGGTAGCTGCAGCTGACGACCGTTTGCCACGGGTATCTCTGCGGTTCGGTTGCAACTGACATGATCTGGATCTGGGACGACAGCGACTGCGATGACTCTCCTGTAGAGAGTCCCTCTGTGGAGATCCCCAACAGCTAGGGACTAAATTGTACACGATTTTATTGTTTTGCTATCAATGTTGATATTCTCGGCAACGGTTTTTTGACTATCATTAGCTCAGGTTGAGCAATGATAGATGAGAGAGGAGAGCCATGGACTGGGAGCCGGCGACGGTTACTCGGGATGCTCGCAACTGGCGGAACAGCCACGCTGGTCGGCTGTTCGACTGGCGGAGAGACGGAATCAAGTACAGCCGAAAGTGGGGGCGAAGCCGCCGGGTCGACCGACGGCTCGCTGTCAGTCGTTGTCAGTTCGAAAGGCTACACAGAGCAGTTGAACCTCGGGTACATCGCCTACGAATTGCTCGCCAACAACACGGGTGTGAGTCTTGTGGACGAAACCGGCTTCGGCGGGAACGCTGCACACGCCGAAGCGTATCAGGCCGGCGACATCCACGCGTACTACGATTACATGGGGTCACTGTGGGCTGCGCACCCGCCCAAGCACGACGAAGCCGACTTCGAGACACCTGACGAGCAGTACGAAGCGCTGAAGTCCGAGATGGAGTCGGAACACCCGATACGGATTCTCGACCGTGCGGACTGGCAGAACACATGGGCCGTGTTCATCCGCGAGGACGCTATCGAAGGGACCAGTATCGAGACAATCAGTGACCTCGCCGGTTACGTCAACGACGGGAACTACGACATTAGACCGGCGTTTGGCGACGGATTCAGGACTCGTAGCGACGGCTTCGATGCTTTGCTTGAATACTACGGGTTTGAGGGCGAGCATGTGGAGCGCTGGGAGGCAGAACAGGAGTTCATCGAGGCGGCGTCGGCGCAGGCGGCTGGCACGGCCGTCGACGAAGGCTACGCCGATCTCAGCTTCGGGTACAGCACCAGCGCGTGGCTCACAACCGTTGAAGACATCGTGTACCTCGATGACGACCGGAACTTCTGGCCGTTTTTCCACCCGGTCGGCGTCGTTCACGAGGACGTCGCGACGGACGCCGTGGTGTCGGCGCTGAACAAGATGCCGGACGCCATTCCGGACGCGAAAACGATGCAAGAGCTGAACAGTCACGCAACCGAGGTCGGCAGCCAGCAGGCGGTTGTTGACCACCTCACGGCCAACGGCTTCATCTGAATCAGTATGGAAGAATCTACAGCACATTCAGGCGACGGTGACGACGAATCAGCAGACGCGACAGCGTCAGCGGCCTCGGACACGACAGCGCTGGAGCGAGTGAAAGCCGTTGCGCTGCTGCCAGTCCGGTCGTACCTCGTCAAGTTCGCTGTTGCGTTGCTCGTGATCGTGGTACTCATCGCGGCCGGCGGGTTCTGGGTGCAGGGGAACGCAACTGCCACACTCGAAGACGACACGGCACAACAGCTCGTACAGGAGGTCAACGCCGAGTCCGGCCTGTTGAACGAGTGGATTGAGCGCAACGAACGGCCGGTGCTCGTCGCGTCAAACAATCCGCTGCTCGGTTTCAACGCGACGCGCGAAGACCAGCAGGCCTACACGGAACGGCTCGCCGCGGATGAGCTCCAGTCCGACCGCGTCGCTGCCGTCCACCTTGCAGACCCCACTGTCGGCACAGCGGGGGAGGCAAGGATTGTGGCGAGTACTGACGAAACGCTCCGCGGAACGCGTGTCACATCGGACGCACATCCGTGGGTCGACCGGACTCGGTCTATCGGCCGCGACACAGTGGTTTCATCGAACCCGTACACGAACGCGAACGGCAAGCGAGTGGTCAGTTCGATGAGTGTCGCCGCCGACTTCACGCACGTACTCGTGGTCGAGTACGACGCCAGCGACCTGAGCAAGCAGTTCAGCACTGGTATCGACGGGACGTTCACACAGGTGGTCCGCCCGACATCGAGTTCGACTGAGGTGTTGTTCTCCGACGCCGGCACCGATGCCGTCGGACAGCCGTACATCCCGAACCAGTCACAGTCCGACATCCCGGAGATCAGCACGGCTACCGAACAGGGCACCTTTACCGACACGCCAGCGAAGGACGCAGTGCTTGACACCGACCACGTCGCCGCGTACGCGACCATCCCCGGCACAAACTGGGTCGTCATCAAGCACACGCCTGCGGCGAACGCGTTCGCGCTGAGCGAGCAGATTCGGACCGATATCCTAGCGTTCATCCTGCTCGCGCTCGGTGGCGTTGTCGTCGTGGGTGGAACGATTGGACGGAACACGGCGACATCCGTGCAACAGCTCTCTGCGGCCGCTACTGCCATCGAGCAGGGAGAGTACAATGTCGACGTTTCGAGCTCTCGCCGGGACGAAATCGGTCAGTTGTTCACGTCTATCGGGAGCATGCGCGACGCACTCGTCTCGAAAATCGACGAAGCCGAGGCTGCCCGTGAGCAAGCAACAGACGCCCAGGAGGAGGCGGAAGAAGAGCGAGCCCGCGCCGAGCAGGCAAAGGAAGAGGCTGAGACGCTCGCGGCGGAACTCGAACAGCAAGCAGAGGTATACAGCGACGTGATGGAAGCGTGCGCGGACGGTGACCTGACCCGGCGTCTCCCCGAAAGCGAGACCGACAACGAGGCGATGGCGGCTATCGCGTCGTCGTTCAACGATATGCTCGCACAGTGGGAACGCACTATCGTCGACATTCAGGAGTTCGCGGAGACTGTCACAGCCGCCAGCGAGGAGGCCGAAGTCGGGGCGACTGACGCCGAGCGTGCGAGCGGCGAGGTCAGCGAATCGGTTCAGGAGATCGCGGCTGCCGCCGACGAGCAACGCGATATGCTGGACACAGTCTCGGGAGAGATGACTGACCTTTCGGCAGCTATCGAAGAGGTAGCTGCGTCCGCTGACTCGGTTGCGGAGCACTCGAACCAGACCGCTGACGTCGCCCGAAAGGGCGAAGACACGGCCAGAGACGCGCTCGAAAGTTCACGCAGAGTACAGGAGGCAATCGACACGACTGTCGAGAACGTCGAACAGTTAGACGAGCAGATGGCGGAAATCAGCACCATCGTCGAGCTGATCGCCGACATCGCCGAGCAGACGAATATGCTCGCGCTGAACGCGAACATCGAAGCTGCTCGTGCCGACAAAGACGGCGAAGGGTTCGCCGTCGTGGCCGACGAAGTCAAGGAACTCGCCGGGGAAACGCAGGCATCGGCGACCGAAATAGAGCAACTCATTACCGATGTCCAGTCCCAGACGGAGACGACTGTCGACGAGGCCAGAGTCGCTGAGGAGTCGATGGAAGCAGGCATCAGTGCGGTCGAAGAGGTCATGGAAGCGTTCACAGAAGTGTCGGAGTACGCCGACAAAACGGACGCCGGCGTCCAGGGGATCAGCGACACCACTGACGATCAGGCCGCCAGTACTGAAGAAGCGGTATCGATGACCGAGGAAGTCGCCGACCTCAGTGAATCCACTGCCGATGAGGTACAGAGCGTGTCCGCCGCCGCAGAGGAGCAGGCGGCCTCGATGTCGGAGATCAACGACAGTATCAAATCGCTGAGCGGGCAGGCCGAGCAGCTCAAGGCGCTCCTGTCGGAGTTTGACGTCGCTGTCGACGAAACCGAGCGATCCCGAGACCGCTGATCGACAACAGCGTGAGCACAGACTGACGCTCGGAGCGGTTCGGCACACGCGTTTTCCTGTACCGTTTCGCCGCGTGTATCCACCACAACGCGCAACGCGTCCCAGTACGAGCAGTGATGGAGTCGCAATCCGCGTTGCAGGGACGGCGTGAACCGCCTCGGCCTGCTCCGCCTGTGGATGTTCGTCGAGCGGCTCCGACCTCGCCGGTCGGTTTCGGCGCGTGGGAATCCCCAGTACGCCTTTATTTTGGTCGGGCGAGCAACACATATGAGCGTCATCTGTGAGTTCGAGTTGCAGTCCGCGGATATGCCGCTGTGTGCGGTCGCTGCCGAACTGGACACCCGGCTGATCGTCGACACCGTCGTCTCCGGAACGACCGCGGAGCCGGCACTCGTATTCTCCGCGACAGGCGTCGAACCGGATGCCCTCGAATCGGCGTTGCTCGGCGACGAGTCCGTCGTGGAGTTTGTCGCCATGGACTCGGCTATCGTCGAGTCCCGCTATCGGGTCGTCCTCGATACGGACTACGTCGAGATGTACACCCAGCTCGTCGACCGGCAGACGTATCCGATGGGTGCGCTCGTGACCGAACACGGGTGGAAGGTGAGTACGCAGTTCGCCGACAGAGCGGACCTCGAAGCGTTCCGGGATGCCTGTCAGTCCAGCAGCGTCACGTTCCGCCCGCACCGGCTCTGTGAGACAGAACATGGCGGCGATGACTACGGACTCTCCGCCCCACAGCGGGAGGCACTGCTAGCAGCCCATCGGCAGGGATACTTCACCGTCCCTCGCGAGGCAGACCTGACGGACCTTTCAGCGGAACTCGACGCGACCACGTCCGCGATCTCGGAGCGTCTCCGTCGTGGGACGGACCAGCTGATCGACCACACGATTGCCAGCTCCGAACAGTGACAGCGGGCTACCCGGAGCGCGGCTATGTCGGCGAGATGTCCCCTCTTATAAATTGCTGTACATATGCTGGCAACGGTTAGGGCTGAGACTTGCGTAGCACTACATGACGGTGACCCAATATGACCATCCACCAGCACCCACACGTCACTGACCGCGACGCACACTTCGTCGGCGGCGGTATTGCCTCCCTCGCTGGGGCGGCGTTCCTCGTACGGGACGGCAATATGCCCGGCGAAAACATCCATGTCTACGAAAAGCTGGACGTCGTCGGTGGCGCGATGGACGGCGCTGGCGACCCGGACGAGGCCTACCTGATCCGGGGCGGCAGGATGTTCAACTATCCGGCGTACGAATGTACGTGGGACCTCTTCGAGTCCATCCCGTCGCTCGAAGACGACTCGCGGTCGGTCAAAGACGTGATGGACGAGTTCAACGAAGCGCACCCCTCGTACGCGAAAACGCGGCTGATGCACGAGGGCGAACGGATCGACGCGGGCGAGTACGGACTGACGAGCCAGCATCGACAGTCGATAGCTCGGTTGCTCCTCACGCCCGAACCGCGACTCGGTGACACGCGCATCGAAGAGTGGTTCGACGAGTCGTTCCTGGAGACGAACTTCTGGTACGTCTGGGCGACGATCTTCGCGTTCCAGCCGTGGCACAGCGTCGCCGAAGTCCGGCGGTACATGTACCGGTTCCTGCACGAGTTCCCGCGCCTGCACACCATGGAAGGTATCGACCGGACGAAGTACAACCAGTACGACTCGATGATCCTCCCGCTCCGGCGCTGGCTCGAAGACAGGGGCGTCTCCTTCGAGTACGGCCACGAGGTGACCGATATGGATATCGTCCCGTCGCGGACGGGGCGTACCGTCGAGCGGCTCTACTGTGAGACCGACAGCGGCACCGAGACGGTCCCCGTCGAGCCGTCCGACCTCGTGTTCATGACGAACGGGTCGATGACCGACGGCTCGTCCATCGGCGGGATGGACGAGGCCCCAGAACTGAACGAGACCGGGGCGTCGTGGGAGCTGTGGAAGTCCATCGCCGAGGACAACCCACAGTTCGGCAACCCGTCGGTGTTCGCGGACAACGTCACGGAGACGAAGTGGGAGTCGTTCACCGTCACCCTGCACAACACCGACTTGTTCGACCACATCGTCGACTTCACGAACGAGGAACCGGGCAACGGGCTCGTCACCTACCTCGGGTCGAACTGGCTGTTGTCGACGGTCGTCGCCGCACAGCCCCACTTCGCGAACCAGCCGGACGACGTGAAGGTGTTCTGGGGCTACGCGCTGTTCCCGGACCGCGAGGGGAACTACGTGGAGAAACCGATGTCCGAGTGTACCGGCCGGGAGATCCTCCAAGAGCTGTGTTACCACCTGCAGTGCGAGGACCGGCTCCCGGGGCTACTCGACGACGTGACCTGCATCCCGGCGATGATGCCGTTCATCACGGCGCACTTCCAGCCCCGGGAGCCCGGTGACCGACCCGAAGTCGTTCCTGACGGGTCGAACAATCTGGCGTTCCTCGGACAGTACGCCGAACAGCCACGGGACGTGGTGTTCACCGTCGAGTACTCGGTCCGGTCGGCGATGACCGCCGTCTACGAGATGCTCGACCTCGACCGGGAAGTCCCCCCGGTGACCAAACACTACCGGAAGCCCGGTGTCATCGCGGACACTGTCCGCGCCGCGTACCGCTGAGAGAGTCGACGGCGGTACGGGCGCGGAGATTCCAGCACTTTAGTACGGTGACGGAGATGGGTGTGTATGAACACACCGCCGCTCGCCGTCCGGGGGCTGCGATGGTAAACCTCGCGCTCTCGGCGGCACAGCTCGTCTTGGCGCTGGTACTCGTGGGACTGAACGGCTTTTTCGTCGCCGCGGAGTTCGCCTTCGTTCGCGTTCGCGGCACCTCTGTCGAACAGCTCGCTGACGAGGGGAAAGCCGGTGCGGGCTCGCTCCAGGCAGTGATGGCGGACTTGGACAACTACCTCGCGGTGACCCAGCTCGGGATTACGCTCGCCTCGCTGGGGCTGGGGTGGGTCGGTGAGCCCGCCGTGGCGGCGCTGCTGGAACCTGTTCTGGCACCGATACTGCCGGAGACCCTCCTCCACCTCGTGGCGTTCGCGATTGGGTTTACAATCATCACGTTCCTCCACGTCGTCTTCGGCGAACTCGCACCGAAGACGTTCGCGATTGCCCAGACCGAGCGGCTCTCACTGTTGCTCGCACCGCCGATGAAGCTGTTTTACTACCTGTTCTATCCTGGTATCGTCGTCTTCAACGGCTCGGCGAACGCCTTCACGCAACTGCTCGGCGTCCCGCCGGCCTCGGAAACAGACGAGACGCTCGGCGAGCGTGAGATACGCCGGGTGCTGGCTCGGTCCGGCG